>NZ_QPID01000003.1:0-300000 GCF_003336225.1 Corallincola holothuriorum
TTAAGTCCCCTAAAGGGTTGTTGAAGACTACGACGTTGATAGGCAGGGTGTGGAAGCGTTGTGAGGCGTTGAGCTAACCTGTACTAATTGCCCGTGAGGCTTAACCATACAACCCCTAAGAAGTTTTAAGCGAGTGACGTGCAAGACACGCCAAAATCGATAGAGTGACAGTCGGCATTTTCCTAATTAAGTTTTTGTCTGGCGGCCATAGCGTTGTGGCACCACCTGATCCCATTCCGAACTCAGCAGTGAAACGCAATTGCGCCGATGGTAGTGTGGGGCTTCCCCATGTGAGAGTAGGTCACCGCCAGACACCTAATACAGTGAAGAGGCTACCCGATAGGGTAGCCTTTTTGCGTTTAAGGCCGTTGAAAACAGCAAAGCCCTTCGCCCAAGCGAGGGGCTTTTTGTTTTCAGCACGCCTAGTATCGGCAGCCTTTAGTGTTGTCATCAACCGGAAAGAGCCATACCTATGGGCTGGGCACCGACAAACGCGTAAGTATTCTTGGTCGACATTAGATCCATTCATCTAGCGATCAGACGATAAAAAAGCCCGCATCAGCAAATGCGGGCTTTCTAATATCTATTGCTGTAATTAACTTCTAACTGTTGGATTTCAGTTCTTGGCAGAGTGAAATTAACTTAGGGGCATTTGCGCTATGCACCATTGAGAACCTTGAGCCTTTGTTTAACTTCATTTGCCTGTTGAAAATCGACACCGAGATTTAGTGTACGCTCAAGAAAACGTATCTCTTGCTTCTTGTTGCCGCTTTTTTCAAAGCTCTTCGCGAGATTGAGCAGATCTGTTAACTCTAGTTGCACGCCCTGTTTTAGCGCCTTGAGGTAGTTAAGCTGTGCCTTATCCCAGTTCCCTAAGCTATAAAACGATTGTGCTAAGACCTTGGTTATTTCAGGGTGTTGTGGCAGCAATGTATGGGCTTTCTGGGCATTTACTAGTGCCTCGTTGTTACGCTTTAATGCGAGTTCCGTCATGGCTATCTGGGCAAGGAAGACGCCATTTTTGGGATACTGACTACTGAGTGTTTGGTAGTAACTTAGCGCGTCTTCAAATTTTCCGCTGGTAAACAGTAGATTCGCTAACCTCACAGTTAACTCTGGCCAATCTTGTCGTTTTAAATGGGCTTGACGATAGCCGCTTAGCGCCGCATCTGCGCCATTGAGAAAATATTGAATATCCGCGACTTCGAGTAGTGGAATAACCCATTTAGGGTTGGCATCTTGAAATGCGCGATAGGTGCGCTGTGCGCTATCGCTATCACCGCTCTTCCAATGGCCTCTGGCCATGTTGATCTGGTATAGCGGATTTTGGTTGTTAGTTTTGTCCGCGAGGAGCATGGCAAAATAGCCTTGGCGGTACAGGTAGTAACTATAGGCGACACTTGACCAGCCAGCGTTAGTGGCTGTGGCAACTTGTTGGCGGAGCGACTTATCTTTCAAATCGATATAAAGATTCGATAGTGGTAAGAGATCTGTTTCGGAGACCGTCGCTTGCACCGCAATCCGTAACAGTTGGTGCATTGGGTCGTTTGGATCTATTTCGATAAGCTTTGCTACTGTTGATGCTAACTTTTTCTTATCACTCTCCTTATCAGAATTAAGTAACATCAGGCTAGCGAGCTGTAACGGTTCACGACTATCTACAGCCTTCAGCTTTTCTAGCTGTGAATTAGCTGTCTTTAGATCGCCTTCACGCCAAGCTATCAATGCTAAGTCGAGCATTGCGACATAGTTTTCGGGGTGACGAGTGAGGGTCTCTGTAATGGCTTTCTTGGCGCTACTGGGTTGGTTTTCTATCATCGCAACCGCGCTGAGTACCATAGATGGTCCAACATCTTCGGGGGCAAGCTTCTGCCAAATTTGAGCATACCGCTTGGCGTCATGCAGTTGACTGGTGGCTAAGCTTAACTTGGTGACCAATACCGTTGCGCCCAAGTTATCGGGTTTAGTGGTTAGTGCGACCTTTAATGCTTTCGTCGCCTCATCGACTCGACCTTGTTGGAATAAGATTTGGCCTTTTAAGGTTTGTGCTGAACTGCCAGTTAGTGGAGAGTTAAGGAGCTCCAGAGCTTGATAAAACTGCCGCTTCTTTGCGTAGCCTGTCGCTGCCAAGAATGCGGTAGTGTCATGTAAGTTTGGTGCGAGTTTCTTTAGCTCGATCAGGTGAGTACTTAGGGCTTGGTCTTTACCTTGCCCGAGTAGAGCTAAGATAAATAACTGGTGTCCGGTCAGATCCGCTGGGCGCTCGGCAATCCACTTGCGAGCAGCTGTTTCTGCATCAAGATAATCTTGGTTGGATATTAGTGTCAGTATCTGGTTTCTAGAGGTTTGAGAGTAAAGCCCTTCAGCGACAACTTGATTTAGCCAGCTAAGATCGTTGACGCCTTTGCCTGTTCCTAAATCAACCATCCCCATTTCATTGGCGCCGGTAAAAGCTTGCTCCAAATATTGCTGAGATTTAGTTTCTGTCAGATTGATAGGGGCTGCAATAACAAGGTTGCACAGGCTCACGCTGAGCACTGTTACACGTGCCATCGTTAGTAGTAAACGGCTCATCTGTAATTCCTTTACGCTTAACCGAACTAACATTCTAGAATAAAAAACGGCGGGAAAGATCCCCGCCGCTCTCAGTTTTAGCGCAGCAATTACTTACGGCGACTACGTGCAAATAAACCACACAGTGATAAGCCCAATAACGCTAATGGTGCTGGCGCAGGTACATCTTGGGTAAATGTTGCTTCGCCTTTAACGTGGAACAAGGCAACAAATATATTGTCATCATTGGATGGATTATCTGTATCGACAGTAATTTTGGAATCACCATCGTTAATGAACGGTACTAAGTTATAACGCTCATCGTCTTCGTTGTAAGCATTAGGGTTAAGCAGATCGTCATCATAACCACCCATGGTGATCAATGAGCCATTTGCTACAAGTTCACCATCATCATTGTTGCCGGCATTATTGGTTAATAGTTGACCATTAACATCGACATTAGACTTCTGGTTACAGCAGCTAAAGCTGATACCCAAACGCATTTCTGCGAAGAACGCTGGATCTGTAGTATCCACAGGATCAGAGAAGTTCACCTGAGTACTGTCACCAGCCAGTGCTGCTCCGCCATCTAAGATAGCGACTGTAGAGACTTCCAAGCCAGCCATCTCATAAACTACGATCAATGCTTCACCGTCTGTTCTGCTATCAGACTCCCGAAGGCTAAAGTCATAAACCCCACCAGGGCCAGCATCAATCGTCGGCTTAACCAGTGCCGTGACATCTTTGCGTCCGGTGCGGAAGAAGGTGTCGCTAACACTAGGGATTGCATTGGTATACTCTTGATCCCAGCTGTTGATGGTTGTGCCCTCAAGTGTGACATCCCCCATTGCAGTGGGTGAGCTATACATTGCTGAATAGAGATATGCGGCAACTACTGTAGCGCCTGCAGGGACAGAGGCTGAAATAGTGCCGGATTGACTCGTACCGCCCCAACCATCGGACGATACGCCATAATTACCAGTAAATGTTTGGAAGGTTGTAAGTGAAGCTGATGCCATCCCTGATACAGCTAAAGAAGCAACAACAGCACTCACTTTTAAGAGTTGCTTTGCGGTTTTCATCGTGTGATTCCTTAATAATATTGCAAATTTCCATATACAGCTTGGTGTTTTAGCGACGGCATAACACGGCATATGCATCGCTGTCATTGATAGCAAAGCAATATGTTTGCCAGATAGCTTTTTGCTTAAAAATCATCAAGGTGGGTTACAACAAAAACTAATATATATATGCCTTGTAAAATAATTAGACACCAATAGGGTTTGTAACTCCCGCGTATAGTTTTTATAGGCTCTGTAGAAATAGTAAGTACTTAGTTCTTTATGGGTAGCAACTTGAAAATGTGACACTGTTTGGAGCCCGAGATGTTTCGTTATTGGCGCTGGTTAGGTGCGGTGATGGTTTTGCTTGCTGGTGTTGTTCTTGCCAGTGATTTTTCTGCGTTTGTTGGTGCGGACAGCATGATGTCCGGCCCTTTGGCCTTACTGATGTTGTTGATCTTTTTCACTGCCTATCTATTGGTGTTCTTTGAACAGCAAACTGGCATCAGTAAAAGCAAGCCGATGATCTTCAGTGCGGGATTGTTGTGGATGTTAGCTGCTGTGATCGCATATCAGCATGATGTTCCCCATGCAGAGATCCGTTTGGCGGTAACGAATAACCTTGATGAATTTGCCGAGCTCTTTCTGTTTCTTATGGTGGCGCTTATCTATATCAAGCAGATTGAAGGGCGTGGACTGTTTGAACTACTGAAAAGTGGGTTAGTGAGTCGAGGTTATGGTTATAAAGGTCTATTTTGGCTAACCGGTAGTATTGCGTTCTTTATGTCGGCACTGGCCGATAATTTAACGACGGCCTTGGTGATCGGCTCCGTGGTGATAGCGGTGGGAAAAGATTCACCTAAGTTTACCTCTTTGGGCTGCATTAATACTGTTGTTGCCTGCAATGCGGGCGGCGCATTTTCTCCGTTTGGAGATATCACCACCTTAATGGTTTGGCAGGCTGGCAAGATTGAGTTTGTTGGTTTTTTGCAGATCTTTTTGCCCTCACTGGTGAGCTTCCTGTTGCCAGCGGTGATTTTGACGCTGTTTTTGCCTTGCGGCGCCCCCGCCATCAGCAGAGAGAAGGTGGTGTTGAAACGCCATGGCAGGATGTATTGTGGTTTGTTCCTTGTCACCATCGTACTGGCTGTGATTTTTGAACAGGTGTTGGGGCTACCGCCCTATCTAGGAATGATGACCGGGTTGTCAGTTTTGATGCTGGCCATATTTCTGCGTAGTCGCCGCCTGCCACTATCAGACCCCGATCGTGAGCATAACCTGTTCTCAGAGTTACCTGAGGCGGAATGGGACACTTTAATGTTCTTTTTTGGGGTGATGTATTGTTTGGGGGCACTTAGCTTCATCGGTTATCTGGCTTGGGTTTCTGACGCACTTTATCTCGGCTATGGCGCTGGCACAGCCAATGTTGTTGCTGGCCTGATCTCTGCTGTGATTGACAATATTCCTGTGATGTTTGCGATCCTGCAGATGAACCCTGAAATGAATGATTTCCAATGGCTACTGATCACCCTGTGCGCGGGGATCGGTGGTAGTGTGATGTCGATAGGCTCTGCTGCTGGTGTAGCGTTAATGGGCATTGGGAAAGGCCATTATAGTTTCTTAGGGCATCTGCGTTGGTCATGGGCAATCTTACTTGGCTATGCAGCCGCGGTGGCTACCCACTATCTGGTTAATGGTTGAGTGCGGTGTAGCAGGAACTTAATAGCTGGTGAGGGCTCTAAAAATTTAGTGGTTATGCCGTGATCCGCTTCGCGGCACTGAACGTTAAAAGCTTGTTAATATAAAATTCTGATCGGCAAGCGCCGTTATGTTCAGAACGGTAAGGACAGGCCGATCTATTTCGTTGCATGGATGCCTCTTGTGGTTTGACGTAAGAGGTGATGTATGACTTTTTTCCATTTGACCCCTGAAGAAAAACGCTACCCGTTGGCTAATATTGCCGCTGTTATTTGCGGTGTTGTTGCCTTGATGTTAGTGATTATTTGTTAAATCTAAATAGATTAAACCGATAAAAAAGAGTAAGGCCGCTAGCGGCTTTGCTCTGAGCTTGTGCTGCAAATCTATCTTCGCCAATGGCTTAGTTGCTTCATTCAAGCGCTTGGTGTATTCCTCAAAGTTATCTGGGGGCAGGGCAAGTCTGCGACCAATTCCGCTGCAAGTTTACCTCCTCTAGGCACCAGTACTTTGTGCGATAAGCGGCGTCTTTTTGTTACGTAACCCTCTCCGTATAGCTGTCGCAACAACTTGCCACTCTGCTATTTAGCGTATTTAGTTATGCTTGCCATTGATCTGTTTACTTATGCTAGCGTATGCAGACAAGCCAAGAATTAACTAACTGAGAGAGAAACAATGCTTCGACTTCCCTTTGTGATACTGACGGTCTGTTTATCTTTTTCTGCCTGGGCAGAGCTGACTGAGCGTGAGGGCTTGGTCACCGCAGGTGGCCAGCCATTGGTGCTGTTAGGCTCCGGTGTGGAAGTTGGGCAGCCTGCACCAGAATTTAAAGTCGTAGATAGCAAGTTTGCACCGATCTTGCTTAGTGACTACCAGGGCAAAACTGTGCTGTTATCTGTGGTGCCGAGCATTGATACCGGTGTTTGTTCTTTGCAAACCAAACGTTTTAACAGTGAGGTGGCGAAGCTGCCGGCAGATGTGATTTTGATCACTTTGTCTACGGACCTGCCATTCGCTCAGAAGCGTTTTTGTGAAGTGGAAAATGTCGACAAAATGCCAGTGCTGTCCGATGCGGTATGGCGCAACTTTGGTGAGCAGTACGGTTTGTTGATCAAGGATAGGGGTTTGCTGGCGCGTGCTATCTTAATTATTGATAAGGATGGCAAGCTACAGTATCAGGAGCTGGTCAAAGAGGTGAGTGAACACCCTGACTATGATGCCGCTCTGGCGATGGTTAAGAAGCTTCATCAGGACTAGCTTTGCAAAAATCAAAAGGGGTCGTTATCGACCCCTTTTGTTGCGCTATGGTGGATCAGCTGCACTGATTTCTACTCAATTACCGGCCGTTTATGAGCCACTCCTTGATGGCAATCGATACAATTCATATTTTGGCTAAGCATCTTTTGGTGATTGGTTCTGACGCGGATCGGTTGGGCGTCGCTATCCCATCTTTCAGGTGTGTGACAACTGCGGCATTCACGGCTGTTGCTGGCCGCCATATCTCGCCAAACGTGCTCGGCTAAGCGTAATCGCTCCTGTTCAAAATTCTCTAGGGTGACAGTTTCCATCAACTGATAGTAGATATCAGCGGTGGCTTTGACTTTGACGATCATCTTATCGACAAAGGGTTTTGGCACATGGCAGTCGGCGCACGTGGCGATAACACCAGAACGATTGTTGAAATGTACCGAGGCCTGATACTCCTCGACAATGGTATCCCGGCCAATATGGCAGCCATAACAGAACTCATTCGTGTTGGTGAAGTCCATCACACCGTGAAAGGTCACAACACCCAAAGCACCTAACACCAACGCGATGAAACCACCGATAGGGATCCCTAATAGCCAACGGCTGCGGGTTTGCTTCCATAATCGGCTGGGCTTTCTATGCTGGTTCATAAAAATCCTTGCTGATAGGTAAAAAGCGGATCAGCTTTCATTCAAGCTGATCCGCAATGCTAGGTGCTACTTATTTGCTCTCGCTTTGGTAGCGCTGTTTAAAAGCCTTCTGTGCTTCTTGGCGCTTTTGTTTGATATCTGCAGGCTCTTTGCCCGAGAACCAAGCGTGTTCAGGTCTGGATAAGATCTCGTCGAGCAGTTTTCGCGCTTCTGCTGCTTGCTCTTTCTTGCCTGCATGCTCTGCTTTCTCTACCACTTCCAGGTATTGAGGTACCATCTCAACGTAGAAGCGTTCAGCCACTTCAAACATGCCGTGCCACTGCACGTAATCAGGTGCCATCATTGCTGCACCATGGCGAGCGCGGCGACCTTCATGGTGCCAGAGGTAGAACCAAGTCCACTCAATCTCTTCATCGAACTGGACTTCGGTTAACATCTCATTCTTCGTCAGCAGATCCATCATAGATTTACCCGGACGGGCGAACTTCTCGTTATACAGCACCACTAAATTATCGAACTGAGTATAGAAGTTCTCGATCCAGCCACTGGTGTGGCAGGCACTACACACGTTCTTCATATCAGCACGGCGCTCTTCCCAAGGCTTCACTTGCTTGCCTTGAGCAATCGCTTTCGCGTCGACTTTTTCCGAAATTGCAGGGCGTAATGTCCAACTAATACGAGCGCCGACGTCATGAGTTAAAGGTAGCTCGCGAGTGGCTGACATATGGCAAGTGGCACATGTGGGGGCTGCATCATAATCTTCGCCAACTATCCATTTCGCTGAACCCAGATTCATATGCTCAACGTTGGCAAAGAAATTAATGCCGTGCTTGGATTCTTCGTAGATCTCTTTTTGCGGATGGTCTGGCCCTAGGTGACACTTTCCGCAGGCTTCAGGGCGACGGGCCTGAACCATGGAGAACTCGTGACGCTGGTGGCAGGCGCTACAAGCACCAACTGAGCCATCAGGATTGAGTCTGCCAATACCTGTGTTGGGCCAGGTGGTTGGATCAAGGTCGCCGTTAGCTAATACTTTGACTTCGGCGCCGTGACATTGCCAACAACCGCTGACAGCTGCGGGGGATTGGCCGTTAAAGCTCAACTGTCCCTCCACCGCCTCGGCGAGAAAGTTATCCAGTGAGCCAATGATCTGTCCCGCTTTGGCATGATGACTGGCGGCAAACTCTTCGACTTCCTTGTTGTGGCACTGCCCGCAATCTTTTGGCGATACAATCACTGCAATATCAAATCCTTCGTGCTTGATGGCGTCAGCATCATTGGGATCGGCTTGGTGACACTCAAAACATCCAATATTGGCACCATAATGCTTAGATCGCCCCCATTGCTGGTACAGGGCGGGGTTTTGCTCTTTATGGCAGGCAGCACACTGCTTGCTTTCGTCACTGAGCGACGCAAAAGGTTTCAGCATCTGTGCTTTGGGGGCGGCGTAAGCCAGGCTAAAGAGGGCGCTGCAGGTAAGCAATACCAGCGTGGCAAAGAAGGTGGTCTGTAGTGCTATTCGTCCGTTTTTCATGGTCTGCTGTCCGTCTCGGCATCCGTGATGGTTGGGCAACAACATCTGTATCCGACAGATATGTAAGTGAACAAATAGTAGACAATAAATCCATATGTTAAATATGGATTTTGGATAAATGTTAATCAGCTCACTTTGTATGGGTTTAAATGATGAGTGCAGTTGTAATAGATCAATTTTCCTCTGCCAGCGGCTATTTGCCGAATCAATCACCTTAAAATATACTGTATGCATATACAGTATATTTTAAGGTGATTATGCCATTATTGGATCCACTTTTTGACTCTGGCTTGCTATGGCAGGGCGCCGCGCCACGTGTTTCGTCTTGTGAATCACTCGCCACTGGTTATGCGGTCTTAGACAAGGCGCTCGATGGTGGGTGGCGACGTCAGGAAGTAACGGAGCTGCTGTTGCCGCGACTCGGCATCGGTGAAGTACAGTTGCTGCTGCCGGCAATGGCAGCGCTGGCATCCGTGGACAAATTCCAGTTGTGGATCGCTCCGCCTATGGTGCCTTATGCGCCAGGGTTGCTGCAGGCTTGCTTGCCTGTGGAGCAGCAACTGGTAATTGCTGGGGTTGAAGATATGTCGGCGCAGCTCTGGAGCGCAGAGCAAGCGTTGAGCTCCGGAGCATGTAGTGTGGTGCTGCTCTGGTTACTCGACCCTGCTCAGCAGCCCCAAACGTCCCAGTTGCGCCGTTTACAGTTGGCGGCGGAGCGTGGGCAAACCCCGTTGTTTCTTTTTCGTCCCCAATGGATCAGGCAGCAAGCGGTCAGAGATCTCAGCTCGCCAGCGCCTACCCGTCTATGGTTAGAAAGTCATAGTAATAGCCAGTTGCTAGTAGAGCTGTTTAAACGTCGTGGTGGGTGGCCGTTATCGCCTTTTCCACTTTCGCTGGCTGACAAGTTCAGTTTACCGGCAGCAGAGACTGACAGTGTCATTGTCGGCCCTTGGCGGGCGTAAGCATGCTCTGGTTAGCGTTAGATTTCCCCCGCTTAGCGCTTGATTGGTGCTGTCGCAGCCATGAGACGTCTGGTGTTGTGGTCTTGTTGGATCGGCAGCAACGGGTACTGCAGAGCAATCAGCAAGCTGTGGTGTTGGGGGTACGGCCTGGTATGTCTCTGGCGACCTTGTTGGCATTGACCGATGACATCACTTTATTAGCTGAAGATCAGCTGGTTGAGGGCGATGTTGCGCAATTGTCAGCCACAGCATTGCATGCCATGGCGCTATGGGCGGGGGATTTTGCTTCCCGCATTCTGTTATTTCCGCCCCACAGCTTACTGCTGGAAGTGGGCAGTATGTTGCGTCTGTTTGGCGGCGTAGAGGGTTATCTTGGTCAGTTAAAGCGTAGCTTATTAACCCAAGATCTTAGTTGGCAGTACGCTATCGCTAAGACACCGCGGGCAGCGATCACCTTGGCGCAGGCAGGCGCTAACTGGTCATCACTTGATGCTAAAAAAACAGCTAAACGTCTCGGTGATCTTGGCGTCGAGAGCTTGCCTTTTACCCCTTTGCAGCTGCAAGGGTTATCGGGCTTAGGACTGCAAACGTTATCACAACTGCTAGCGCTGCCAGTGGCGGAGATCCGACGTCGCTTGGGCGCGCCCTTGCTCTGTTGGATCCTTGAACTGCAGGGGCGTTTAATGCCCTCGTTTAAGGTGTTTTCAGCACCGCCACGATTTGAGTTATCGCAACCGCTGGTCGCTGAAATTTACCACCTTCACGGTTTACTTTTCCCCCTGCGCCGTTTGTTGCAGGGGTTAACGGATTACCTTCGTCAGCGGCAACTGGCAACCACAGAATGCCTGCTCACTCTCAGCCATCGAGATATTGCTGCAACCTCTATCGTATTGCGATCTTCCTCGCCAGAGACGGGATTTAGGCAGTGGTGGCAGCTGGCGCAACTGCAGTTAGAAAAGCAGCATCTACCCGCGCCAGTGTTGGGGTTATCACTTTGTTGTGAGCAGCTGGTTGCAATCACATCAGCGACAACTGATCTACTACAGCAGCGGCAGGGGGAAGGGTTAACTCAAGGCCAGCTGCTAGGGCGTTTGCAGAGTAAGTTAGGGGAAGGTGCTATTTATGGCATGACGGTGACCGGTGATCATCGCCCGGAACGAAGCTGGAAGTCTGTGCCGCCCGGCACCTCGGTAGATCCTGTGATGTCAGCTTCACCGGTGGCGAGTTCATCGCGTCGACCGAGTTGGTTGCTGCCTGTCCCATGTCGATTAAGTAAACCTGATATCACAATTCTGGATGGCCCGGAACGGATCTGTTCCGGCTGGTGGCAGAGTGCCAGCGGTGATGAGGTGATACGGGACTACTATTTGGCGCGGGATCAGCAGGGCGCACTGTGTTGGATCTTTAAAGATGCCAGTGGTGAGTGGTTTCTTCACGGGTGGTTTGGCTGATGCTGAAGGTGGATCTGCATGATTGAATATGCTGAGTTGCATTGTCTTAGTCACTACAGCTTTTTACGTGGCGCTTCCTATCCCGAAGAGTTGGTGGCACAAGCGGCAGCCTTGGGCTATCAAGCATTAGCATTAACTGACGAGTGTTCGATGGCGGGGGTGGTCAAAGCTCATGTGGCAGCGAAACAGCATGGTATCAAGCTGTTGCTGGGCAGTGAGTTTCGGCTGGAATGTGGTGAGCAGTGCGTGGTGCTGGCACCTAGCCGACAGGGGTATGGCGAGCTATGTGGGTTGATTACACTGGCTCGACGGCGCTGCAGCAAAGGTAGCTATCGTGTGTCCGTCGAGGATTTGTTGAATTCACTTGGCCACTGCCTACTGTTGTGGTGGCCGCAAGATGCTGAACGTTTTCAGGCCATCGCCGCTATGTTAGTCGAACAGTTTCAGCAGCGTTTATGGTTGTTGCATCATCGCTTACTGCAACATGATGATAAGCAGCAACGTCAGCAGCTGATGCGCTGGAGCAGGGATTATCAACTACCTGTCGTGGCTGCTGGCTGTGTCTATATGCATTGCCGTGAACGGCAACCGATACAAGATCTATTGACCGCCATTCGTTATCGCCAACCGCTGACTCAGGTAGCGGCGGCGTTACGGCAAAATGCTGAACATGTACTGCGTCCGCTGCCTGTGCTGGAAAAGCTATTCTCCGCAGATATGTTGCCAAATAGCGTCAAGATCGCCGATCTTTGTCAGTTTTCCCTTGATGAATTGCGCTATGAATACCCCGCGGAGCTTGTGCCTGAAGGGCTGACTGCGAGTCGCTATTTGGCGCAGTTAGTGGCTAAGGGAGAACAATGGCGCTTTCCCCAAGGTACCCCTGTCAAAGTGAAAGCGTTGTTGGACAAAGAGTTAGGGCTGATCGCCGAGCTGAATTACGAATACTTTTTCCTGACCATTTACGACATCGTGCGCTTTGCCAAGTCCCGGCAGATCCTACATCAGGGTAGGGGCTCTGCGGCAAACTCTGCGGTGTGTTACTGCTTGGGGATCACTGAAGTTGATCCCACCAAGGTGGAGCTATTGTTTGAGCGCTTTATTTCGAAAGAGCGCAATGAGCCGCCGGATATTGATGTTGATTTTGAGCATGAACGCCGTGAAGAGGTGATCCAATACATCTATCAAAAATATGGGCGAGATCGAGCGGCCTTGGCAGCGACGGTGATCTGTTATCGTTTCAAGAGTGCGCTGCGGGATGTCGGTAAAGCACTGGGGATTGAACAGAGCCTGCTGGAATACTGGCTACACCAAGTGGATCGCCGTGACCGTGAGCAGAGCTGGCAGCAACAACTGGTGGCGCTGGGGGTGGCGGATCTGCCGATGGGTCAGTTGTTGATCCAGTGGGTTAACGAGTTGATCGGCTTTCCTCGTCATCTATCACAGCATGTCGGTGGCTTTATTATCTCCGCTGGTCCGCTACATCAACTGGTACCGATCGAAAATGCCGCGATGGCTGAGCGTACCGTGATCCAATGGGACAAAGATGATTTGGAAGATCTTGGTTTGCTGAAAGTGGATGTGCTGGCATTGGGCATGCTAACCGCCATTCGTAAATGCTTTGCATTGATCCAGCAACAGAGCGGACAACCGATGGGGATGGCGCAGGTGGTGTGGGAGCAGCCTGAGGTGTATGAGATGCTGTGCCGCGCCGATACTGTCGGCGTGTTTCAGATCGAATCCCGTGCTCAGTCGAATATGCTGCCCAGATTAAAACCTCGCTGCTACTACGATCTGGTAGTACAGATCGCCATCGTCCGACCTGGGCCGATCCAAGGGGACATGGTGCATCCCTATTTACGTCGGCGGCAGGGTTTGGAACCGGTGGCATATCCAAATGCAGCGCTAGAGGCGGTGCTGTCTCGCACCCTTGGCGTTCCCCTGTTTCAGGAACAGGTGATCAAATTGGCGATGGTGGCAGCGGGCTTTAGTGCTGGCGAAGCGGATCAGTTACGGCGGGCGATGGCGAGTTGGAAGAAGAGCGGCCAACTGGATCTGTTTGAAAAAAAATTTTTGCGGGGCATGGCCGAGAATGGTTATGACGAAGCGTTTGCAGTGCAGGTATTTCGTCAGATCCGTGGCTTTGGTGAGTATGGATTCCCTGAGTCCCATTCAGCGAGTTTTGCGCTGCTGGCTTATGTGTCGGCTTGGCTTAAATGCCACTATCCGGCCGCTTTTTGTTGTGCGCTGCTAAATAGCCAGCCGATGGGATTTTATAGTCCTGACCAGCTGGTACAGGATCTGAAACGCCACGGCATCGGCGTGTTGCCTGTGGATATCTGTTATAGCGATTGGGATCATAAGCTGCAGAACGAACAGCGGAAAGAGGGGGCTGCAGAGACCCCCCAGCCAAGTCCTAGGTTGCGTTTGGGGTTACGCTTAGTGAAAGGTTTGTCTTACGCCACGGCTGCGCTATTGGTTGCCCAGCGCCCAGCGCAGGGATTCGCTGATATGGCGGATTTTCAGCAGCGAATTGCAAGTCAACGCAGCATAGCTAAAGACCAAATGGAAGCGCTGGCGGCGGCCGGTGCTTTTCGCTCTTTAGGCGGGCACCGCTATCAAACGCGCTGGCTGCTGTCCGGTGCCGAGCAGGCAACACCGCTGCTTGCGGCGAGGATCGATGATGGTGGTATTGAGCTGGCGGCGCCCACGGAGTCGGCAGCACTCTTCGCCGATTACGCTGCAATGGGCTTGTCGCTGGAGCGCCATCCTTTGGCCATGTTACGGCAACAAGGGGCTCTGTATCGTTGTCAGACGGCCGCAGAGCTCAGCACCATGCGCCATGGCGCGTTAGTTACCGTGGTGGGACTGGTGACGGGACGACAGCGTCCGGGTACCGCCTCGGGAGTGACCTTTATCACTCTGGAAGATGAAACCGGGAATGCCAATGTGGTGGTGTGGCAGGCAACGGCGCGGGCACAAAAACAGCCCTATTTGACTGCCCGATTGTTGGAGGTCAGGGGCGTGTTAGATCAGCAAGGGGAGGTAGTGCACCTGATTGCTGGTAAACTGACGGATCGGAGCGATGAGTTACACGCGCTGCGATTAAAGTCGCGGGATTTCTGCTAACTCTCTAATTCTGCTAATTTAAACCTGAGACAAAGATAACGAAGGATGACCCATGGACAATAATTCGGCTTTAGATCTGACTTTAGAGGCTATCGATCAGGTGAATAGCCAAGACCCCAATATGGAATTTTGTCATGAGGTCGAAGTGCCAAAAGAGCTGTTATATGGGCAACGGATGAGTGAGCGGTTGGCACAGTTTGCGCCGGGTGCCAGTGAGCATTTGCAGATCGCGGCTCGTGCGCAGCATATTAAGCGGTGGGCGATCCCACGCAGCGATTATCCGATGGATCGTCAGGGTTATCATCAGTGGCGTACCGATTTGGGCAAAATGCACGCAGACTTGGCTGCGGAATTAATGCGTGAGCAAGGCTACAGCGAAGACGATGCGGTACGTACCCAACAACTGCTGCGCAAAGAGAAGATTAAGCGTGATGCTGAATGCCAGACCTTGGAAGATGTTATCTGTCTGGTTTTTCTGGAGTATTACTTCGCTGACTTTGCAGCCAAGCATACGGAAGAGAAGATGTTAGGCATTATTCGTAAGACTTGGGCAAAGATGTCTGAGGCGGGTCATGCCGCAGCGTTGGAACTTGATTTACCTGAAGCCATGTTGGCACTGGTTAAGCGCGCATTGAGCTAAATATGTAAATGAAATTGTTAATATTTCGTGTAATTTCAAAGTAAGAGAGCAAATTGTTGCTCTCTTTTTTTTGAGTAAATTTCCAACGGTTTGGACTATTGCCATTTTGTAGGTGTGATCTGGATCTCAAATTACCCCGTATTTGAGCGTGATGGCTTCGCTTTGTTGTCATAAAACTATTTTCAGTGCAGAAAAATCTTTGTAAAACCGAGTGTTATAAAAAAGTTACTTTTTTTCGCTAAAAAATTTAACAAAACGTAAACAATTGACTAAAATTGCATCATTAAATGACGAATAAATAGCTAATTGAGAATTTGTTGCGCTAGATCAGACCGTATTTTTTAGTGATTACTACTCTTAGCGCAGACCAATTTATAACCAATTTTAAATAACCCAGTTGGAGATTGTAATGGATAAAGCCATGACCGCAGCAGAAGTGGAAGCGCTGCGAAAACAACTGGCGACGGATCGCACTGTGATGGTGGATATTTTTGATCACCTAAAGCAACTCGTTCTGATCGCTGACGAAAGCAGCCCTCAGGCCACAAATGAAGAGAGTTACGCTGCCTGAAGTTCAGGGCTTTATCTCTTGCACTAGTTTTTAAAGGGTCGCACTTGTGCGGCCCTTTCTATTTCCCCTATACTCGTTGCCAATATCTTGTCGGAGTGCCGAGCTACCTTTGGGTAGATAGGCTGAGATCGCGAAAGCGGGATCCGTTGAACCTGATCAGGTTAATGCCTGCGAAGGGAAACAAGAGGGCGTGTCCCTGTTGTCTATCGCAAACAGCTGCGATACCTAGCAGAAGCCATAGCCCTTAATCCTACTGAACCACTCATCTATCGGTGCGCCGGCGTTAACTGTTACTACGGATTAACGTGAGGCCACAATGACACAAACCACGACTGTTTCAGAAAGCAATCCACGGCGCGACGCCCGTGCCGCCGCGCAAGCATTTTTTGCCAATTTGGCAGATCTCTCTTTTCCTAATTCGCATAAAGTTTTTGTGCAGGGTGAATTACCTGGCGTGAAAGTGGGGATGCGTGAAATTTCGTTGTCGCCAACCTTAGTTGGCGGCACAAAAGCGCAGCCTGAATTTGAAGATAACGCGCCGATCCGCGTTTATGATACCTCAGGCTACTACACAGAAGCTGATGCCAGCATCGACCTGCAACGCGGTTTACCGCGCTTGCGTCAACAATGGATTGAAGCGCGCAATGACACTGAAGCGCTTGCTGGTGCCAGCTCACTGTTTGCCCAGCAGCGTCTTGCCGACGAAGGCTTAGACCATATCCGTTTTGAGCATCTACCTAAGCCGAAAAGAGCTTTGGCGGGACGTTGTGTCACCCAAATGCATTACGCCCGCTCAGGCGTGATCACCCCTGAGATGGAATACATTGCGCTGCGTGAAAATATGGGCCGAGCTGAAGTGGCAGCGGAGCTGGCTGTGCAACATCCGGGCGAGGCATTTGGCGCGAATTTACCAAAGCAGATAACAGCGGAATTTGTTCGTAACGAAGTGGCTGAAGGGCGGGCGATTATTCCAGCCAATATCAATCACCCAGAGTCGGAGCCGATGATTATTGGCCGTAATTTTTTGGTCAAGGTGAATGCCAATATCGGTAACTCGGCGGTGACCTCTTCGATTGAGGAAGAGGTAGAGAAGCTGGTGTGGTCAACCCGCTGGGGCGCCGACACTGTGATGGACCTGTCAACGGGTCGCTATATTCACGAAACCCGTGAGTGGATCATCCGTAATAGCCCGGTGCCGATTGGCACCGTACCTATCTATCAGGCGCTGGAAAAAGTGAAAGGGGTGGCGGAAGATCTCACTTGGGACGTATTCCGTGACACCTTGATTGAGCAGTGTGAACAGGGCGTTGATTACTTCACCATTCATGCCGGCGTGTTGCTGGCCTATGTGCCGATGACGGCGAAGCGGATGACAGGTATCGTTTCCCGTGGTGGTTCAATCATGGCTAAATGGTGCTTATCTCACCATCAGGAAAACTTCCTCTATAGCCACTTCCGCGATATTTGCGAAATCTGTGCTGCCTATGACGTTTCCCTCAGCCTGGGTGATGGCTTGCGTCCCGGCTCGGTCGCCGATGCTAACGATCAGGCACAATTCAGTGAACTCTATACCTTGGGTGAGCTGACCAAAATCGCTTGGGAATATGATGTGCAGGTGATGATCGAAGGTCCTGGTCATGTGCCGATGCAGTTGATCAAGGAGAACATGGATAAGCAGCTCTCTGCCTGCCATGAAGCGCCCTTCTATACGCTGGGGCCGCTGACCACTGATATTGCGCCCGGCTATGATCACATCACATCAGGTATTGGTGCTGCGCAGATCGGTTGGTACGGCTGCGCTATGCTGTGTTACGTAACGCCAAAAGAGCACCTTGGCTTGCCAAATAAAGCCGATGTGAAAGAGGGATTGATCACTTACAAAATCGCTGCGCATGCGGCCGATTTAGCCAAAGGCCATCCCGGTGCTCAAGTGCGGGACAACGCGCTCTCCAAAGCACGTTTTGAGTTCCGCTGGGAAGACCAATTTAATCTCTCCCTTGACCCCGATACCGCCCGTGCTTATCACGATGAAACAATCCCCCAGCAGTCGGGCAAGCTGGCGCACTTCTGTTCCATGTGTGGGCCGAAATTCTGCTCGATGAAGATCTCTCAAGAGGTGCGTGAATTTGCCGCCAAGCAGGAGCAGATCAGCATAAAGCTGCTGGATGAAACTATTACGGTGGCAGTGGACAGTGTCGAAGGAGCCGAGCAGGGGATGGCGAAGATGTCTGAAACCTTCCGCCAGCAAGGCAGCGAACTTTACAAAGCGCCGACTGATGTTGCCGCTGCAGAAGGGGAGAAAGTCAGCGAATGATCACCCCTTATACCTGTGGTGGTGAGCTGGTTGCCAGTGGTGGAGAAGGCCAAGTCTCTGCCATCGTTTGGGCCATTGGTGGTTCGGATTGTAGTGCGGGAGCCGGTATTCAAGCAGATCTGCAGGCGATTAATGGCTTAGGTGCCCATGGTTGTACTGTGATCACCGCGGTGACGGCGCAGAACTCGGTGGCCGTTTCTCAGGTTAATCCTGTGTCTGATCTGGTACTGCAATCTCAGCTGGATGTGTTGCTTGCGGATCTGCCACCGCGGATCATCAAGATCGGCTTGTTGGCCACGGTGTCACAAGTGGTCATGGTCAGCCAATGGCTGCAGCAGTTAAAACAAACATCGGCGCAAACAGGGCATCGCGTACCGCTGGTGGTCTATGACCCCGTTGCGGTGGCGAGTAGCGGAGACAACTTAGTTACTGAGTCCACGTTGACTGCGGTTACTAAACACTTGCTACCTTGGATCGATCTACTCACGCCGAACGCCATGGAGGCCGCACTGTTAGCGGGTATGGCATTGCAAGATGGTGTGCTACCGGAACCCGTGATCAAGCAACTACTGGCGCTGGGCGTCGGGTCGGTCTTGCTCAAAGGTGGGCATTATCAACTGCTGGCTGATCACTGTTTGGATTATTGGAGCAATGGAGACAGTCAGCGCTATCTTTCAGCGCCACGTTTGGACACCGCCCATGGCCATGGTACGGGGTGTAGTTTGGCTAGCGCCATCGCGGCGATCTGGGCGCAAGGATATGCATTAGAAGATGCCCTGGTGTTTGCCCGTGGTTATCTGCAGCAGGGCTTAGCTGCGGCAGTGTCAGTGGGTGCTGGCGCCGGCCCTGTAAAGCATTTGGGATGGCCAACGGATAGCGTTATGTTGCCGCGAGTTGGTGCATCGCTGGCTGAGTTAACAGCGTCGGATGAGCTGGTTTCGCCAGTACCTTTTGCACCTTGCCCGCAACGCTTGGGTTTATATCCGGTGGTCGATTCTGTTGCTTGGCTTGCGCGTTTGCTCGCGGCGGGCGTTAAGACATTGCAGCTGCGGATTAAGGATCCTCAGTCGCCAGATCTGCGCCAGAAGATAGCGGCAGCGGTGGCTCTTGGGCATCAATATCAAGCGCGTCTGTTTATTAATGATCACTGGCAGTTAGCTATCGAGTTGGGTGCCTATGGTGTTCATCTGGGACAGGAAGATCTACAAACCGCCGATCTGGCAGCCATTAAGCGCGCTGGATTGCGTTTGGGCATCAGTACCCATGGTATCTATGAGCTGCTACGTGCTGCCCAGTTGCGACCTAGCTACTTGGCGCTTGGCCATATCTTTGCCACCCAAACCAAGCAGATGCCTTCTCAGCCTCAGGGGTTATTTCGCCTGGCGCAGCAGGTGCAACTGCTACCCAATACGCCGCTGGTGGCCATTGGCGGCATTGATGCCGAACGCGCCAGCGCAGTGATGAACACTGGGGTGGGGAGCTTCGCGGTAGTCAGTGCGATCACTAAAGCCACTGCGGCGGAATCGATGATTGCGAAATTACAGCATATTGCCGGTGATCCTGTGGCCGTTACTGAGATAAATAGAATGACAGGAGCCTGCTTATGATCACTGTAAAAGTAAACGGTGAGGCGGTGGACTGCCCTGTCAGCTCGACCGTCGCCGATCTGTTGCGGTTAACTGAAGTCGACCCCCTTGGGGTGGCGATTGCAGTCAATCAACAGGTGTTACCAAGGGCGCAGTGGCATCAACATGAGTTGGTTGGCGATGAAGAGTTGCAGCTATTTAAGGCGATCGCCGGTGGCTAAATTGAACAGTGAGATTACACCATGTTAAGCATAGCGAAGAAGCAATTCAGCAGTCGGTTATTCTCCGGCACCGGTAAGTTTGCCAGTCGTCAATCGATGACCGACGCATTGCTGGCCAGTGGCAGTGAGTTGGTCACCATGGCGATGAAACGGGTGGACTTTAACGCCAGTGATGACGATATCTTGCAGCCTCTGATCGATGCGGGTGTGTCACTACTGCCCAATACCTCTGGTGCTAAAAGCGCCGAAGAAGCGGTGTTTGCAGCCAATTTGGCGCGCGAGGCGTTAGGTACCGAATGGGTTAAGCTGGAGATCCATCCGGATCCCAAATACCTACTGCCAGATCCTATTGAAACCCTATCAGCAGCAGAAACGTTGGTGAAACAGGGCTTTGTGGTGATGCCTTATGTTCATGCCGATCCAGTGCTGTGTAAACGGCTAGAGGAGGTGGGTTGTGCGGCAGTCATGCCATTGGGATCTCCCATAGGTTCGAACCAAGGGCTGCGTACCCGAGAGTTCTTAGAGATTATTATTGAGCAGGCTCACGTGCCTGTGGTGGTTGATGCTGGCATCGGTGCGCCATCTGATGCGGCCCTGGCGATGGAGCTGGGCGCTGATGCGGTGCTGGTGAATACCGCCATTGCCGTTGCCGCGGATCCGGTCGCCATGGCTCGGGCATTTAAACTGGCGGTAGAGGCTGGACGGATGGCCTATGAAGCGGGTTTGGCTGGGCGTCAATCTGCGGCAGTGGCTAGTAGCCCATTGACTGCGTTTCTGGATCAACCGCTGGAGGCGCTGTGAGTTTTGCCGAGCTGATCGCCGATTGGGATTGGGATGATTTGTCTCTCACTATCAATGGCAAAACCGCCGCTGACGTGCGGCGTGCGTTAGCTAAACCTAAGCGTGATCTGAATGATTTTCAGGCACTGATCTCCCCTGCTGCTGAGCCGTTTCTGGAACAGATGGCACAGCAAGCCGCTCAGCTAACTCGGCAGCGATTTGGTAATACCATTCAGCTCTATATTCCACTGTACCTGTCAAACATGTGCAGCAATATTTGCACCTACTGTGGTTTTTCGATGCACAACCCGATACGCCGGAAAACCCTTGATATGGTCGAGCTGCGTCGTGAAGCGGAAGCGATTAAACAGATGGGATTTGACCACCTGTTGTTAGTCACTGGCGAGTCGGAACGTAAGGTGGGGATGGCGTATTTCGCCCAGGCGCTACCGCTGTTGCGAGAGTATTTCTCCCATATCTCCATGGAAGTGCAGCCGCTGGCGCAAGATGAGTATGAACAGCTGATCAGTCTGGGGCTTGATACCGTGTTGGTGTATCAGGAGACCTATCATCGTCGTACTTATGCTGAGCACCATACCAAAGGGAAAAAGCGGGATTTTGATTGGCGTCTTGCAACCGCTGAACGTTTGGGGCGTGCCGGTATCAACAAAATTGGTTTAGGCGCGCTGATTGGCTTAGATGACTGGCGGGTGGATAGCTTTCATGTTGCTGCGCACCTGCACTATCTGGAGCAACAGTTCTGGAAAACACGTTATAGCTTGTCATTTCCGCGTTTGCGCCCTTGCACCGGAGGACTGCAACCAAAATCGATCATGAACGACCGTCAGTTGGTGCAGTTGATCTGTGCTTATCGTTTGCTTAATTCGCAAGTGGAGATATCGCTGTCGACGAGAGAATCGGCGACGTTCCGTGATCAAGTCTTGCCGCTGGGGATCACCACCATGAGCGCGTTTTCGCAAACCCAACCGGGCGGCTACGCCGATGGGGTTAAACCACAATTAGAACAGTTTGAGATCTCTGACGAACGCCGCCCAGAACAGGTGGTGGCCAGTATTAGTCGCTTGGGTTTTCAGCCGGTGTGGAAGGATTGGGATCGGGCGTTGACTTGATTGGAATCAGGTGGCGTCGGTTAAGTGGATGTCATCGAGTATTGAGCTGGTATAATGGCACTCCACTTATTTCATTGTGTGACGACCGGTTATGCGATTGACCACCTACACCGACTTTGGTTTGCGAACACTTATCTATCTGGCGTTATTGCCGGCTGATAAGCAGACCAGCATTGCCAAGGTCTCGGCGCACTATCAGGTCTCCCGTAATCATATGGTGAAAGTGATACATAAGCTGGCCACGCTCGGCTATGTGTCATCAACCCGGGGCAAGGGCGGTGGTATAAAGCTGGGGTTGGCCGCTGAAGAGGTCTGTATCGGTGATGTGGTTAGAGCGTTGGAGAGCGCACTGGATGGTATTGATTGCCAGTCTCCTGCGTGCTGTTTAACGCCCGCCTGCCGTCTCAAATTTGCCTTAACGCGCGCTGTTGATGCGTTTCTTGAAGTGCTGGATCAGTACACGCTGGCAGACTTGGTTGAGAACAAAGATGACCTAATCCCGCTGCTATGGCAGGACGGACTCCCGGAGTAACATTTTCCCGTTACTTTATTCAAAGTAGCCGGGTTTTGGCTGCCAAAAGGCTCGAATATCAACAGCATCCATTCCCGCTGCCCGTGCGGCGTCAATGCCAGCATCGCCATCTTCAAACACCACGCAACGTTTCGGATCTACGGCTAACTCTTGTGCCGCCAGTAAAAAAGTATCTGGATCAGGTTTGTGTCTGGTGACCCGATCCGCACCTATCACCACAGAAAACAGCTCGGCGATCCCGGCGATTTTCAATAAGCTGTGGGCTTCTTCTGTACCTGAGCCAGTACCGACCGCTTGTGGTTTTTTGCCTAAGTAATAGTGGGCAATATCGACGATCGGCGTGGTGGCGACGCCTTGCAGCATGAGCGCATCCACCCGTTGTTGCTTAAAGCCGACGCCCGGTGTGAAATCACGCGCTGCGATACCGGCGGTCTCAGCGATGATCTCCATGGTGCGCAGGGTCGGCAACCCGACCAATGAGCGCATTAGTTCTGGCAGTACTGGCAGATCGATAAAGGTTAAGGTGTCGCGCCAGGCTTGTTCATGCAACGCCATGGTGTCGAGCAGCGTGCCGTCCATATCGAAAATCAGAGCGTCGTAGTGGGAATAGTCGGAAAAATTCATAGATCACTGGCCAAGTAAGCGCATCAACACGGTCATTATACCTGTCGGCTGTAGGCCTCGTCTTGTTACATCTTGTTTCCGCCACTTTCTTGATCTGAAAGAAAATAACGTCAGCAAATGAACTTATTTTAAAACCATGTTAATAAAATGTGATCAGCGCCTCTAAGTGGTGAAAAAAACGGCATATAATCTGAAACCCTAAAAAAAGAACTATCAATTCCTTTCAGTTTTAGGGACTTAAGCTACGTCGAAAAGGAGGTTTGACGTTAGTTAACTGGGGCAAATCGATGTATGCGGTGATTGTTAATCCACTCAGTGGCAGTGGTCAGGCGCTCAGCCTGGCAAAGCGAGTAATGCAACGAATCGAACAATCGGGTCATAAAGGCCGCTTGTTGCACTGCTATGCTTTGGAGAATCTCGCAACCCAGTTAAAACATGCTGCTGACGCCGGAGTCACTAACTTGGTGATCGTTGGTGGTGATGGTACCGCCCATCAAATTATCAATCGTTTACCCCATCTGGATTTCAATATTGGCTTTGTTTCTGCGGGTAGCGGTAATGACCTGGTGCGTTCGCTTGAGCTGGGTACCTGCGAGACTGAGCAGATAGATATTGCCCTGTTTACCCCGACTCAGGATATGCCGCTGGGACGCTGCAATGGCAGCTACTTTCTCACTTCGGTCGGATTAGGATTTGAAGGCTTTGTCGCCCATCGAGTGGCAGGGCGTCGCGGCGGCCGCCGCGCTGCTTACCACAGTGCTATTTTAGGTAGCCTATTTGGCTATCATCCGCACCGCGCTAAGTTTGTAAATTGTAAGTGGAAGAGTGACGAACAGTTTCTCATGTGTTCGGTGGCTAACAGCGCATTCAGTGGCGGTGGTTACAAGGTGGCGCCGAACGCCAGCCTGCAGAACAATGAACTGTCTTTAATACGTTTGGCGCCTATGGGTACCTGGTCACGCCTGCCGATGATGTTCAAAGTCGCTAAAGGGGCGCATGTCTCTGCTCCTGAGGTGCAACAAGTCAACTTGGACACCCTAGAGATCCGCTCAGAAACGCGGATCCCGGCGCATATTGATGGTGAACCGTTTTTCGCTAATCGTTTTCGCTTTTCCAGTGCCAATGAAACCATCCGGGTGCGTTGCCTCGGACTCCGCTAGCCAGCCTGAGCTTGATTGGTTATCTTGATCCCCCCAATTACAGCGATACAGCTTAGTCATTATGCTCACCAACCAAGAACAGCTTCGCTATAGCCGCCACCTCCTGCTCGATGATATTGGCGAGGCGGGTCAGTTAAAATTGAAAGCCGCCAGTGTGCTCATCATCGGTATGGGTGGGTTAGGCTGTCCGGTGGCGCAATACTTGGTAGCCGCGGGGGTTGGCAGGTTATTGTTAGCCGATGGTGACCAGCTTGATCTCAGTAACTTGCAGCGGCAGATCCTTTATCGCAGCGATGATATCGGCGAAGACAAGGTCGACTTAGCACAGCAGACACTGCAGCAATTGAATGACGAGATCATGCTGGAGGCGATCCCCGAACATCTCGATGAAGGGATGCTGAATGAGTATATTCCCGAGGTCGATCTGGTGTTGGATTGCAGCGATAATTTCGCTACTCGTCACGCGGTTAATCGTGTGTGTCGCCAGCATGGTGTGCTCCTGATTACGGCGGCGGCGATCCGGTTTGAGGGTCAACTGAGTGCGTTTGACCATACTGACTGCGATGCGCCTTGCTATCACTGCTTGTACCCTGAAACGACCGATGCACCGCGGCTCAATTGCAGTAACAGTGGTGTGGTGGGGCCTTTGCTGGGTGTGATGGGTAGCTTGCAGGCGTTAGAAGCCGTTAAGGCGCTGCTGGGGCAGCCGTTAACTAGCTTACATCAGCTCCGTTTATTTGATGGTAAAACCCTGCAGTGGCATAACTTCAGCATCAATAAAGATCCACAGTGTCCCGTTTGCGCAAAGTGATCCGACCTGTTAGCTTGGCTGTATCCACTGTTTTCATTTATTGATGAGGCACAGCTAAATGAGTGATCTTTACGGCTTCGAAGCCACCAATAATCGTGGTGAGACTGTCTCACTGGCTGACTATCAGGGCAAAGTGCTGTTGATTGTTAATACCGCCAGCGCGTGCGGCTTTACGCCGCAATATGAGGGCTTGGAAAATCTATATAAAACGTACGCTGCACAAGGGTTTGAGGTGTTGGCGTTTCCCTGCAACCAGTTTGGTGGCCAAGAGCAAGGCAGTGATGCCGAGATCGCTCAGTTTTGCGATCTCAATTTCCACATCAGCTTTCCACTGTTTAGCAAAATTGAAGTGAACGGAGACAATACTGCACCGCTGTTTGCTTATCTTAAAAAGAATGCCAAAGGGCTGCTTGGTAGTGAACGGATTAAGTGGAACTTCACTAAATTCTTGGTCAACCGGCAGGGCAAGGTGATTAAACGTTTTGCGACGGCGACTAAGCCAGAGCAGATGACCTCTGCCATTGAAGCTGCGTTGGCGGAGTAACTCGAGCCACGAGGAGAGGGATGTTTAGCTGATATCATTCTCCTCTATGCCTAACTGATTAAACAGCTCGATCAACTCCTGAATCTCACCAAATTTTATCCCTAGGGTAATATGCTTACCGTCGTGGCGGTTTTGGCTCTTCACTTCCCCTTCAATCAATAACGGCTCATCGGGGCGTGATGGAAAGAGGATCTTTACCAGCACCTCTTGCGCTGATAGGCGGCCCTGACCAAGATGCCAAGGCAGTTTAAGTCGGCAACCGCCAACGGATAGGTCAATAATGGTACCGTGAAACGCTTCGGTAGACTCATCTTTACCCGCTGCGTCAGTGGTGGTGTATATCAAGGTGGCTGGTACGTGGGTAGTAATACGTATTTGGTTACGCAGGCTGAACATCTGCACTTGTTTTGGATAGTCGACGAACAGCAATGCTTGTGGGTGATTGATGACGCCGTTTATGGTGGATTTGAAAGCGATGCATTGACCGGCATCCCCTTCGATAATTGCACGAACGATACAGCCATTACCAAGAGTTAGCTGATCTTTGTAACTGACCCTGGCTAACTCCGGGATTGCGACAACGATATACTTGGTCTCTTCGTAGCCAATCAGTTTGCATTTGAGCCTGGGTTTGCTGCCAATGCCGAATTGAAAGTCCAATAGATCGGCAGGGCGCAGTCGATTCAGCGTATCAATCACCAGTTGACGGTCGGTAACGGTATCTTTGGTTTGTTCGCTCACGTTAGCCTCCACTGGTTACGCTTTTTCGGTAAAAATAGTGCGACCACTTTCTCCCGTTGGCGAGAGAAAGTGGTATTTCTGCTATTAGCTATTCACCTGATGCAGATGCACATCTCGTTGTGGGAACGGAATGGTGACATTCTCTTTATCAAACGCCAGTTTCACCTGCTCAATTAAACCGAAGTGCACAGCCCAATAGTCATCGGATTTAACCCAGACGCGTAACAGCAGGTTGACCGAACTGTCGGCATGGGCGCTGACATAAACTTCATGCCCCGGATCCGTGAGTACGCGCTCATCCTCTATCGCCAGTGCATCCAAAATACCCTTTGCCTGAGCGATGTCATCTTGATAGCTGATGCCAAAGGTGAGATCGACACGGCGGGTGGCTTCGCTAAACAGGTTCTTTACGCAGCCGTTCGACAACATGCCATTAGGGATCACGACCTTTTGATTATCCATGGTGAGCATGATGGTGTTGAAGATCTGGATCTCTTTTACGCGTCCAACAAAACCCTGAGCGTCGATCACATCTCCCGCTTTGAAAGGTTTGAACAGCAGGATCAATACGCCGCCGGCAAAGTTCGCCAGGCTCCCCTGTAAGGCTAAACCGATGGCTAGACCTGCAGCACCCAGCATCGCGATAAGAGATGCCGTTTCAACACCAATCATTGAAGCGAAGATGATGATCAGTATGGTTTTCAGGATCACCGACGTGATGCTGTGTAGAAAGCTTGCTAGCGTTGGTTCTACTTTGGCGCGGCCAATGGCGGCGTCCATCACCTTTAGCATCCCCTTGATCACCGACAGGCCGACAAACAGTACCACTATGGCCAGCAGTAGTTTCGGGCCATAAAGTACAGCAACTTCTATCGCTTTCTCGGTCAGGGTGGTCAGCAGGGTGACCCCTTGATCCATGCTTTGTTCTAACTGTTCTTCCATTGTTCAACTCCTTTGTGTTGCAAACTAAAAGCCATTGTTTTCTATCACATCTTGGTACCAATATGAGGATTTTTTGCGATAACGTTGCAGGTTGTTGTCGCGGTCGATGTAGAGAAAGCCGTAACGTTTTTTGTAACCGTTGATCCAGCTGAAGTTATCCATCAATGACCACATATAGTAGCCCTTCACATTGACACCTTCTGCCAGCGCTTGGTGGATCACCTTCAGATGCTCGGCAACGAAATCAATACGCTCCTGATCATCGACATGTTGCTGTGTTGGCAGCGAGGGAGACAAATCCAACTGATCTTGTAAGCCGATACCATTCTCGGTGACATAGACGGGGATCCCCGGACGGTAGCTTTCGGCCCGCTGCAGAAGCTGGAGCAGTCCTTCCGGGTAGATCTCCCAATCCCAATCGGTGTAACGCCCTTGCGGGTTTTTGACAAACTTGAAGGCACCCTTGATGGAAAAGACACAATCTTGCTGTGGATCATTTTCACCTGTGGTATTGAGATGAAACTGAGTGGTTGTGGCATCACCGCTGGCATAGTGCGGGTAATAATAATTAACGCCGATAAAATCGATGCTGTCTTCGGTAAACCAGCCTAACTCTTCACCGGAATGGTCGGGTAACAGATCCCAGTCGGCATAGTATTGCCAAATATCTTCGGGGTAACGACCCAACAGCACAGGGTCGATAAACCAGCGGTTGAGCGCACCATCAGCCAATTGTGCTGCGGCTCGATCCTGATTTGATTGCGTTGCGGGGTAGACGGTCGACATATTGAGCACTATGCCTATCTGTCCGCTGTGATCGCCTTGGTGATATTTTTGTATCGTGAGGGCATGGGCACAGAGCATGTGATGAGCTGCTTGAATCGCTTGTTTATAGCTGTGTACGCAGGGCGGGTGCAGTGCTGTTACGTAACCGTTGAGTATGCTCCAAGCAGGTTCGTTAATCGTCGCCCAATGGGGCACCCTATCGCCATATAAGCGGAAACAGTGCTCGGCGTAGGCCACAAAGTGATCAACCGTTTGGCGATTTCCCCAGCCGCCCTGCTGCGCCAGCGCAAGCGGCAGATCCCAGTGATAGAGGGTGACGTTAGGTGCAATACCGGCGGCTAAGAGCCGATCAATTAATCTATCGTAAAATGCCACCCCTTTGCTATTGAGTGCCCCCGAACCTTGGGGTAATAAACGTGGCCAAGAGAGTGAGAAACGGTAACCGTTATGAGCCATTTTCTGTATTAGCGCCACATCTTCAGGCATGCGATGGTAGTGGTCACAAGCAATGGCGGGGTTGGCTTGTTGAAAGATCCGTTCGGGGTGTTGTTGGCAGTAATCGTCCCACATCGATGGTCCTTTGCCTGCTTCGCTGGCAGCGCCTTCTATTTGAATGGCGGCTGTCGCACTGCCCCAGATAAAGTCCTTTGGAAATTGATAGTTCATAAAGTGATACGTTGGACCGGAATCTGTTAAGTGTAGTCGGATTAATAAAAAAAACGTCTGATAACAAGGCATAAGCTTGTTTTCAGACGTTCATCCAGCTGAGGATAGGGCAATGAGTTGTCCCCAAATGTTTGCTACGGCGACAGGGGGTGTTGGCAGCAAACAACCTTCCAGAGGTTCCAGGTGCGGTGATCATAGAGCGATTGTATGACGATATTGTGACACCGTTGACTTCAACATAAGCCTGAGATCAGTTTCGTCGCCATTGCTGGGCTAGCACGCCACAGACGATAAAGGCCAGTCCAATATAGGTGGCGGGATGGATCGCCTCCCCAAGTAAGCCGTAGATAAACAGCAGTGACAAAAATGGTGATAGAAAGATCAGATTACCAATGCGGGCGGCGCTGTCTGTAAGGCGCAGGGCGGTAAGCCAGAGGATAAAGGTTATCCCCATTTCAAACAGGCCAACATACGCAGCCCCTAGCCAACCACGCCAGTCGTCAGGCCATAGGGCGCCTTGATAGCCCGCTAATACTGCACACCAAGGCGTACCAATGATAAAACAGAGCAGCAAACTGACCACCGGATCTGCTTGATGGCGGGCGTTAAAGATCCAGTAGATGGACCAGAGCAGGGTACTGGTTAACGCCAATAGCACGCCGAGGGTGGAATCAAACTGCAATGCCAGCAGATCTCCTCGGGTAGCGATGATCACGGCACCGAAGTAACCGAGCGCCGCACCTAGCCATTGTGGTCTGGTGACGCGGTGTTTTAACAGAGGGACAGAGAGCAGGGTTAAGGTGATCGCCCAAGTGTAGTTCAGGGTTTGTGCCTGTTGTGCGGGGAGTCGGTCGTAGGCTTCAAACAACACCCAATAGTACAAACATGGGTTGATCGCACCGAGCAAAGCAAACTGCAAGGGACGTTGCAGGAAGGTGGAGACCAATAGATGCAGCTTCTTTTGCCAGCCAACGACTATGCCGAGAAACAGGGTGGAGAATAACGCAGCAAGAAACACCAGCTGTGCTGGTGACAGGGTTTGCAGTGACCACTTAAATGCGGTGGCCACTGTCGACCAGAGTAATACAGCAGTGAGTGCGAACAGAACGGCGCGAGCTGGGTCTTTGACGTTAATCGCTTGCAATAAGTAACCTCGGAGATTTTCACCTGTTGATATTATCAGCTCACTGATGCCTTGGACTACTCTTGCTGGATCACATAACGCACTCAATCTACTTGAGATTTTTGCTATGCCCAGCGCATAGTTGAGCCCACTAAGTGAGGTAGCTCCAATAGATGACTGCCTGCTATTCGCAAACTTCGGCAGTTCGAGCTTTAATTAGTACACCGAAGTTATTACTACGCTGCCTATGGAGTTACCTATGTCGCAGATGATGTCTGTGGCCGATGTCGCCGCATTCTTAAAAGTTTCCGAAGTTAGAGTTGAACGTCTTGCCCGTGAAAAACTGTTAGTGCCGAAAGAAGCTGACGGTGAAAATCCTCTGTTTGATGAAGAGGATGTTAAGCGTTACAAAATACTCGCAGATCGTTTGGGTGGTTTGTAACGCCGCGTTCGCTGTTGTAGCGCATCACGTAATTATTGGTCAGAGCGTTCCGGCACTAGCTATTTAGCTGGTGCCTGATGCTTTGGTCAATCGTGTTATCTCTGCGCGAATGATCTCCAGTATGCCTTCGATATCCAGTACATCCAGTTTGCCCTCTTTATGCCAAAGCAGTTGATTGTTTGCGTCAACGATCAATATGGCGGAATCTCCAGTTTGCAGATCCCATGCTTTCCTGACGCGGCCGCGGTTATCTAGTACAAAGCGCGCATCGGGCTCTTGTAAGGTACGCTCTTCCAACAACTTGCGGATAAATTTAGCTGTGCCCCAAACGGAATCGCTGCCATTAACTATGGTGGTGGTCTGAAAATAGTGTGGGTCTAGCTTGGCATCAGTAACGGCTTGCATCGCCTCGAGATTGATATCGTTGGCGCTCTTTTTTGAGGCGATATGTAGCACCAATCTGGCTTTGCCTGTGAGCATTGTGCTGCTCCAGTCTTGATACTTCACATCATTTTTTGCTGTGATGGTAAGTTGACCTTTATTGCTGACCTCTACTTTGGGGAGCGCTTGCTTGGCCAATAGCCCCCCTGCAGAGACGTTGAATAGCAGCAGTGCACCGAGCAAAAGTAATATGAGCCGCATTGGCTACTCCTGACGTTTACTTGCTCAACCTCTTACCTGTTTTTGGCGAGCATCAATGAATGTGGCTGTTTGGCTTGAATCGCCTGTGGCCATGATCTGGCAGCAGTTTGGTCGATAGCTGCTCTAGCAAGCGGACAGACAAAGGTAACTTAGACTTAAGGATAGGTGAGTTTTGCCCCGTTTTATTTGCTTAAATTCTCGATTTGATAATTTTCTAATCAACAGTGCCGCTTTGTTTCGGTAGCATAGGCGGGATATTTCCATTAGGAATGGATGAACTGAAGATCATCCATGAAAGATGTTTGTAAAAAGGAGCAGTAAGTGATGGAACAGTCCCCTAATACCCCTGAGGCCGATTTGACGGCAGCAACGTCAACGGTCAGTGCTACCCCTACCGAAGCCGCGATTGAGTTTGACAGCCACCCCTTTACCTTCCATGGTCTTGGTGGTGAATTTTTCCGTATCTGGATAGTTAATATTGTTTTGACCATCTTGACCTTAGGTATTTATGCCGCTTGGGCCAAGGTACGTACACATCAGTATTTTTACGGCAACATGCAGGTGGCTGGTGGCAGTTTTCAGTATCTCGCCAACCCCGTGACGATCCTCAAAGGGCGTATCATCGCCGTAGTGCTTTTTGTCGCTTTTTTCTTTTTAAACCAGCAGTTTCCTGTGGAAACTATGGTGGTTTCCATCCCGTTGTTTCTATTCTTATCGCCTTGGATCATTAACCGCAGTTTGCGTTTTAATATGAGAAACACAGCGTTTAGGAATATCCGCTTCGATTTCACTGGCAGTTACGGCTCCGCATTTTGCAATTTTGTCTTGGGTTATCTGGCAGTGCTTTTTAGCTTCGGTATCGCCTTTCCATGGTGGATCCGTCAGTTGAATAAGTATTTGGTGAATAACACAAAATATGGCGACGCACCGTTTGAAGCCAAGTTAGATGTGGGTGAGTACTACATCACGTTTCTGATGGCGATGCTGATTGCCACCGTTCTCTATATCGGCTTGTTTGTGCTCGGCGGCTTGAGCTTTGCGGGTGCGGCCTTCGATGCACCTGCTGTGGCCACAATTGGTACAGGCATTACTGTCTTGGTGGGTATCATTGGCTTCACTTTCGTCAAAGCGTTTGTCAACGCTCGCTTGGGTAATTTGTTGTTCAACAATACCAAGTTAAAAGAGAACAAATTCAAGAGCCAGTTGGATGCCAAAGCGTTAACCAAACTCTATCTGCTTAATGCGCTCCTGATCATCGTCACTCTTGGTTTCGCTATCCCTTGGGTGATTTGTAATTTGGTGCGTTATCGGGCTGAAACCCTAGTGCTGGAAGGGAATGATTTGGACAGTTTTGTTGCTGCGCAGATTGATGCCGGCAATGCGATTGGTGAAGAGATCGGTGACGTTTTTGATATCGAGCTAGGTCTGTGAGCATGATTGCTGGCACCTACTATGATGGCGAGTCATCGGCACAGACGCTCGCCACCATGCGCACTGGCGCCGATGGTTCGCTGCAACTGCTAGCGGTTGATAGTCGTCATTTAGGTCAATGTAGTTTAGCTGAGGTGACGGTCTCTCCGCGCATTGGGAATACACCGCGCTATATCGACCTGCCGGACGGTGGCCGCTTTGAAACCACAGACAATGACGCCATTGATCAATGGTTGGCTGCGTTTGGTCGAGATAGTGGCAATCGTTTTCTCAACTTCCTTGAGAGTCATACCAAGTTTGTACTGGCAAGTGTCATCTTGGTGGCGCTGTTTTGTTGGTGGATGGTTAGTTATGGCATTCCCGGCGCATCCAAGGTGGTGGCATATCAACTTCCTGCCACTGTTTTAGATCACTCAAGTGAGACGACTTTAGCGCTACTGGATCGTAGTTTATTGAGTGAAAGTAAACTGTCAGATGTGCGGCAGCAGCAGTTGCACGATCTGTTTGCACCTTATCTGCCTAGCGATAGTGAATACACCTTTAGGGTGTTACTTCGCGATGGTGGAGAGATTGGCGCGAATGCGTTTGCCTTGCCTGATGGCACGCTGGTGTTTACCGATCAGATGGTTGAGCTGGTGGACAGTGACGAAGAACTATTAGCTGTACTCGGTCATGAGATTGGCCATGTGGTTGAACGGCATAGTTTACGCCAGACCTTACAGGGTTCTACCGTTGCGGTGATTGCCGTGTTGGTGGTGGGGGATGCATCGGCATTTGGTGATCTGTTTGCGGCGTTGCCGACCTATATCATCAGCTCCGCTTACTCTCGGGATTTTGAGCGCGATGCTGATAGTTACGCATTTGAGTTTCTTAAAGCCAATGATCTGCCTCCGACGCTGTTTGCCGATGTGATGCGCAAGATGATGGCAAAACATCAGGCGTTATTATCAGAAGGTATAGAGGAGGACGAGCTGCCCTCTCAGGATCCCAATAGCGATAGCTGGTTAGATTATCTGTCCAGTCATCCGCCTAGCGAAGAGCGTATTCGGCAGGCTGAGCAAGCGCAGTAATGCACCGCTGGCGTTTGCAAAAGCCCATGTCGTTCTGACATGGGCTTTTTTTATGCGGTGACGTTGGCATATTGATACCCATGGTTTAGCGTTACACTGGAGCAACTTGGCGGATGAATGAACAAGGTAGATTATCGTGAGTAACATCAGGGTCGGCATTGTTGGTTTTGGCTACGCGGCACAAACATTTCATGTGCCCTTTTTACGTTCGTTGGCAACGACGGAGGCGGTGGAGATCCGTGCCGTCAGTAGTTCTGATGCCGCTAAAGTGCATCAGTTGTTACCGGATGTTGAGGTGCTGTCAGATCATCATGCACTTTGTGGCCATGAAGATCTTGATCTGGTGATTATCACCAGTCCGAACGATAGTCATGCCCTTTTGGCTAGTTGCGCGCTAGCGGCCGGTAAGCATGTGTTATTGGAAAAACCGCTGACGACTAATTATGCTGATGCCGTCGCGCTGCAGCAACTTGCGGCGGCGCAGGAGCGCCTATTAGTACCGTTTCAGAATCGTCGTTGGGATGGTGACTTCCTGACGGTGAAAAAACTAGTCGCCGATGGCAGCCTTGGCAAGGTGCACTATGTTGAAAGTCACTTCGACCGCTTTCGTCCACAGCCGCGGGATCGCTGGCGGGAAAATGGTGGTGAGGGCAGCGGTATCTTTTGGGATCTCGGCCCGCACCTGCTGGATCAAGCGTTACAGCTGTTTGGTCAACCAAGCCATTTAACCGCCACCCTCAGAGCATTGCGTCCAGCAGCGAAGGCTGTGGATTACTTTAAGCTGCAGTTGCATTACGCCGATAAAGAGGTGGTGTTGTGTGCTTCCCCTTATATGGCTGCGGCTAATCCTCGATTTACGTTACAAGGCGAATTGGCCACCTACCTGAAATCGGGATTAGATCCGCAAGAAGACGCGCTGAAAAGCGGTATGGATCCACAGGCATCTAGCTTTGGTATTGAAGCCGAAGCGTTATGGGGGCAGCTCTACTTTGCCACTGAACATCAGCCGGTCGCTACCTTGCATGGTGATTATCTTGGCTTTTATCAGCAGCTATTGGATGCGATACGCGGGCAGGCACCAGCGCCTGTGCCGATAGCGGACGCGGTTGAAGTGATACGCTTGTTGGCGTTGAGTGAAGAGAGTGCCGCGTCTGGATGTCGAGTCTCTTGTGACTAACCGAATGAATCTATTGGTATAACGCAGCTGCGCGGGCTAAAGTGATGGCTACGCCATCCTTTAACTTAGGTGACCTGTGATCACTCTCTATCGCGCCATTGTTGTTACCTCGCTGTATTTGCTGCTGAGTGGATGTGCCGTTCAAAGTACTAAGCAGGTTGAGCAGTGGCAGGATCCCAACCCGCATAAACCATTTACCCATGTGCTGGTGGTTGGTGTGATCTATGATCCCGCTTATCAATACTTTCTCGAAAAAGGCTTGGCCGATTCGCTCGCCAGCGAAGGGGTAAAGACCTCATTGTCGTCTGAGCTCTATCCTCGTCTACATGAGATGGAGAGAGAGGAAGTGGTTAAGCGACTTGCCGAGGATGGGATTGATGGGGTATTGCTGGTGCGCCCTGTTGGCCAAGAAACCATAACCACCTATGTTCCCGCGCATCTTCGCGTGGTAGGCGTTGATACCTATCGCGGTTGGTATGGCTATTTTTATCAGAGCTACCGATATGCACGCATTCCTGCGACGAGTTATGAGACCTTTGTTATGCGCGCTGAATCGGCTTTGTTTGATGTGGCAACTGAAGAAGCGGTTTGGACACTGACAACCGATACTGAGATGGTGCTGGATAGCCCATCCGCTGCGGTGGATTCATTGGTGGCAAAGGTAGGCTCTGAACTACCCTCGTTAAATTGATCTGTTGCTCAAGGGGGCGTTCTTCGCTCTCCTCAATGATCACCTAACAGTCGGGCGATTTTTATAAACACCCAGGGTGATCCGACTAAACCGATATGGGTGGCTGTGACGGGGTAGTGTGTCGTTGTGGTGAGTTGGTCGAGACAAGCACGCCAATGGACAATGCCATCGTAGCGACTATATAGCGCGATCACGGGCATGCTGAATGCCTGTTGATTGCGCAGTGCGATGGTTTGCTCCAGCTCATCGAGACAGTAGCCCCAGCTGCGATAATGACGGGCAACTATGGTGTATTTAGGACCTCCGATAACGGGCGTCCCTAGCGTAACCACCTGCGATACATGTTGCGGTAGTGTTCTGGCTAGCTCTCTTGCGAGAAACCCGCCGAGACTCCAGCCCAGTAAGACCGGCGCTTCACCATCGCGATGACTGATCGCCAATAAACGTTGTTCCAACGCAGGTAATAGTTGCTCAACACGGCCATGATTACGGCCTTGTTGCCAGCCCTCCGCACGATAACCAAGTTGACGTAAGAACAATCTTAAGCACCAGGTTGTTTTGTCTGAGGCGGTGTAACCGGGGATCACCAAAATCGTCCGGCGCTTGTTGATCTTGGTATGGGCGCGCTTTAGCCACGGCCAAGAGATGAGCAGAGCCAAAAACTCGAACAGGCACAATCCCTCTCGTAGGGTTTCTAGCAGGCGAGGAGCGCGCAGTGGCGATGACATTCAGTTTCTCCAGATGAACGACACTATTGAGTATGGCATCTACCCGGTTTGTTGGAACTTTGCATAATGCGAAATGGTTCACGACATCAAGACCAGAGGCATAAATTAGTCGAATATCGCTTGAGAATGATCTAACGGCGTTCTAGAGTAGTAAATGAACAAGGTGTTCAAATAACGCACAGCGGCGTATTCAAGGAGTGAACCATGGCTGCCACCTTTCGTACCTCGGCCCATTGGCGTCAAACAATTCATCATCTGCTGCATGATGTTCGGCAACAACTGTTAAAAACACAAACCATCAGCCACTACTTGGCGCTGTGCTTTGGTGCGGCAGTATTGGGATCCCAGCTCATCGCGAGTCATGCCACCGGTTTTTTACTTGCCGCGGTGGTTATTTCGTTTACAGCATTGGCTTGGTCTGTGGTGATTAGCCTACTTAGTGAGATCAGTGTTTGTGGTAAGCGGCTAATTAAACTTTTGGCATGGAGTGAGGTGCTAATGTTTGCCAGTTGGATCCTGTTTGAACCCGCTCGTCCATGGTGGGCGCAGGCAGCGGTTGCGTTGCCATTAGTAGTGTTGTTTGGGCAAATATTTAAGCGCCAAAGCTGACCTGAGACTTGCTGTTGATGGGTTTAAAAAAGCCGCCAGTCTGGCGGCTTTTTCGATCGTATCGTGGTTAGCGATATACCTGTGGTGACAGCGTAACAAACTCTTCCGCACTGGTGGGATGGATCGGCACCGTGGCATCAAAGTCAGCTTTGGTTGCCCCCATCTTCATCGCCACGGCAAAGCCTTGCAGGATCTCATCCATACCAAAACCGATGCCATGAATACCAATCACTTTTTGCTCTTCGCCTAAGCAGATTAATTTCATTTTGGTCGGTTGACGGTGCTCTGTCAGTGCCGAATACATGGCGGTGAACTGCGAGTTATACACAGTGATATTCTCTTCACCATGGATCTCTATCGCTTCAGGCTCGGTTAATCCTAGGGTTCCTATCGGCGGGTGACTAAATACCACGGTGGGGATCTGCTCATAATCCAGATGTAAGCCTTCGCGACCATCGAACAGGCGTTCAGCCAAACGCCGTCCGGCGGCAACGGCGACAGGGGTGAGCTGCGCGCGGCCCGTATTGTCGCCGACTGCATAGATCCCGGCGATCTCAGTATTCTGAAATTTATCTGTCGGGATATAGCCACGGCTGTCGAGACTAATACCTGCGGCTTTTAGATTGATATTGTCTGTGGCTGGGTCTCGGCCAATTGCCCAGATCAGGCTGTCCACGGGGCCAATCATCTCGCCACTCTCGGTTTCCATGCTTAAGCTGCCGTCATCATGCTGATGAATAGCTTTGGGTGTGGCATCGGTATGCAGGTTCAAGCCGTCTTCTGCCATCACTTCTACCAGTGTATCAGCGAGCATCGGGTCGAAATTACGCAGTGGCTTATGTTTGCGCACGGCGAGGTGGGTTTCACTGCCAAGGGCATTAAAGACCCCAGCAATCTCAACGGCAATGTAGCCTGCACCGACAACTAAAACTCGCTTTGGTTGCTCTGTTAGCGCAAAGAAGCCGTCAGAGTCGATACCTAATTCAGCACCCGGTACGTCAGGGATCTGGGGCCGACCGCCGGTGGCGATCAAGATATGATCAGCGGTATAGGTTTCGCCATCCACTTCAATGGTATGGGCGTCAACAAAACGGCCAAAACCATTAATTACCTCTACGCCGTTATTGCCAAGCACACGATCATAGGAACCATGAATACGCGAGATATAAGCTTCGCGGCTGGCCACTAACTTGCCCCAGTCTAACCCCTTCACCGTGGCGTCAAAGCCATAGTCAGGGGCGTATTTGAATGCATCGGCGATCTGGCCTGCGAACCACATCGCTTTTTTGGGTACGCAACCGACATTGACACAGGTACCACCTAAAAATTTGGCTTCGACAATGGCGCATTTCATGCCACGCATCGAAGCACGGTTCGCCGTTGCTATGCCGCCACTACCGCCGCCAATAGCAATAAAGTCGAAATGCTTGCTCATATGTTCTCCAACAAAGGGTTGCGTTTAACTATGGATACTAGCCCGACTGGCGCTGAATGAAAATCGACGCTGTGGATTAAATCGTTATGGCAGCAAAACCGTTGTGGTTAATTGTTCAGCTTGTTCATTGGTCCTCTTTTTTCAAATCCGTTTTTTGTATGCCGTTTTGGCTGGGTAAGTGAAGTATTCATCACCGCATTATTTGTCGTTAGCCACAGCTGTCACCAGTCGGTCATGACAAATGTCACGGCTTGACTTGAAAAGAGGTCTTTAAACCCCGATAACCCCCTTTAGACTCTTTATCAGATCAGGGATCATCCATGACCAACCCGTTGTTATCCTTTTCCGGCCTGCCACGTTTTAGCGAGATTAAGCCTGAGCATGTTAAGCCTGCCGTTGAGCAGTTGATCGCTGACTGTAAAGCAGTGGTGGAGCAGGTCGCCAGCAGCCAAGAGCAGAGCTGGGAAGCGGTGATCACACCGTTGGATACAGTGAATGACAAACTCAGTCGTGCCTGGTCGCCGGTGGGACACCTCAATGGTGTGGCAAATACCCCCGAACTGCGTGACGCTTATGACTCCTGTTTACCGTTACTCAGCGAATATGGCAGTTGGGTTGGACAGCATCAGGGCTTGTTTGATGCCTATCAGCGTGTCGCTAACAGCGCGCAGTTCGCCAGCTTGAGCCAAGCGCAGCAAGAGGTGATCCGGCAGGCGTTACGTGACTTCGAGCTAGCGGGTGTTGCTCTGCCCGAGGATAAGAAGAAGCGCTTTACCGAGATTAGTACTCGACTCAGTGAGTTGGGCTCGCAGTTTTCCAATAATTTGCTTGATGCTACCCGTGGCTGGAGCAAGTTGATCACCGATGAATCTGAGCTGGCGGGCTTACCTCCCACGGCGTTAGCGGCTGCACAGCAGGCCGCTGCGGCAAAAGAACAAGAGGGTTACCTGCTGACCCTCGATTTCCCCTGTTATTTGCCCGTGATGAGCTACTGTGACAACCGAGAGCTACGTAAAGAGATCTACGTGGCCTTCGCTACGCGAGCTTCTGATCAAGGCCCCAACGCCGGTAAGTGGGACAACAGCGAGGTAATGGATGAGATTGTTGCCCTGCGCCACGAAAAAGCACGCCTGTTAGGTTTTGACAACTATGGCGAATACTCGCTGGCCACCAAAATGGCGGAGAAGAGTGACCAGGTACTGGGCTTTCTCAATGACCTGGCTGAGCGCTCTAAGCCTCAGGGGCAGAAAGAGCTGGATGAGCTTCGGGCATACGCCAAACAGCAACACGGTGTTGAAAACGCCGAGGCTTGGGATCTGACCTATTACTCGGAAAAGCTGAAGCAACATACTTATGCCATTGATGCTGAGGCGGTACGCCCTTGGTTCCCGGAAAACCGCGTGGTCAGCGGCCTGTTTGAAGTCGCAAAGCGCCTGTTTGCCGTGGATATCGTTGAGCGCCAAGGCGTCGACACCTGGCATAAAGATGTACGTTTCTTTGATATTTTCAATGCTGATGGCAGCTTGCAAGGTAGCTTCTACCTCGATCTGTTTGCTCGTGAAGGCAAGCGGGGTGGAGCCTGGATGGATGAATGTCAGGCGCGTTGGCGTACCGAAGCCAATGAACTGCAGATCCCTGTGGCCTACCTGACCTGCAACTTCAGTGGCCCAGTCGGTAGTCAGCCAGCGCTGTTTACCCATGATGAAGTGATTACTTTGTTCCATGAATTTGGCCACGGTTTACACCATATGCTCACTAAAGTGGAAACGGCCGGCGTCTCTGGTATTAATGGCGTACCTTGGGATGCTGTAGAGTTGCCCAGTCAGTTTTTGGAAAACTGGTGCTGGGAGCCGGAAGCATTGGCGTTTATCTCTGGCCATTTTGAAACCGGAGAGCCACTACCACAATCGATGCTGGACAAGATGATGGCGGCGAAGAATTTCCAAAGTGCTATGCAGATGCTGCGTCAGTTGGAATTTTCCCTGTTTGATTTCCACCTGCATCTGGATTTCGATCCCACATTGGGCGCGCAGGTGCAGCACACCTTGGATCAGATCCGCGATAAGGTCGCTGTGGTGCCGGTCAGTGAATTTAATCGCTTCCAACATAGCTTTGGTCATATCTTTGGTGGCGGCTATGCGGCAGGCTATTACAGCTATAAGTGGGCAGAAGTGCTGTCTGCTGATGCCTTTGGCCGATTTGAGGAAGAGGGTATCTTCAACAGCGAAACGGGGCAGAGCTTCCTCAATGAAATTTTGCGCAAAGGCGGTAGCGATTCACCGATGAATCTGTTTCGCGCATTCCGTGGTCGTGAACCCGAAGTGGATGCTTTGTTGCGGCATTCAGGAATTGGTGAAGCAGCGTAATCGCGGCTTTTCACCGGCAAGGCTCACTGGAGCTGTGACCACTTAATATCTATCCGGCGCCTAGGCGCCGGTATTTTTTCAAAGAGGAACATGACAATGCCAGGTAAACGTTTAGATAAGCTGCCCGTTTACGAACTAAACATCCCCGGTTGTGAGGGCAAAATTGGTTTGCATCCTTGCCCTGGCAAGCGAGAGGGGGATCAGGACTTTAGTGAAATGATGGAGCAGGATCTCAATGATCTGCTGTATTGGGGAGCGGAGTGTTGTGTGACGCTGATGGAGTCCGAAGAGCTGGTAAAACATAAGGTTGAAGATCTAGGCGATAAAGTTTCTCACTTCGATATGCAGTGGTTCCATATGCCGATCCCTGATGAAGATCTGCCCAATGCTGATTTTGAAGCGCGTTGGCCGCAGGTGAGTAAGCGGCTAAATAACCTGCTTGATAGCGGGTGCAACGTCACCTTGCATTGTAAGGGTGGCACCGGACGTACGGGGTTTATTGCCGCACGCTTGTTGATTGAGCGTGGTATGGACAAAACTGAAGCAGAAAAATTGGTGAAATCTTTGCGCCCTGGAGCCCTGACGATGCCTTGTCGCCGTGAGTTTTTGGGATTGGATTAGTCGCTAGTATTTACGAGTCATAGCCCCTTTGATTGAGAGTTCGATGCCTGAGCTGCGGGATATACAACAGTTAGTTGATTACGTTAATTATGGAAATTGCGTAAAGTACGTTTTTTTCTGGGGCCATAAAAAGCCAGAGAAAGGCGTTTCAAAGAGTTGTTTTAGTCAGTGGTATGAAGCTCCTTTTATCGATGATGGGGTTAAATTTCTTACTGCTGAACACTACATGATGGCAGCGAAAGCTAAGCTCTTTGGCGACCAGTGTGCCTACGAAAGAATTATCACTGCTTCGAATCCGGGAGCAGCCAAAAAATTTGGTAGGGAAGTGCTTAACTTTGACGAACAAGTTTGGTGTCAGCATCGATTTGAAATTGTGGTGCAAGCAAACTTACTAAAATTCGATCAACATGCTGAGCTAAAAGCTTTTCTTCTGGGAACCGGAGAGCGGATCTTGGTTGAAGCTAGTCCCGTTGATAGAGTCTGGGGGATTGGTTTATCCGCAGATGATCCTCATGCTGAAAACCCCAATCAGTGGAAAGGCGCTAATTTGCTGGGTTTCGCATTGATGGAAGTTCGGCAACGTTTCACAGATCTTGTGGTCTGATAATCATCATCACCGGCTGTTTCAGATAAGCGAATTTAATGTTTAGAATTTACCGTTGTCCTGCCTGTAAAGAGACCATCGATACCACGCTATTGAACGCGAGTTTGCAGCGACATGGCGTGTTTAACTCATCATTTACCTGCCCAATGTGCAGTGTGCGCTTGCGACTGACTGCGCCGATTTATCTGCTCTTTCTACTGACGCTGGTGATCGGTGGAGTGCACCTGTTTACCGATATCGACGCGCTCATTTACAGCCTCGCACCGATGATCGTTATGATGATTTTGTTCCGAATGGGGCAGGGGTTTAAGCAGATCGAATAATACCTTTGTCAGATGTCTAATATTTTTACGTTTTAGTGCGTGCTTATATTTGGCGGTTAACTTAATCCTTTTAATTCAATCTATTACTTGTTTGGCTTCTTTTTTGCTATGAAAAATTAAACTTAATTTGGTTAGCAGTAATAAAGGAAGTATCCATGATGTTTAAGTCTCTTTCAGGTTTGGCCGCCGCTGCGGTAATGATTGTCTCTCAGAGTGCTTCAGCCGCTCCCCTCTATGAAAATCCGTTTCTTGGCTCTGCTGCCGGAGGCTCTTGTACGCCATGTAGCAGTGAGTACCGTGCGGCAACCAGTTTTGATCTGGCTGCGGGCTCGACAGTAGAGCAGATCGCTGCGCAGTTACATGATGTGTCTGCCACCGCTGACCGTTATATGGATGAGCTAACTATTGAGATTTTTGATGCTGGTTTGACTACGTCACTGTTTGCGCAAACCTTGGATCGCAGTGATTACGTGCGTGATGACAGTTTGGGTGGCTCTGCTGGTAGCTCTTTTCCGGTAGTGACATTTGATGTGGATGACTTCTTCTTAGATGCCGGTCGCTACTTCGTGTCGATTTTCGGTATCAATGGCACCCGGTTAGGCTGGCCTAGCAGCCCTGCAGCTATCGCAGGTAGCCAGCGTATTCAAGTGAATGGTAGCAACTTGATCGGCGGTAACCCCATCAGTGGTGGCTACGGCGTTCGCATTGAAGGTTTTGAAGGTAAGGCTTCGGTTCCTGCGCCAGCGGCAATTTTGCTGATGGGCTTGATTGTGGTTGGATTAGGTGCCGTGCGTCGCAGCTAGGCTCTGATACGCCACCAGTAGATAAGGCCTCCAGTTGGAGGTCTTTTTTATAGGTAAGGGTTTGGCTTATATTCTCTGCTAGCGCCCGCCTAACACTGTGTTATCTAATTTAACATTTGTTACTTTTACCAGCCATTAGCTCTGTTTTAGCTCTCATTTCCCCGCTTTTCGCCGCATACTTCAAACTATTGAAACTGTGTTGTTACGCCTTGGTCGAAATGTGAGCAGGTTATATCTTTGCGTTTAAATCAGATGCTTTAATTACTTCATTCTCCGTAATAGATCCCCTCATCAGGTCAGGGTTAGATGCAAGGAGCGCATATGAAGACTCTTATTCTCAAGGCCACCAGTTTTTGCCAGTTAGTGGCGGTCATCGCTTTACTGCTCGGCGCATGGGATGCGGTGAACTATTGGCAGCGCAATGGTGAACAACCTGTGGTGGCACAAGCCAATGAGTTGTTCCCGCAGGCTCCCCAAAATCGCTATGTTGAATTAAATGGTGGTCTGCGAGAGATCACCAACACCTATGAAGTGCTCATGCCACCGGATGATAGTGCGCAACCGTTTCAAACCGACTATTACGTGCCTGTGGTGGTACATGCGGGTGATGAGCCGCAGCTAACCTATTTGATCAAGCAGCAGGATGAGCCGGTATTAGCGGATCTGTTTCGGGAAACGCGAGTGAAGGGCTACCTGTCAACAATGCGGCTCCCCGCAGATCTCGAAGAAGCATTTCGTCATCACTATCACTTTACTGGCAATTTGCTGGTATTAGATACCAGCTATTTACCTCTGCCGGTGACCGCTAAGTGGATGTTACTGATCCTGCCGATGACCCTACTGTTGCTGCTGATAGGACTTAAGCACTACCTTACCCGAGGATTTTCTGGTTGGTGGCAGCGTTGGGATGATGCTTACTAAGTTGCGTGATTTAGTACGCCGCTGTTCTTAAGGAGGCATCCGTTCGCAACAAAGCCCACCTTGCGCAGCATCACTCCTGTGCATTAGTACGCCCCACGAAGTGTATTGGGTGCCATGCACCCGCGACATACCGTACATCCTGTACATAAAAAAAGCGCTTCTAACGAAGCGCTTTCGGGGGGTACGTTGCCCCATACAAGGGATTTTGGACAACGCTCTTTTGCTCAGACTCTGTACTGACAGAGTCGAGACATTCTTTACATGCGGTAGGTGAAACCTGCGTAGAAGTAACGGCCTAACACATCGTATGCTTCCGGTACCGTATTCATATCTGAATAGCTCGGTACGTAGGGTGGCTCTTTGTCGAATAGATTATCTATACCTACCTTCAGGCTCAAGCTGTCATTTACATAATATTGACCTGAAACATCGTGGTACGTCACAGAAGAGACTTCATAATCTTCATAAAGGTCATCCATACTGTGGATATAGCGCATTTTGTAATAAATATCCCAGTTATCCGCAGCGGCTTTCAGGCTGGCGTTGCTGCGCCAACGCGCATAGCCACCCGTCATACCACTGATGGTACCTGCATAGTCATTACCATCTTCTTCAAACTCGATCAGGTAAGTGCTGTCCAGATTAGCACTCCAATCTATACCAAACCCTTCGAAACCGTATTGAATATTGCTATCGATACCGGAGGTGTTTTGGTAGCCAACGTTAGTCAATGGACGATCGACATTACTGATCTCGCCAGTGAGTGAATCGCGGCTGATATTCAGCGTGTCACACGCTTGAGCATTACCACCGTAGCACGCATCTAAATACTGCTGACTATCAATACGTACGATGGCATCGTCGATTTCGATCTTGTAGTAGTCGATAGTAAGTGACAGGTTGTCGATATAGTCAGGGCTATAAACTACGCCAAAGGTCCAGGTATCAGCGGTTTCTGGTTGCAGATCATCATCACTTAACCAAGTGGATTCGATCTGAAAATCGTTGAACTGATAGTTGGTATCACCAATTTCGGAATGACACATTTGGTAAGTGCTGCTGCTTGGGTCAAGCGCGCCATAGCCGGAACAGGGATCGGTGACATAGTCGAATGAACCGACATTGCCGCCATAAAGCTCATCCACGCTAGGAGCGCGGAAAGCGGTTGAGCGCACGCCACGTAGCATCCATTCATCATCCACTTTCCAGGTCAGACCCAGTTTCCAAGTGTTGTCACTGCCGAAGGTGCTGTAATCAAACCAGCGGACGGCGGCCTCCAGGCTAACGTCGTCAGCAAAACGCATATCAGAGAGCAGCGGAATGGCAAACTCAGCATAGGCTGAGGTGGTGTCATAACTGCCTGAGGTCGCGTCTTGCTGTGACTGTGAGCTTTCGCCTGCCACGGTCACAGAATCGGGCTGGTACCAGCCTTTCTCTTCCCGATACTCTAATCCTGCAGCAAAACCGACAGTACCGGTAGGTAGCTCGAAAGCATCGCCAGAGAGGTTGAAGTTGACGACATTCATCTCGTTGCCACCGGTCGACTGATCGGTGTAGGTAACGTAATCGAGAGTTTCCTGGCTAATTTCGCCTTCCGGGGCAAACCAGTCCTGACATGGCACGCCGTTTTGACCACAGGTGTCGGCGTAGGCGGTTTCCATCATCTTTTTGTTGTTGATGAGGTTATGTACTTTGCTGGTCGCGTCGTTTCTGCCCCAGGTGTAGGAAAGATCCCAATCGTAGCCGCTACCGAGATCAAGATATCCTTGTAGGCCTGTGACAATGCGTGTGGTGTCAGTGATCTGTTCGAATTCTCGGGCTCCCGCCTCAGTCATTCTCCGTTTATAGCTGACGGCGCTGTCGTATGGGTTACCCAGAGCATCCTCACTGAAGGTGACGCCGGTGACTGGTGAAGGTGCCATCTGCTGATCTGAGGTACGTTTGGTATAGAGGAATTCGGTGAACGCTGTTAGATCATCATTTAGTTCATAGCTGCCGTTACCAAATACACTGACACGCTCTTGAGGTGTGTAGAGGTAGCTGTAGGGGACGTAGTCAAAACTGTCTGTTTGAGCGACCCACTCACCGGTGTTTGGATCACGCTGTTTCCAGCCATCTCCTGGGTTAATTGCGCCGCCAGGGATAGTGGAGCTGCCAGGGATACAAGAGGGGGAGGTCGAGCCGTCCAATGCGCAATCAGACCAGCCCCGGTCACTTTGCCAAGCATCGCCACGATCTACATAACTGGCACCGACCACAAAATTACCGCGATCGCTGCTACCGCCCATCAGCAGGCTAATATCACCGGTATTGGCATCGCCTTCGCTACTGCCACCATAAGTGCCACTTAGCTCCAGTCCTTCAAAATTCTTTTTGGTAATGATGTTAACTACGCCAGCAATGGCGTCGGAGCCATACACGGCAGAGGCACCATCCTTAAGCACTTCGATACGTTCGATCATGGCGAGCGGGATAGTATTGAGATCCACTGCGGCATCCGCGCCCGTGCCTGAATTAACCATCCGGCGACCATTAACCAGCACCAAGGTGCGTTGTACACCCATGCCGCGCATATCTACCCGCGCAGCACCCACCCCGCCGTTGTTGCTGGATGCGCCGGTTGCCATACCGGCAGAGGCTGTGGATTGCTGCAGCACCTGCTCTACTGAGGTGTAACTACCGGCTGCGATATCTTCGGCGGAGATAAGTTGTACCGGGCTTGCGCTCTCCATGTCTGCGCGTTTGATGCGAGAACCGGTAATTTCAATACGCTCGACATCTTCAGCCGTGCTGTCGTCGGCGAAGGCGGGCTGAGCGAGCAGAGGTACCCCTGCGAATAAAGCGATCGTTTTTACGACCGTGTTTTTTTGCAAAACAGGCATTGGAAAATACTCCTGGGTCGATGGACTGTGCTTATTTTTTTGTTACGGACTCTATTTTTTGTGGTCCGTTAGGAACAGGTTAAAAACCATTTGCTGAGCAGGGTCAAAAGTAATAACAGCCTGATTTATTTAGATTAATGTTTTCTTTGTGTAGCAATTTTTCGTTGGCTTGGTGGGTTTTTGGTTGCGCTGTTGTTATCAATAAGATCGGGCTGATCAGTGTTTGATCAATCTGGCTGTTTAGTGCGCTTTCGTGATTGTGAAAATTGTTGCGAAATACGCTGACGTTGCGCCTGCAATAATGTGATCTTTGTCACCAAGTGGCGCTCTGTTGTTAGTGCCTTAGGCACGCTGTCTTAGCCGATGTGAAGAGTGTTTAAATTTGTCTATGGTCATGACTCGCTGCGACAGCTTGTGATGGTTTTGTGATGTTTTTGCAATCTGATACGGAGATCTGGTGGCGACACTTACCCTCGACATTAAACATGGAGAGCGTTACCGATGACTAAATTTCTTACCCGTTTGCCTTTGGCAGCCATGATCGCTGCAGGTTTTGCCGTACCCGCATCAGCGGCACAGTTAGAGATCAAAGTTGAGAACCTGACGCAAGGCGTCTATTTCACACCACTGATTATCGCAGCCCATCCTGGCGACGTTTATATGTATGAGACTGGAATGGCAGCATCGGCCGCACTGCAAGCCATTGCAGAGGGAGGCGATATCTCTGCGATGGCAACCGCGCTGGACGGTATGCCTGTCGTGAGTAATCCTGCTGGTGGCCTGTTGGCACCGGGCGCGAGCATTGAAGGTGTGATGCTGGACAGTGGTGATATGGCGTACCTTTCTTTGACTGCTATGTTGTTGCCGACCAACGACGGTTTTGTTGGGTTAGACCGTTGGATGATCCCATCAGAAGCGGGTACCTATACGGTGTATCTGAAAGGTTACGATGCCGGTACTGAAGCTAATGACGAACTGGTTGTTGATGGCAGTGGTATGCCAGGTGTTCCCGGGATTCCTGCTGCGCCAGGTGGTGATGCGGGCATGAACGGTAGTGGTGTCACTGCCACCCAGCCGAATAGCACGGTTCATATTCATCCCGGTGTGTTAGGTGATACAGACGCAGAGGGCGGTGTATCAGATCTAGATAGCCGTGTTCATCGCTGGTTGAATCCGGTGGCAAAACTGACCGTTACCGTACAGTAACCAAGGAGGCGATATGAATAAGCAAAGCTATTTTCGTCTTGGCACTGCGTTGCTCGCGGTTGCGGTAATCAGTGGCTGTAGTGACGACGATGATGATGAAATTGTCATTGTGGATCCACTGATGCGCAGCTATGAGGTTGAAGTGGTCAATCTGACTGCCAACCAACCATTATCACCAGTGGCAGCACTGGTTCACAATGAAACCATTCAGGCCTGGTCTCTCGGTGATGCCGCGTTGGTGCCGCTGGAGGTGATGGCTGAAAGCGGTGACAACAGTCAACTGCTCGCTATCGAAGGGCTTTGGGCTTCTGCCTCTGGTGCGGGCGTGATTATGCCGGGTGCCTCAGAGATGATGGTACTTAGCTTCGAAGAGGGTATCGACCTAAATCTGACACTGGCCACCATGCTAGTGAATACCAATGATGCTTTCACTGGTGTCAATGGCTGGGGTTTAGAGCAACTGGCGGTGGGTGACAGTTGGTCGACCACCACCATGGCTTATGATGCTGGTACCGAAGCCAATAGCGAAACGGCAGCGACTGTACCTGGACCTGCTGGCGGCGGCGAAGGTTATGCTGCCACCCGTGATGATATTGATCGCGTTTATGTGCATGCGGGCGTGGTGACAGCTGATGATGGCCTAACCGATTCAGCGTTGAACTTTAGTCATCGTTTTGACAATCCGGTGATGAAGGTAACCATTACTCGCACGGAGTGATTGTTCAGCACTGGAGTGAAGCTCCCGATGGCGGGGCTTCACTTTCAGTCTGCGAACACGCATTCAAAGATTGCAGGAAATTTAATCACAGCTTGACCGGTCTCTACCTCTAACGAACCAGATGCAACAACCAGGTGGCATGACAGCCATTAAACACTGGTGCCAGAGGGGCAGGCTATGAAAGCCAAGATTTTATTGGTGGAAGATCACGCAGATATCGCGAACCTTGTGGGTATTAACTTGGGCATGATGGATTACCAAGTGGATGCTTACCCGGATGGTAGACAGGCGTCGCGGCAGTTGCATCAGGACTATGACATGGCAATTTTCGACATTATGTTACCCGGTGGTATTGATGGTTTGAGTTTGTGTCGACAACTCAGACGGATCAATGAAGATATTCCCATTTTGATGCTCACTGCCAAGTCCGGTGAACAAGACCTGGTGATGGGGCTGGAGAGTGGTGCTGACGATTACTTGTCAAAGCCGTTCAGTGTGTTGGAGCTACAGGCGCGAGTGAAAGCGCTGTTGCGTCGTTACCATCGCCACCATCAACAGCAAGAAACGGGTCCTGCACCTATCCTGGTTGACGAGCTGGCAATTGACCCCGCTACCCGCTTAGTCCATGTTGCCGAACAGTTGGTGAACTTGACGGCGACCGAGTTTGAGTTGCTATGGCATATGGCAAGCCAACCTGGGCGCGTGTTTAGCCGCGATCAGTTGTTGAATCAAGTGTGGGGGCATCGGCATGACGGCTATGCCCATACCGTTAATTCCACTGTCAATCGACTGCGTAGCAAGCTGGAATTAGATCCGGCGCAACCCAAATGGATCCATACCGTGTGGGGCGTGGGATACAAATTTGCAGGCGAACATTCATGTTGAAATCCCTTTCTGGACAGTTCGCGTTATATGCCGCTGGGTTGTTTTTGCTTGTGGGTGTTGGTGTCGGGAGCTGGACATTGGCCAGTTACCAAACCTATGGCGAAGAGGTGGAACAGCGCCTGCACCGCGGCCTTGCTGCACACATGGTTTATGACAACAAACAGCTAAAACAGGGCACCATTGACGCCAGTATCTTGAAAGATGCTTTTCACACCATGATGTTGCTCGGGCCTGATTGGGAGATCTATGCACTGGATACGACTGGGCGACTCTTGGCCTATTCAGCACCGCCAGGCAAGGTGTTGCGCCAACGTATCAGCCTGCAGCCGATCCATTCGTTCTTTGCTGGTGCTGACTTCCCTCTGTATGGCGATGACCCTCGTTCGGCAACGAGCCAACGTATCTTCTCTGCAGCACCAATTGAAAATGCTGAGGGTAAGCTGACGGGGTATCTGTACGTGATCATTGGTGGTGAGCAGTGGCAGACTTTAGCTGACATGTTAGCCACCAGTCGCGTATTACAAGACAGTTGGCGCTTGATGGGCGCAGCGCTGCTGTTCGGTTTAGTGTTGCTGGTATTGCTGTTTGTCTTACTGACGCGGCCGTTAACCAAGCTGGTGCGTCGATTTGAGCACTTCACCCAACATGACTTTTCTCGTCGCAATGAACCTGAGGTACGGCATCATCGTTGGACTCCAGCAGAGGTGGTGTCGCTGAATCAGGGCTTTGATGTGATGGCCGGGCATATCGAGCATCAGCTGGAACAGATTAAAACCACTGAGCAATTAAGACGAGAACTGATCTCCCATGTCTCCCACGATTTCCGAACGCCGTTGGCATCCCTTCAGGGGTATCTGGAAACCTGGTTACTGCAAAGTGCTGAGCAGCGTCAGCCGCAATTAATTGAGGTCGCGTTGAAAAACGCGCGTCAGTTGAATTTGCTGGTCGAGCAACTATTTGAGTTAGTGCGTCTGGAAGGCGGCGACATCCGTTTTAATCCCGAACCTGTGGTGGTGGCAGAGCTGGCCTATGATGTCGTGCAGCGTTTGCAGTTAATGGCTGAGGCGCGAGGTGTACGCTTGCGTGTCGAAACCGATATCCACCAGCAGCAGGCGCTGGCTGATATTGGCAAGCTGGAGCGGATTCTGGTGAACCTGATTGACAATGCATTGCGCCATACGCCAGCGGGAGGCGAGGTGACCATAAAAATAGCTGCCGCCAATGATGCTATCTATGTGGCGGTTGCAGATAATGGCTGTGGCATTAACGAAGCTGAAGTGCCGTTGATCTTTGACCCGCACTATCGCGCCAGTAATAGCGTTAACGGTGAGGGGGCAAATACCGGTTTAGGCTTGGCGATTGTGCAACAGCTAGTGGCATTGCACGGCAGTGAAATCGCCGTGCAGAGTAGCCAACAGCAGGGCTCTACGTTTGGCTTTAGCTTGCCGCTGGCCAGTTAGGCATGAATAGATGGTGGCAAGTGCTGAAGCGCTGCCAATAGCTTTAGCGCCGCCGCTTTCTCTGTTCGGGCTTGTTGTTTTATCTGTTTCTTTACTTCCAGTAAGGCATTTAAGGTTGCGGCCTGGTGGGGATATTGCTGTTGCATCAGCCTGGCTTGTTTTCGCCTGATCCCCTGCAGTTGTACTGCACAGTCATTGACATTCCCCAAGTGGGATTGCAGTTTTTTCAGTGGCTTGTGCAGTAATTCCCAATCTGTTTTTTCGCTAGCTTGAGGGAACAGTTCAACCAGGTAGCGTAGCTTCTTGCCCTGAATTCGCAGGGCGTGTAGTTGCTCATCTGCTACTGGCTCATGTAGCGCCTGCGCCGCTGCGCGGATCACCTGATAACGTTTGTTCATCTGTTTTTGCAGCCAACTGATCAGAGACGGCGAAGGTGCAACTTCTGCTATCGCTTCTTGCTCCGCCAGGGCAAACCAGTGTTGGATTGATGCAAAAGAGCGTTGGTAATTTTTGCTACTAAGCCAAGCGATAACTCGGGCCCGCTCCCGCTGCTGGTGCTGCTTCTCCTTGAGTGTGAGTTTGGCCAGTAATTGCCGCTGTTTCCTCGTTAGGTTTTTTTGGTAGTGCTGCCACTGCTGTTGATAGACATCCATGTCGCGGAGTGTATTGGTTTTGCGTGCCATCAAGCCCAATTGTTGATTGAGCCGTTGGGCGCAATCATCGGGGAACAGCTTTTTCATTTGGGTGACTAAACTGCGCAGTTTACGCAGTGCAACACGATAGTCGTGCAGACCCTCCACTCGGGTGGAGCTGCGAAAAATATTGGCCTGCTGAGCCTGCGCTGTTGCCAGTAAAATCAGGCTCTGCTTTGCGAGTAAAGGTGGCAGTTGAACTGCTCTTTTTTGTTTGTTTTTCATCGTTTCACTTTGCCTCTTTATGCGTGGTAAACGGCTACCTGTCGTCACTGTTTCATGCATTGGCAGAGGTAAGTATGGACCGAATATCTGTTTGGCATAGTGATGAAGCGATGTGTGTCAGCTGTTTTTGTCGCTGTTCATCGTGTTGCAGCGATGGTGATCTTCGTTTTAACCGAATTTGCGATAAAACAGAGTTCATGGGCTTGGTGGTGCAAAGCCTCCAACTGCTCGGCTGGTGGCTGCTTGTCTGCAAAGCGCACAGCTGGCTGTAAGGTGACCTCGGTCATCGCAATTTTGCCGTCACTGTTTGTAGCCATGACACCAATGGCGTGATCAATATAGCTGGTGACCAGCCAACGCTTTTTTGCTGCTAACGAGAGAAAAAACAGCATATGGCAGCTCGATAGTGCGGCAATGAAAGCTTCTTCTGGATCGACATTGGCTTCCACCGAATAGGGGAGAGGCACGACATGGGGAGAAGATGAGGCGGGTACAGTCACCCCGCCGTCAAATTGCCATTCATGGGCACGACTATAGCGATTGTCGATAAAGGTTTCTTCTGGCCGCTTTTGCCAGCTTATTGTTGCGGAGTATTCAGACATAGGGCTATTCGAGATTGGCAAGATGATGTTGATTGTGGCGTATTGGGAATATCAGTTCAAATCTAACTCTCTATTGATTAATCTCTATTTCGATACGGACCTAAGTTCAATTGCCCATCATCTAGTTCTTTCTTGGATTTAGCCCCCTCTAAAGTATTACCACCTGATCTAATAAAGATTAAGGATGTGAGTTAAAAATACTCAATCAGGCTAATGATTTATTGTTTGTTATAAATAAACCCTTATTTCTCACAAAAAAATATAAGTAAAAATGGTGCGTTAAATTAGCAGGTGTTTTTATTTTGTTTTCTTAAACAATCTAATAAAAACATAATTGATTCAATTGGTATCGGTAACGTTCACTTATTATTGAATGGTAAGACGGCTTGTTTGAAATTTTGCTTAGTTACTGTGCGATTGGCGCATTTTTATGCATTTTAGCTGCACGATATATGTCAAAACTCTTTACGTACGTGAGCTTTCTATTTTTGGTATATCTACACGGCAATTTGATTTGCACATTTATTTATTGCTAAAGGAGAAGGCAATCATGAAAATATATTTAGCTTTCGCTGCCTTGTTGTTTTCTGGAGTAGCAACAGCAGCGCCAATGATTCCTGCAGAGTTAAACAGTATTGAGGAGAGCGGTGATAGTTTATTCACGCTGACTGATTTCGATGCCACACTTGATGACAGCGGTTTCGAAATGACCTTTTTAGCTGGTCAGAATAATACGTTTGATCATGCATTTGGTTTATATCACTACGATACCGTGAATCATGTCGTTGCCTCGAAGCTACAGATATTTGATTCCACCGCAGAAGTGGGTGATGAGTAGAATGTTGTCTGGGACATCGCGGGTGAACAAGCGCTGTCAACTTTTGGTGCTATTGATCTGAGCCTGGCAGAAGGCTATGCCTTTGGTCTCTGGTTCCAGTCCGATGCTGAGGTCTACTATAGTCAGAAAATGTTTAATGACGGCGAGGTAGATCACTTTGGTTTTTATTGGGAAACCAACCCTTTTATTGATGCCAACTTGTATGTTTTTGCCGCTGACAATGGTGTGCAAGACAGTCTTGACCAGATCCAGATGGCCATTAATGACGTGACTCCTCACCTAGCTGTACCTGAGCCTATGACCGTGGGTCTGTTGGGGTTAGGTTTGTTGGGGATGAGTCGCGTTCGTCGTCGCGGATAAATGCTGTAACTCTCTGACCAAAATAGTAACCGGCCTATCTGGCCGGTTTTTTATTGTTGGAACATGGCTCAACGTGGAGCAGTGGTGAAGGAATTAGAAAATGAGGCACCCGCACCGAGATTAGGAGGGTTCGGTGGTGTGGTCGAGTGCCTCAAAACTTGGGTTATCTATCTATCTATCGGCTTTTGCTGCTGATGGCGGCTGACTACGCCGACGTAGCAGATAGTAGAAAACAGGTGTCAGTACTAAGCCAAATACGGTGACCCCTATCATGCCGGAGAACACGGCAACACCCATGGCTTTGCGCATCTCTGCACCTGCACCAGTTGAAAACACCATAGGTACCACACCCATGATGAAGGCGAACGATGTCATCAGGATCGGGCGTAAACGTAATCGTCCCGCTTCCTTAATCGCTTCTATCACCCCCATGCCACGCTCTTCCAACTCTTTGGCAAACTCGACAATCAGGATCGCGTTCTTGGTGGCTAACCCCACCAGCACAATGAAGCCGATCTGGGTGAAAATGTTGTTATCGCCACCGGTCAGGATCACGCCGGTCATTGCCGATAGCAGTGTCATTGGCACAATAAGAATGATCGCCATGGGGAGGCTCAGACTCTCATAGGTGGCAGCTAATACCAGAAACACCAACAGCACCACTAAGGGGAACACATACATGGCGGCGTTACCGGCGAGGATCTGCTGGTAGGTGAGATCTGTCCATTCGTAGGTCATCCCAATAGGCAGGGTCTCATCTAAGATCTTTTCTATCGCCGCTTGCGCTTGGCCTGAGCTATAGCCCGGCGCTGGCGCGCCATTGACTTCAGCAGTGGTAAAGCCGTTGTAATGCATCACCCGATCGGGTCCGGCACTGTGTTCTACTGTGACAAAGGAGCCTAAGGGGATCATCTCGCCCTGTTGGTTACGCACTTTCAGTTGGCTGATCTGGTCTGGCTCCTGACGGAATGACTGGTCTGCTTGCACATTGACCTGATAGGTGCGGCCAAACTGGTTGTAATCGTTGACGTAGAGAGAACCTAAATAGGCCTGCATGGTGATAAAAACATCATCAATGCGTACGCCCTGACTCTTTGCCTTGGCGCGATCCAGATCGACGTCCAGTTGCGGTACATTGACCTGAAAACTGCTGAAGTTTCCTGTCAGTTCCGGCGCAGCCCAGGCTTTGCCGATGACTTCCTGCGTCACTTGATAGAGGGTTTCATAGCCGAGGTTGGCGCGATCTTCTATCTGCAAACGGAAGCCGCCAATGGTACCTAAGCCCTGCACCGGCGGCGGTGGGAAAATGGCAATAAACGCATCCTGAATGGCACCAAATTGTTGGTTAAGTTGGCCGGCAATGGCATTGGCGGATAACTCGGGCGAGGTGCGCTGAGCAAATGGTTTCAGGGCAACGAAAACGATACCGCTACTAGAGCTGTTGGTGAAGCCATTGATGTTGAGGCCGGGAAAAGCGACCGCATTTTCTACGCCCGGATGTTGTAAGGCGATGGCGGACATATCGCGGATCACCTGTTCTGTGCGATCTAGCGAAGCGGCATCGGGAAGTTGAGCAAATGACACCAGATACATCTTGTCCTGCCCCGGTACATAGCCTGTTGGGGTGGTGTTGAACTGGTGATAGGTCAATGCCATCAATCCAGCGTAGAGGATCACGACAACACCGCTTAAGCGGATGAGTTTGCCGATCCCTGCCGTATAGCCGCGGGCACTTTTATCAAATAGACGATTGAATGGCGCAAATAACCAACGGCCGAACAGAAAATCTATCAGTTTGGTGAGCTTGTCTTTTGGCGCGTCTTCTGCCCGGAGTAGCAATGCGGACAGTGCTGGACTCAGGGTCAGCGAGTTGATCGCCGAGATCACCGTAGAGATAGTGATGGTCAGTGCAAACTGCTTATAGAACTGGCCGGTAAGACCTGACATAAAGGCGGTGGGAATAAAAACTGCCGCCAGCACCAGTGTGGTGGCAATAATTGGGCCGGTCACCTCTTGCATCGCCTGTTTGGTGGCGTCAACCGGACTTAACCCTTCGCGCAGATTTCGCTCGACATTCTCGACCACCACAATGGCATCATCGACCACAATACCGATGGCCAGCACTAAACCAAACAACGACAGTGCGTTAAATGAAAAGCCCAGCAGGTGCATGATGGCAAAAGTACCGACCAGAGAAACCGGTACGGCAGCTAACGGGATCAAAGAGGCGCGCCAGGTCTGCAAAAACAGCACGACGACCAGTACCACCAGTAAAATCGCTTCAAATAATGTGCTTACCACAGCTTCAATTGAGCCGCGGACAAACACGGTGGGATCGTAAACGATGGCGTAATCCATGCCTGCCGGGAAAGAGTGTTTCAATTCAGCCATGGTGGCGCGGACATCATCAGAGATCTGAATCGCGTTGGAACCCGGTGCCTGAAAGATAGGCAGAGCCACCGCAGGTTTGTTGTCTAGCAAAGAACGGAGAGCGTAGAAGTCAGAACCTAGTTCAATACGAGCCACATCTTTTAGATAGGATATTTCTCCCTGTTCGCCGACTTTAATGATGATATCGCCGAACTCTGCTTCATCAGACAGGCGACCTTTTACATTGATTAACCATTGGAATTCACTGTCGCCGGTGGGTTGCGCGCCGAGCGAACCTGCCGCTGCCTGCTGGTTTTGTTCCCGGATCGCGGCCACGATATCACCGGGGTTTAACCCAGTGCCGCGACCTTCTCCGGATCTAGCCAGACACGCATGCTGAACTCGCCTGCACCGAACAGTTCGACGTTTCCTACCCCCTGCACGCGTGCCAACTCATCTTTGACATTGAGATGGGCGTAGTTCGACAGATATAGCATGTCGTAGCTGTCATCCGGCGATGTCAGATGAACCACCATGGTGAGGTCGGGTGAGGACTTCTGGGTGACCACCCCTAAACGTTGTACCTCTTGTGGCAGCCGGGGCAGGGCACGGTCAACACGGTTTTGGACTAATACTTGGGCATCGTCGGGGTCGGTGCCGATGGCAAAGGTCAGGGTAAGCGTCATGCGGCCATCAGCTGTGGCCTGTGATGACATATACAGCATATCTTCGACGCCGTTGATCTCCTGCTCTAACGGCGAGGCGACGGTATCGGCAATCACTTTTGGATTGGCGCCGGGGTAGTTGGCAGTGACGACAACGGTGGGAGGCACCACTTCCGGGTATTCGGTGATCGGTAGTTGCCATACGGCAATGGCACCAGCAATGAATATCATCAGCGACAATACGCCAGCAAAGATCGGCCGATGAATAAAGAACTGTGACAATCTCATCTTAGCCTCCGGTCACTGCAGTGCTGGCATTCTGCGTACTAAGCCCTGCCGCAGCGAGGTGAACTCGGTTGGCTTGGCTGTCTAACTGCCGTTGTATGGCTTTGAGTTTGGCCAGTGTTTTGTTGTCGGTCATAGCGACTTGTTGTGGCGCAACGGGTGTACCTGGACGCACCCGTTGTAGACCATTGACGACGATGGTGTCACCCGCCTTGAGGCCTGACTGAATAATCCGCAGGCCTTGCAGTTTCTCGCCGAGTATTACGGGCCGATACTGCACGGTATTGGTTTCGTCCAAGATCAGCACAAACTTGTTATTCAGATCGGTACCTATCGCCTTGTCATCGATCAGAATGCCTTGGTAGCTGGCACTGCCGGTGAGCTTGATCCGAGCGAACAGACCAGGGGTGAACATCTGTTTGTCATTACTAAAGACGGCACGACCACGGATCGTACCTGTGCTCGGATTGACGCGATTATCAATGAAATCGATGATGCCCTCGTGGGGGTAATCGGTGTCATTAGCCAGCGCCATCATCACCGGATGCTGTACATCGCGATCGCTGGCGCGGGAGCCCTCTTGCGCCAACTTGACGTACTTGAGATAGGTCTGTTCGTCGGCATCAAAATAGGCATACACCTTGTCGGTAGAGACCAGAGAGGTGAGGATGGTGTCCCCTGCTGTAACGTAGTTACCTTTGGTGATGTTGGCTTTGGATACGCGACCACTGATCGGGGCAGTGACTTCGGTGTAGCTGAGGTTCAGTTGCGCTAGCTCAAGTGCGGCATTGACTGAAGCCACGTTGGCATACGCCTGGGTTAATGCGGCTTGGCGCTGGTCATAGATCTCTTCCGACATGGCATGGGTTGCTGTTAGCTTTTGTGCCCGGTTATAGCTGAGGTCCGCAAGTTTTTGCTGGCTCTTTGCGACGTTAAGCTCTGCCTGCAAGCGTTTAACTTCTGCTTCAAATGGGCGGCTGTCGATATAAAAAAGCGGTTGTCCAGCCGTAACCAATGCACCTTCGGCAAATGCCACTCGCTCGATATAACCAGAGACGCGTGGGCGCAGTTGTACACTTTCTGGTGCTTCAAGGCGGCCAGTGAACTCGTCCCACTCAGTTAATCGTTGACTGATGACCGGTGCTACAGAGACCGATGGTGGCGTCATCAAAGGGGTGGGCTGGGTTTGCGGATCACTACCGCAGGCGGCTAATAGAAGAAGAGTACCTCCCGCCAGCACCCATTTTTTGAATCTAGATAGGTTGAAATCGAACATCACTTTCCCTCCAAAGCGTGGTGTGGAGAGAAGTATGATCAAGATCACCTTATAAAAATAATTATTAATTCATATGTAATGCATTCACAAATGTTATGAATCTGTGATTTACTTATAACAACTCGAAAATGGTAGGTGGATGTTTTGCGTAATCAGGAATTAAACCTTTTGATGGTGTTTGATGCCATCATGACTGAAGGCTCTATCACCCGAGCGGCAGATCGCTTGGCGCTCAGTCAGCCAGCAGTTTCTAATGCCCTGTCACGTATGCGTTCTGTTTGGAAAGATGAACTGTTCGTCAAAGATGGGCGCAATATTCAGCCGACGGCGTATGCTCAGAACCTTTGGGCGCAGATCCGTGAGCCGCTGCAGCAGTTGGGAGATGCAGTCGACCAGAATGAATTTAATCCCGCGACTGCCAAGCGTACATTTCGTATTGCGGTTGCCGATGCCATCGTTGATGTGGTGTGGCGGCCGTTACGAAAAGTCATTGAACAATCTGCCCCGGGCATCAATATTCATGCGGTGCCGTATACTATCTCGAATGCCGAATCACTGCTTCATGACGCCGATGTCGATATGCTGGTGGGGGCGCAATCCAGCACGTCCAACGTGATCCGAACCGAGTTCCTGTTTAACCCTTGTTATGCCTGCGTGATGCGATTGGACCACCCGCTGACAAAAGTACCACTGACACTGGAACGCTTTGCCGCCGCGGACCATCTGTTGGTGTCTCTGTCTGGCGAGATCACCGGCTACACCGATCAGGTTTTGGCGCAAAAAGGGATGAAGCGCAGAGTGGCAATGACAGTAAATCACTTTGCTACCGTGCCCGCCTTGTTGAAAGAAACAGATTTGATCACAGTGATCCCGTCTTCTACCGTTGAGCAGGCCATTTTTAATGGTGAACTGGCGGTGATGGAGCCACCGATCGACATAGCCCCAACATCTGTTGGCAGTGCCTGGCATAAACGGCAGGAAAACGACAAGGGCCTGTGCTGGTTGCGCGGCCATGTAAACCGTATTATCAAAGAGCATTACGATCGGCATATGAGTGAACTGAAAGCGCGGATCTGCCCGCAGTGCAAAGACGCTAGCTAGGTCAATTAGCCGTTCAAATTGCGTGAAAGGAGTAATGATGAAAAAGCAGCAGGGATGGATCCATATGCCAGTGCCGCTGGCGATACTGGTCGCGGTGTTGATGGCACTTAGCTGCGCCTGTTTTGATATGAGCTCCCTGGTGACGCGCACGTCCTTCTGGTTGGGGTTCGCCTTATGTCTGCTGGCCGCGAGCATTTGCGTTGCCGCAGTCATCAGCTTCCGCCGCGCTAAAACCACCGTTGACCCTAGATTTCCGGAGCAAAGCAACCAGCTGGTGGTGGCAGGTGTTTTTAATTACAGCCGTAATCCGATGTACGTTGGATTTGTTATCGCCCTGTTTGCTTGGGTGCTGATTTTGGGCAACCCATGGACTCTGCTTTGGGTTGTCGCCTACTGGCTATTTATGGACAGATACCAGATCCGCCACGAAGAGCAGGCGTTAGAGAAGAAATTTGGTGAGAGTTACCAAGAATACTGTCAGCGGGTCAGGCGTTGGGTTTAGGGCTGTAGAAAAATCTCTCACCTAAGCCCTCTCACTTAGGAGAGGGCTTAAATCAGATAGAAGAAAGAAAAAGATCGGTAAACTGGGGAGTGACAGTTTGCCGATCTTCACCTTGCCGCTAATTATTCAGTAACCAAAACTCTCCTGTCAGTGCGGCGACCGGGATATTCACATTGCCATTCACTGCCACTGTTTCTCCTGTCAGCAGGTTGGTCAGTGAGGCGGCGTTCGCTAACTGAGTAGCATCAACCGTCCATGCACTGTCTGTACTCGTGGTATTTAACAGGTACAGGATCCGCTCACTGTCGGCCACTTTCAGGTCGGCATATAAACCTGTGCTGTCGTCAGCCAGTAGGGCGATGCGTTGGCCGTTGTAGAGGGCAGGGTGTTGGTCGCGAAGCTGCATCAGTTCGGTAATGTATTGGCGCAATGCGATCTGTTCTGCCGACGCTTGAAAGAGGGTGCGATCGTCACCGTGGGGCAGGCCTTCAATCTTGCCGCTGGAGCGTGCCACATGGTCATCGCACATCATGGTAATGCCGTTACACGGGCTGTTACGTTGGTCAAAATTCTCCACATCATCGCCAATTTCATCGCCGTAGTACAAGGTAATGGGGCCGGTGTAGGCGGCGACAAAACTGTAGATAGCACGGTGCCTGGACCAGTACTCTTGCGCGGGGAAGCCTCCGCGCTGGATTAAATCGCCAAGCCGCACCAGATCATGGTTTGAGACAAACAGGTTAGGGTGGGCATGACTGGGGTTGTCTTGGTTGAGTTGCCAGCCCAGCTGTAGCTGGCTGGGCAGCGGATCACCTGCGCCGTTTTCTTCGACGGCTAAGGTTTTAACCACTTGATAGCGCATGGCAAAGTCAAAGGCGGAGCAGATACCCGGTTGTTCTGGTTCCCCATAGCCCAGATCCCTGACGAATTGGCCGCTGCCATCAAAGATCTCGGCCACCATGTAGCCTAGTGGATTGACGGTATCGCCATCCATTTGATACTCGACGGACTGGCTTGTTTGCTCGACCAGTTGGCGTATTTCGCCCCAAGCGCCGACGGGGACTTCGTTAGCCACGTCTAGACGCCAGCCATCAATTTTTAGTTCTTCAATCCAGTAACTCGCCACTTCTTTGACGAAGTCGAGATCGGTTGGAAACACACTTCGCTGTGTGCTAGCTAGGCCGTTGTAACTTTGGCCTTGTCCCGACAGGGTTAAGCCGCTGGGCGAGGCGTAGCCAGGAGCGTTGGTTTTATGATGGCCAAACACAGCATCAAAGAACACATAGATGCCACGGGCGTGGGCTTCGTCAACCAGGTTACGGGCATCTTCTAAATCGCCAAAATTGGGGTCGATGGCGAAATAGTTAGTGGCGAAATAGCCGGTCGCATCAAGTCGGGTGACAGAGTCGTCTTGGTTGGACAGTGGAATGGATTCAAATATGGGGGTTAGCCAGATCGCATTCATTCCCAAGGATTGAATGTAATCCAGTGAGTCGATAATGCCCTGAATGTCGCCTTCGTGCGGGCTGGGGCCGTAACCGATGCCGTAACCTAGGTTGGTATTACCATCGATAAACGCTTCCGTCATCACCTGATAGATACGCAGGCGGTTGGCCTGTTCGTAAAGGTCTGCATCGCACGGATAGGCTTGGTAAGTAGGCGCCGGTGGCGTGGTGGTGCCGCCTCCGGCTGTTGAGCCACTGCTACTGCCGCCGCAGGCGGATAGCAGCGTGCTGATTAACAGGATGCCACCTATGTTCGCTTTGTTCATCTCCACTTCCCTAGGTCATTTGCTTATTGAGCGGATTTGCTCTTTAAGATAATGACTAAGGATTTAACCACTTTAAGGTAGTGGCTAAATCCACCCTAGGGGTGGAATTTCAACCTACTCGGTTGAGTTGGCTGCGGGTTTGTTTTTCACTTTCTCGCGCATGCTTTGCATGATGACGTAGAACGCCGGTACCAGCAGGGTGCCGACAATGGTGGCCATTAACATGCCGCCCATGACGGCGTTACCCAGTGAACGTCGACTGGCTGCACCTGCACCCGTCGCGACGACCAGTGGCAGTATGCCTAAGACAAAAGAGAACGCGGTCATTAACACGGCTCTGAATCTGAGCCGGGCTGCGGTTTCTGCGGCTTCAAGAATGGATTTGCCTTCCTCGCGGAGTTGCTTGGCAAACTCCACCACGAGAATGGCGTTTTTACTCGCCAAACCGATCAATAGTACTAAGCCAATTTGGGTGTAGAGGTTTATCTCGCCGCCCAACGCCAGCACCATCGCGAATGCACCAAACACCGCAATTGGTACTGCCAACATAACTGCCACCGGAATGGTCCAGCTCTCATACTGCGCCACCAAAAATAGGTAGGTGAATAACAGTGCCAGCGTGAAGATCAGGGGGGCCAGACTACCGGCTTTGATCTCTTGATAGGTTTGCCCGCTCCAGCTGGTGGTGTAGCCAGCGGGCAGGGTTTGCGCAACCTCTTGAATCGCTTTGATCACGTCGCCACTGGCTACCCCTGGCATGGGGAAGGCGTTGATCTTGGTGGCGCTGTACAGGTTGAATTGCTGGACATATTCCGGTCCCAGAATCGGGCTGGTGGTGATTAAAGTACTCAATGGCACCATTTCGCCGCTTTGGGTGCGCACATAAAACCGGATCAAATCGGATTCTTCATCGCGATATTCGGTTTCTGCCTGCATCATCACCCGGAATACTTTGCCGTAAAGATTAAAGTCGTTGACGTAGGAGGAGCCCAACATGGTTTGCAGGGTTGAAAATATCTCGGTCAGCGAGATCCCCTGTACTTTGGCTTTTGGCCTGTCTACATCGACAAACAACTGTGGCACATCGGCACGGAAGTTACTGAAAGCGCCAGCGATTTCTGGACGCTCATTGGCATTTAAAATCATGCCGCCCATGGTGGCTGCTATCTCTTCTGTTGGGCGCCCTTGGGTGTCTTGTAGAAAGAACTCAACGCCACCAACATTACCTACGCCGGGCAGGGGAGGTAATGAGAAGGCAAAGGCTCTGGCTTGTGGAAAGGTTGCTAGCTTGCCTTGCACTTTGCGTACGATGGCCGCCTCCGTGAGAGCGGGATCTTCACGTTCATCCCAGTCAGCCAATGTCACAATCAACAGCCCAGCATTGGACGATACCGCTTGGGATACAATGCTGTAGCCACTCACTGATATCACCTTTTCGACCCCGGGTTCCTCTTTTACTGCCGCGATCATCTGCTCAACCACCACTTTGCTGCGATTCAGCGAGGAGCCATCAGGTAACTGGATATCCACAAAGAATGCTTTTTTGTCCTCGGTGGGAACAAAGCTGGTGGGCAGGACTTGGCTTAAACCGCCGATACTGGCGATGATCACGAGGTAGACCACGCCGACCAATAGCGACTTGCGCACCAACGAGGCGACCCAACCGCTGTAGCCACTGGTAAGGCGATTAAACTGTTTGTTGAACCAGGCGTGAAAGCCTTTGTCATGCTGCTTTGGTGCTTTCAACATCACGGCGCACAATGCTGGACTCAGGGACAGTGCGTTCACCGATGAGATAAGTACCGCAATGCAGATGGTCACGGAGAACTGTGCATACATTTTGCCGGTGATCCCAGGCATTACAGCGGTGGGGGCGAACACTGCCAACAGTACCAAGGTGGTGGCGATCACCGGACCGGTGACCTGCTTCATCGATTCAATGGTGGCATCCCGCGCTGACATCCCTTGTTCTTCCATTAAGCGGGTGACGTTTTCCACCACGATGATGGCGTCGTCCACCACGATGCCGATGGCAAGGATTAATGCGAACAGTGTCACTGTGTTGATGGTCATGCCCGTTGCCAACAGAAAAGCAAAGGTGCCAATTAAGGAGACCGGAATCGCAATTGCCGGGATCAAGGTTTGTCTGATGTTTTGTAGAAACAGATAGACCACCAACACCACCAAACCAAGGGCTTGCAGCAGGGTGACGATCATCTCTTCAATGGATACCTCAACAAAACTGGTGGTGTCATAGTAAACGCCCCAGTCTAGCCCTTCCGGAAAGTTCTGCTTTAGCCTGGCCATTTCGGCACGAACACCTTTCGCCACCTCTAGGGCATTAGCATCGGATGCTTGGTTAATAAAGATCAACGAAGAGGGGCGGCCGTCGAGCAGTGCTTCTGCGTCGTAGCTTTGTGCGCCTAACTCGATCCGGGCGATATCTTTGAGCCTGACGCTGCTGCCATCTTCATTGGCGCGCAGCACGATCTCTCGAAACTCTTCGACATCGGTGAGGCGGCCTTTGGCTTGCAACGTATATTGAAATTTCTGATCGCCACTGGCGGGTGGTGCGCCAATGCGTCCTGCCGGTACCTGAACATTTTGTTCTTGCAAAGATTCCCGCACATCATTGACGGTAATGGCTAAGCCCGCCATGCGGTCTGGGTTGAGCCAGATGCGAATGGCGTAATCCATCGAACCAATGATGTCGGCCTTAGACACGCCAGGAACCCGAGCTAAGTTGTCCTTAACATTGATCGCCATGTAGTTGTTGATAAACAGGTTGTCATAGCGATCATCCGGCGAGAACAGGCTGACAGCCATCAGCAGGTTAGGACTTTGCTTCTCTACCTTCACCCCTTCCCGTTTGACCTCTTCAGGTAAGCGAGCGGTGGCGATCTGTACCCGATTGCTGACGTTGACTTGCGCCATATCAGCATCGGTACCCACTTCAAAAGTGACCGTGAGATTGTAGCTGCCATCATTGGCGGAGCGGGATTCCATGTAGATCATCCCTTCCACGCCGTTAACCTCGGCTTCAATTACCTTGGCGATGGTGTCCTTGACGGTTTCAGCACTGGCACCGGCATAAGAGGTACTGACATTCACGCTGGGGGGCGCCAGATCGGGGAATTCGGAGATCGGTAACACCATCATCGACAGCAGCCCTGAGAGGGTCAAAACGATGGCAATAACAAAGGCGAATTTAGGACGATTAATAAAAACCTGACTGATCATAAGTATGTTCCCTGCCTAAAATCAGCCTTGATTTTCGAATGGTGTGGCTTCTGCCATTTGGGTTTCAACTTCTAACCCTGGACGCACTTTTTGCAGCCCTTCGATGATGATCTTTTCACCGGCTTCGAGGCCTGACTCCACGCGCCATTTAACGCCGTAGCGCCCGGACATTTTCACTTGCCTTTTTTCCACCTTATTGTCGCTGTTAACGACCAGAACAAAGCGGCCCAATTGATCTTCCTGGATAGCGACCTGGGGTATCAGTAGTGCCTCAACTTGCTCTGGCACATTGACAATTGCAGTGACGAACATGCCGGGCAGTAACGCTTTGTTGGAGTTAGCAAACAGCGCTCGGACGGTGACGGTGCCTGTGGTGGGGTCAACGCGGTTATCGACAAAATCGATCTGACCCGTCTGTTCGTACATCTCGCCATTGGGCAGACGCATCTCGATGACCAGGTCAGATGCCTTTATCGCTGGTTCGCCATTATCACCACCGTCATTGCGGTACTTGGCGATAACCTTCTCACTGGCCTGAAAGTTGACTTCAATAGGATCTAAATTGACTAGGGTTGCGAGTGAGCGTTCGGGGGAGATGAGATCGCCTTCGGATACTTTCGAGCGGCTCATTCGGCCACTGATAGGCGCGACAATTTTGGTATAACTGAGATTGAGTTTGGCGGCTTTTAATGCCGCTTTGGCCCGTGAAACTTCCGCCTCGGTATCTAGCTTGTAGCCGGTCAGTTCATCCATCTCTTTGGCACTGATGACGCCAGCAGCGAAGATCTCCGTACCGCGGTTATAATTGCTGAAGGCAACCTTTTTTGCCGCAACGGCTTGCTGTAACCGAGCTTCTGCTTGAGCAACTTCGGTGGCGTAAGTGTCTGGGTCAATTTCAAACAGCAGATCACCTTTGGCGACATCGGCGCCTTCTTGAAACACTCTTCGTAGCAGTAGCCCAGAGACACGGGCGTTGATGGTGGTGTCTTCATTGGCTTGGGTACGACCAACAAACTCACTGTTAGGTGTAATGGATTCAATACCCGCTGCAACCACGATGACACTGGGTTTCGGTGGGGGAGGAGGGGCTTGTTTATTGTCGCATCCCGTAGCTAGCAAGAGTCCGACTATACAAAGTGTCCAGTGCAATGTTCCGTGTACTTTGTTCATATTGAATCTCAAATTACGTCTAAATTTCATTACCCAAGTGATAATGGTGAGGTCTATTTCGGAAATGTTGTTTAACATCCCATCATGATGATTCTAGCCATGAGCGGATGCTGCAAGACGGTGGCTAACTTTATGAATCAGCGCATTTTTTCTGGCTTTAAGGATAGACGATATTCTCTATGAAAAACCATGAATTTGATAAATTCATTAATGAATCAAGTCGCTTATCGAGCTTCCACTAGATTTAGACTGTGCTCGTTAGAAAATCGGCGTGTTGTCTGATGTGAACTGATGCTGCGATGTCACGCTAGCCGTGTTGATAGCGTTGCTGCCAATTGTTCACTCGACTTTGCAGCGGCGCTTTGATAGGAATGCCTGAATCCAACGTTTGATTTAAGTTCAGAATATCGCCGGTGCGTTGGTAGTCAGCCATCCCCGCGCTATTTGCCCAGTAATAGATCCCCCAATTGTGCAGATCCCAGGCAGAGTCATAAGGGTTGTGCTCATAATCGACGTAGAATAGCTGGTTGTCGGCGCAGACAAAATTGGCAGGAAAGTAGTCCAGATTCAGGCCTGCGTGTTGGGCAATTTTTGAGATCTGATAGAGCTGTGGCAACACTGTTTCGACATTGCCATCTGCAATAAGGTCGTTTGCTAATACGCCTTCAATGTATGACTTGACCAAAAATCCACGCTGTTCATCGTGACTGAGTAACTTAGGTACGGGTATGCCCAGGCGGTCTAGGGTGTGATAGGCATTCAGTTCAACCGTGACTTTGTTCTGATTGCCAAAATCATAATAGGGACACGGTTCGTCATGCATCATTTTGACGACGTATTTGCAGCCGTTATTGGTGGCCAAATAGGAATAGGCTGACTTGCCGCGGCCGAGAAAAGCGGTGAGTGTCAGTAGCCCTTGCTCGGTTTCCAATGTTGTACCTAGCTGTTGCCCTGCTGTTTGCATAACTGCTTCCATTACATCGTCACTGATAGTGCGATTCTAAGTTGTTGCATCTATTTGACTTTGCTTGAGGTCAATGGAAAGCCGCCCCGTTTTACTCCTCTGATTAAGCAGAGAGCTCGATCACCTTTTTTGTCATCGAACAAAGCGAACAGTGTTTTCACAGTGAGTTAGTCAAATCGACAACACAGTGGTCAAACTCATTATTTACTGTTGTTCAATATGTATCCAGTTATATAATTTATTTCATAAATACAGATGGTTATGTTTTTGGCATGCGCGTTGCTAATTAACTATCCGAGATAGTTAGACTTACTAAGGGATAGTTGTATGAAGAAGACCTGCTTGCTACTTGCGTTGGCATTGCCACTGACATTAACTGGATGTGTTATCGCTGTTGGCGGCGATGGCGACCGCACCAGCTGGAGTTCTGACTGGGAAGATCGGGAGCGAATCAACCGCGAAAAACTGGAAAAAATGGAAGTCGGCGCGGCGATGGATCAGGTGCGAATGACCATGGGTACCGCTGATTTTGATGAGAAGCTGGTGAAGGGCGATGACAACTATCGCTTGTTGTATTACCGCACACAGCGCCAGCAAAAAGATGGTATCACCAGCAAAGATGAGTGCACACCGTTAGTCTTTAAAAATGGCCAGTTGATCGGTTGGGGTGATAGCGCGGTAGCGCAGATCTAACGGAGCGATCAGGGTGGCACTCTATAGGGCGCAGCTGCGCCCTATTACTTTGTGATGACAATAGTTAGCGAGTCGTCTGACTCAGTTCATCCAGCTGTTTGGCGTTAAGAAAACCTTCTGCCGCTCCTTTCTCGCCAATCTTCCAAGACGCAAAGCGCACCGCTTGTTGCAGTGCCTGATAGGGATTGCCTAGGCTCAGCCAGCCATGTACAAACGCTGAAAATAGCGCATCACCGGCACCGACAGTATTGATGATTGGCCGGGTCGTGATGGCGGGTGTATGGTAGAACTGACTGTCTTCAGCCACAAACATCAACGCACCTTCGCGGCCACGCCCCATGACAATAATTTGGTTGTGGTAGCGTTGATAGAGCTCACCAATAAAGGCCTCTGGCTCGCGGCCGTGCAAGCCTTCGTCGCTAAGGAAAAGGATATCGGCGGCTGCCATAAAATCTCGATTGTAGTCGTCATCAGGATCCGCCAGCACATGGACATCGGTGGCGATGGGCTTACCACTGGCTTTCACCTCTGCGAGCAGGGCGCGGTTGTAGTTGATGTTACACATCACAGCTAACTGGCATCGGCGCAGCTTTTCATCGAATAGCTGGCGATCAAACTCAGTCTCTTGGATCTGCTTTAGATCCACATGGATTTGGCGTTGGCCGTCGGGGGCATACAGGATCACCGATGCTGGGGTTTGCGCCAGTGTGCGACATACACCGTGGTGGCTAATGCCTAACTGTTTTAGCTCTGTCTCGACGATGGGGGCATTGACGTCGTTGCCAATCATCGAAACCATTTCCACTGGGTGCCCCAGTGTATGTAACGCTTTGGCAACGTTATATCCCACTCCTGAGACCGTCGTATTAATGCGGTCGAAGGCATAAGTGACCGGAAAGTAGTTCAGGGGGAAACCATCGATAGCCAGTGTGGTCTCAATATTGATTAAGCCAGAGACCATGATTTCAGTTGCCATAAACGTGTCCTTACGAAGTTGTCGACCAGTTATAGTCATTGGGTTCACTGTCACCAGTTCGCTAGAGGCCCTTTTTAGCAAACCTTAAGTGTTGTTGTCTTTTGGCTAGATCATAGCGTTGAGTTTCGGGTACCGGCAGCAGAAAAAATGTCAGCGTTGATTAACAGTGCTTGCTTACTGTGACGAAGGCGCTAACGTATTGATTATTAAATATTGAAATTTCACAAGCTAAGGAATTTACCATGGCTGGATTAGCGCCAATGACAGAGCAGGCTCGCACGATAGCAAGACTCATGGCGGTAGCCATGATGGTGTTAGGGGGGCTGGCGATTATTCTGCCGTTTGCCGTAGGGATCGCGGCAGCGATTATTGTTGGTATAGCGATTACTTTGACTGGCGTTATGGGGATTGCGGTCAGTAAACGGATGAAACAAGCGGGTTATCAAACCATCTCCGGTTTCCTTTATTGGGGCTATTTGATTGTCGGCGTATTGCTGATCTTGATGCCAAAACTGACTCTGGGATTGGCCGCCTTCATGTTGGGTGCATTTTTTGTCTTTATCGGCGTACTAAGTTGGCGCGCAGCGCAAAATGATCTGTCTGCAGCGACCACCAAAAAAGTCAAAGGTGCATTAAGTATGCTGCTTGGCGTGGCAATCGTGCTCTCTGGGGCGAGTGGAATTGCATGGCTGATTGGTGTTTGCTTCGGCGTTAGTCTGTTTATGCAGGGAATGAACGTGTGGTCTACTGTGTCCCGTTCACCGGTGATGTTTGAAGCTGACAGCTAGCGTTTGCGGATCTCCCCTCTCATTCGAGAGGGGAACAAAACAAAGCTATGATTAACCGATCAAATTAGTGATGATCTGGCGCTTCGCCAGCGATCTCGTTGCCATTAGCGCGACCTTCGAGAAACGTTTTCGCATTGTCGAGGGAGGTTTCAGCAATCGCTGTTAGCGCCTCGCTGGTAAGGAATGCCTGATGGCCAGTGAAAATCACATTGTGGCAGGCGGACAGGCGGCGGAAGACGTCATCCTGGATCACTTCGTCAGATAGATCTTCAAAGAACAGATCCTGTTCATTCTCGTAAACGTCCAACGCCAAGCCACCGAGTTTGCTCTGCTTTAACGCGTCGATTGCTGCCACTGAATCGACCAGTCCTCCGCGACTGGTGTTGACTAACACGGTGCCGGGCATCATCTGTTGGAATGCGGTGGCATCGAATAGATGTTGATTTTCCGGCGTGAGTGGACAGTGCAGAGTGATCACCTGACTCTGGGAAATTAGCTCTGGCAGCTCGACATAACGCCCTCCGAGTGCTTCAAACTCCGGGTTGGGATAGGGGTCAAAGCCAAGCAGGTCGCAGCCAAAGCCTTTCAGAATACGTGCGGCAGCCAAGCCAATTTTACCTGTGCCCACTACACCCGCCGTGCGGCCATGCATGTTAAAGCCGGTTAAGCCTTCGAGGGAGAAATTGGCATCGCGGGTGCGCTGGTAAGCTTTGTGAATACGTCGATTAAGGGTCATGATGAGAGCGATGGCGTGTTCGGCGACCGCTTCTGGAGAGTAAGCTGGCACTCGAGCCACGCGCATACCGAGGCGTCTAGCCGCGTCCAGATCAACATTATTGAAGCCAGCGCAGCGCATCAATAGTAGTTTGATACCCTGACTTGCCAGTACTTCCAGGGTTTCCTGGTCCAGATTGTCGTTAACAAAGGCGCAGACGGCGAAGGCATGTTGGGCGAGGGTGGCCGTCTTAGGATTCAGGTGAATATCAAAATATTCCAGCTCAAAACCGAATTCACTATTACGCAGGTCAAAAAACTCACGGTCGTATTTTTTGGCGCTAAACAAACAGATTTTCATAGTACCTCAGTTTTCTTAGCCACTTTCTTAGCAAGATGGGCAGCAAAGGTTTGCTGCCAGGGGAGGGTGAAAATATAATGCAGATCACACTTTAATGGGAGTCTGTTGTGACGTTTCCTTCCCTTTGTCGTCATATCGCAAGCTACGTGAGTAGTGTTTTGATCCTACTTCTCTGCCTTTTTGTCGGCCAGTTGGCGGCAAAATATTCTGGCGGTGTGCTCCCCGGCAGCATTGTCGGCATGATCTTTTTAGCCTTGTTATTAAGCTTGGGGCTGGTGAAATTACATTGGGTTGAGGCCGGAGCGAACTTCCTGATCCGTTGGATGGCTTTGCTATTTGTACCTATCGGGGTTGGCTTAATTGATAATCTTGAGTTGCTGGCAAACAGTCTGGTGGCGATCTTGCTTACCTGCTTACTTGGTACCGTGCTGATTATGGCCTTAGCGGGTTGGTTGTTTCAGGCGTTGGAGCGTCGTCAATGAGCGATTTAATGATGCCGCTGTTCTATTTTTTGCTCACCATTCTGGTTTATCTGGCTGCGGTACATCTGCAGCGTCGGATCGAACATCCACTATTGAATCCGGTGTTAATCACTCTGTTGGTGCTGGTTTGTCTGCTGTTGGGGTTGGGTATCCCCTATGTTGACTATCAAGCGGGAGGGCATTGGTTAAGTGATCTGTTAGCCCCGTCGGTGGTGGCTCTTGGTGTGCCCTTGTATAAACAGATAAAGCAGATCAAGCGTGAGTTACCGGGCGTACTGCTGGTGGTGGCGTTGGCGACAATTTTCGCGCTGACCAGTACCGTGGTGTTAGCCATCTTGGTGGGTGCCGAGGCCGAAATTGCTATATCGTTAGCGCCAAAGTCGGTGACCACACCGATTGCGGTAATGATTGTCGAACAGATGCAGGGCGAGCCATCGTTAGGTGCGTTAGCTGTGATTGTTACCGGCTTGTTGGGAGCGATTGCGGGTATCCCTTTGCTTAACTTGATGGGGATCCGTGAGCCTAAGTCCCGAGGCATTGCGATGGGAACGGCGTGTCACGCCTTAGGTACGGCTCGTATCGTGCAAGAGGGGGGCGAGCAGGGCGCCTACAGTGCACTGGCACTGGTATTATCTGCTACCATCAGCGCCATACTTGCGCCCATTTTGGTACCTTTGATCCTGCAATGGATAATTTAATGCCCTTACCGATACACAGCGACACCCCGGAGCGTCGTGATCACCTGCAGCAGCTGGTGTCGCAGTGGGGATTTGTGCCGATGCGCAAACAGCCTGATTCAGGCTTGCTACTGTATCTGGATGCCGAGCGCTTGAGCTTGAAAGATCTCGGAGACAAGAAATTGGGTGCTGTGAGTGTCGATTTTACCGACGGTGCAGCACGGCATCGCCGTTTACACGGTGGCGGGCGCGGTGAGGCGGTAGCGAAAGCGGTCGGTGCCCGTGGGCAAGCCACCCCCTCGGTATTAGATGCTACCGCAGGGTTAGGGCGCGATGCGTTCGTATTGGCGTCGATCGGTTGTCAGGTCACCATGTTAGAGCGTTCGCCGGTGGCGGCGGCATTGCTGCAAGATGGTTTAATGCGAGCACAATTGGATGCTGAGATCGGCCCTTGGATCGGTCAGCGTATGCGTTTGTTACCCGGTTCGGCGGTGGATCGCATGAGCGACTGGCAGGGTGATGCGCCAGAGGTTATCTATCTGGATCCCATGTACCCCCACCGCAAAAAATCGGCTCAGGTGAAGAAAGAGATGCGTCTGTTTCAGGCGATGCTTGGCCCCGATGAAGATGCGGATCTATTGCTCGCCCCAGCGCTGGCGCTGGCCACAAAACGGGTCGTGGTGAAGCGTCCTGACTATGCGCCCCCTTTGTGTGAGCGCAAGTCAGACGCGCAGATCACGACCAAGACTCATCGTTTTGATATCTATTTTTGCAGTTAAGCGTGCTAGGTGTACTGCTTAGCAAGCGTCATCTTTTGCCGTTATCTGCGCTCGATGATAGAAGAGTGTGCTTAACTTAACTCAGTTGAACAGTGCGACTACGCACAAGAGAGCTTTTTGCATGGGCAAGCAGATATGTAAATGGGATCGTCGGCAGAATGCGCTGATGTGGGGGGAGCCGCTCCTTGAGCTGGTGAAGAAACCCAAATTTGTTTGCAAGAAGTGCTTTCGGGTCGCCAGTGACAAATCAGTATTGTGCAAATCTGTGAAGCTAAAATCATTGTCTGAGACCGGCTTAGCATAAGCAACATGGATAAGTAGTGCCGCATATCGGGGCATTGTTATAGTGTCGTTTTAATCGAGTACATCAACTCCCCTACAGTGGTTGCTATGCCTTCACCAATGCGCGCAGAAGAGTTTGATCGTGGCAGAGTGGATACTCTGTATAGCCAAGCTGCGTCCTTAAGTTTTGTTTTCCCAACCACCAGCCTCATTCTCGTTGCATACCTCTGCTTTTTTACTTCAATGCCATATCTCCCTTTGTTGATCTGGCTGGGGTTGGTCGTCCTGTGCAGTGTTTTTCGCTGGCATTTGACGGCTCGACAAAAACGTAGCACCGATTCGCCCCACCAGTGGGAAAATGCTTACGTTAGATTGGAGTGTGCGTCTGGCCTGTTGGCGGGGATAATTTGTATTCTCACCATGCAGCAACCATTCCTTTTGCAACTGGTACCGTTGCTGGTGGTTGTCGGTGAAGTGGTTAGCGCTGTGGCTGTGTTGGTGATGAGCTGGCGTGTATTCTGCGCTTTTGCTTTGAGTGCGATTTTGCCATTCTCTGTTTACTGGTTGGTCGCGGGAACTCAGCAGCATCAGCTGGTGGCTTTGATGTTGATGGGGCCGTTTCTCGCGCTGACATTTAATACCTTTCGTTTTCTCTATAAATCGACCACGGAAACTTATCGTTTGCGTGTCGAGCGACAGTTGCTGAATGCAGAGTTAATCGACAGTAGTAAAGAGTTGGCTGCTGCTAGAGACAAGGCCGAGCTGAACAGCATTGCTAAAAGTGACTTTATCCAACAGCTAGGTGAGCAATTAAAAGCACCGTTGCTGGGGCAGTTAGCCTGCCTGAAACTGTTGAAAGCACAGCTGGAGGATTCGCGGCAGCAACCTTTGGTTGCCGCCAGCGAGCAATCGGCCGCTCAGTTGCTCTACTTGATCGATGACCTTACTCAGATCAGCTTACTGGAGAAGGGCGAAGTGCAAGTGACGCCAGAGACCTTCGATCTTCGAGCGCTGCTTGAGGAGGTGCTGGCACTAACCGTGCCCACGGCGCACCTTAAGGGCTTAGAGTGTGATGCCATTATCTCAGCGGAGCTACCCAACCGGGTGACGACGGACCGGACACAGCTAAAGCGCATATTACTGAGTATGCTGGGGCAGGTAATACAAGCCAAGGATGCTGGGAATATCAAACTGAATGTGTCGGTTTCCTCTGGAAAGCTACTGTTGCGAATGCATGAGACTGGCCGCTGCTTGATCCGGCAGTGGCAAAAAGAACTGTTAACCACCACCACTGATCCGCTGCCGGGATTACCGATGTGTCGTCAACTTTGTCAGTTACTGCAAGGCGAACTGCAACTGACCCATGTGGGAGCAGGAGAGGTGATCCTGCGGTGCCGTGTGCCGATTGAAGTGGAAGAGGGGTTTCATGTGCCGCAACCGGCACCAGAGCTGGGCAAAGTACTCATCGTGAGCCAGTCGCCAACACTGCGGGAAAGTGTGCAGGCACAGTTACAATCATTGGGTTGCGATACGCATTTGATGGCTGATCTGGTGACAACGGAAGCGCTACTTCAGCAAACGCAAACCAGGGTGAACCTGGTGTTAGATACTGATCATATTCCCCGTACCGTGTGGCAGAGTTTGCTTACGCTCTGTCAGCGGCAGGGACACCGAGTCTTGCTGGTTGATCGTTTTCATCGACTGACTGCGAGCGACGTCTATCATCAGCCACTGCCTATTACTCAAGCTATGTTAACGGCATGGCTGGCGGGGCGGCGCATGCAGGCAATGAAAACCCAATCGGTGGCAAAAGCAGGCAATCAAGGTGAAGTGTTGTTATGTCAGTTACCTCCGGTAGAGGCGTTGGTGATTGAAACTATGTTGGCTGAATTTGGTTGGCGCCATGAGCGAGTGACGCCACAACAGCTACTGGCGCATGCCCAGCAAAGCAGCAACCAATATCAACTGATTATTTGCGACGGAGAGACACCGTTGAGTAAGGCTCAGATCGCCGGACGCCCTGTTATTCGTATTGTGCAGAGTAAGGGCGATGGACGATATGAGGGCGAACAGATCGTTCGCCCTATCGATATGGATATGCTTGCGGGACGCTTAGACAAGCTGCTGGCTGAGACTGATTAACCGTTTCTGAGTGCGAGAATGGCGGGTACATCTAATGGATCGGTATAGCGTTGGAAAGTCTTGCTCTTTTTGTCTACCGCGACAATCGACATGCGATCCGCCAGCTCGTTACCTTCCACGCCGACATGGCCATTAACGTGCAATATTTTTATATCGCCTTTAATGGTCTGATACAACGCGTACATGGTTTGGATTAGCTCAAGATTTTTAATTTCGCCAGAGGGCTTTTTCCAGCCCTTTTTCTCCCAGCCTGCAGCCCACTGCGTAATACACTGAATCGAGTACTTGGAGTCACAGAAGATCGCCACACTACGGCCTCGGTCTAGCTGTTTGCTGGCCATGAGCATCGCTTGATGCAGTGCATTTAGCTCTGCCGTATTGTTGGTGCCGTTTGGGTTATATAAGCCATACCAAAGCTCTGCCACTTCACCGCAAAAATATACTGCCAGCCCAGAGCCTGCTTTACCTGGGTTGGGCTCACAGCCGCCATCGGTAAAGATCTTAATATCCGCTTTCAGGGCGTCCACTTCTTTGGCGCTGTAGGTCTTCACTGTTTGCCCGTTACTGCGCTTTTTGGCTGGCGCTTTGCCCGTGGGTTTGCTTGACGTACCGCCGCCATATGCGGCCTCTGCTTCCGCCTGTGTCGGGAAGGATTTATAGCGCGCCCCGGGGAACTGATCGACCTGGGCTTTGCAGCTGGCCCAGTCTGTGTAAATACCGGGTTGCTTGCCAGCCCAAACAACATAAAACTTTTTGGCCATCGTAATGTTCCTGTCGGTAAAAGGGATCGGCGCAATCTCCGAACTGCGCGTAACGAGGCATCATCGCATAAGCCTTCGTCTCGTCTCAATGACCATGAATGGGTTTAGCGCAGTATAAATGGCATTTCTCCATAACAACCCAAATACTGTGTTCCGCCGTATTGCTTACTACACTCATGATTCAACTGATCCCGTGGAGCATTTGTGCCGGCAGCAAAGTTTGTACATGGCAGTATCTTCCGCCATATCGTGGTGATGTCATCAACCAATGCGATTGGCCTGACAGCACTGTTTTTAGTGGACTTGGCCGACCTGTTTTTTATCAGCTTATTGGGTGAACAGGAGCTGGCCGCCGCCGTGGGTTACGCCGGCAGTATTCTGTTCTTTACGACGTCGGTGGGCATTGGTCTGTCTATTGCGATGACCGCTTTGGTGTCGAAGGCGATTGGTGAAAAAGATCGGGAAAAAGCGTGCCATCTGGTGACCAATGTACTGGTTGCGGGTTTCGCTATTTGCGTGGTTGTCGCTGCGTTGGTGTGGATCTACACGCCTGACCTGTTGCATTTAATGGGTGCCACAGGTCGTACCCATGCATTAGCGGTTGATTACCTACAAATTCTTTTGCCATCACTGCCTATTCTTGGTTTAGCCATCTGCGGCGGTGCCGCGTTACGCTCGGTGGGTGATGCCAAACTGGCGATGTGGTCAACCTTGGCGGGCGGCGCTACCAATGCGGTGCTGGATCCTATCTTTATTTTTGCGTTGGGGCTGGGTCTGGAGGGGGTGGCTTATGCGTCGGTGATGGCACGTCTGGTCCTTGCTATCGTTGCCCTGGTTGGGGTGTTCAATAAACATCGTTTGTTTGCTCGATTTGATTTCACCTCAATGCAGTCCCAGCTGGCTGCCATTTTGAGTGTCGCCTTTCCGGCCATTCTGACCAACATTGCGACCCCAATTGGAAATGCATTTGTGACGGCCTCTATCGCTAAATATGGTGATGGCTACGTGGCTGGCTGGGCCGTGATAGGACGTCTGATCCCGGTGGCATTTGGTATGATCTACTCATTGTCTGGTGCTGTTGGCCCGATCATTGGACAGAACTATGGCGCCCTGAAGTTTGAGCGAATCGAGCAGGCGTTACGCAGCGCGATGGGCTTCTGTTTTGCTTACGTATTAACGGTGTGTCTGTTGATCTATTTTGCCCGCAATGGCTTGGTATCGGCCTTTGGTCTATCTGGGGATTCTGCTGATTTTCTGGTGTTCTTTTGTACCTGGGTCAGCATTAGTTTTGCTTTTAATGGTGCACTATTTGTATCAAACGCGGCATTCAATAACTTGGGCTACCCCAGTCTGTCGACATTGATGAATGTGGGTAAAGCCTCTATCGGCACGATCCCTCTGGTGCTCGTTGGAAGCTATTACTGGGGGGCGGAAGGCGTGTTGATTGGACAGATGTCCGGTTCGGTTGTGTTTGGCATTGCCGGTTTGGCCTGGGCCTTGGCCAAAGTGAAGAAGATGGCGATACGGCATCAGCAGCAAATATCACCAAGTGAAGCGTTGGTGACTCCCGCTATGCCTATGACGCCGTTCTGCTCCAGTCGCGCTTACATGTGCGCCGAAGCGGAAGTGGCTGAAGAGCGAGCCAATGCCGAACCTGCTAGTTTGCCTACAGACCCTGACCGAAATCTCCAATGAAAACAGCAGCCCTGCCGTCTTTCCTGTAGCAATAGAGATCTTGGGAGTGATAATGCCTCCCGCTAATCGAGACAGTTAGGGTAATAGACCATGGTGTTTTGTCGTATACCAGAACAGATCAAGCTGTTGTTAGATTTGGGCGCACTGCGGATGCGGCAAACATCTCCGTCGAGATAACAAGCTGTTCTGCGTCCGCTGCCGGGGCAAGGCTTTAAACCTTTGCCCACCCATGGTCTCTCTAATGGTTGCTGGCGTTAGGCCGCGTCTGCCAATGCGTTTTGTGCCTGTGCCTGAAGCTGTTGGCTAAGGTCGGTTGGCAGACTTAACGCAAAGGCTAAGCGATCCAAATAGACTTGCTCTTCAAGAGAATCAATGTCGATAGCAAAGCATGAAACTAGATAGAGTTCAGATTTTTGTTCGATGGAGACAATACCTTCAGCCAGCTGTTCCGCAGATAGCGGATGTGCCATAGCGTCGAAAATTAACGCTTTAACATCAGGGTCTAATTTCATCTGCTCCACCGCATTATAGATACGTTGCTGCTCTATTTGATCGATGTGACCATCTGCCTTAGCTGCACTGATCATCGCCTTAACTAAGGTCAGTTGAAACGCGTCAGTGAGCACCGCCGCTGATTGAAAGCTGGCTTCGCTGACCTGCGGTGAATTCAGATTGTTGGCTGCTGGCTGTTTTTGCGCTGCAGGTTGTTTCTGTTGCCAGCTGCGATAGGCGTTAAAGGCCAGTCCGCCCAGCACTGCGGCACCGCCATAGGTGGCCGCTTTGCCAGCAAATTTTCTTGCGGACTTGTTGCCCACCAGCAGTGCCATCGCGCCGCCTGCAACGGCACCGCCGGCCAAGCCGCCCGGCAATTTGCTGGTTAGCGAGCTAAGCACGCTCTGACTTTGATTGCTGTTACTGGTCGCTGCGCTGCTTGCCGGAGCGGCTGAGCCGCTACCCATAAACTGATTTAGTAGATTTTGAATATTCATGAGCTGATTCCCCTTTTCGTCCCGCTGTTAGTCATCACCGTTGAAAAAACCGAGTAACTGCAACAGGCTGGTAAACAGGTTGAAAATAGCGACAAATAATGAAGTGGTTGCCATGATGTAATTGGTTTCGCCACCTCGCATGATATTGCTGGTTTCATATAAGATCAGGCCTGACATCAGCAGTACAAACATGCCTGATACCGCCAAGGAGAGAGCCGGAATGCTAAACAGTACGGCACCTAATCCTGCGAGGAAGGCAACCAAGATACCCACCATCAGAAAGCCGCCCATAAAACTGAAATCTTTCTTCGATGTGATTGCGTAAGCTGACAACGCAACGAAAATCACCGCTGTTGAGATCATCGCTTGAGCAACAACCTGGCCACCGTTAGGTAAGCTTAAGTAGCTGCTGATGATTGGCCCCAAGGTGAGGCCCATAAAGCCTGTCAGGGCGAAAACAGAAACCAAGCCCCAGCCGCTGTTTTGACATTTATAAGTGGCGAACAGTAAGCCGAAATAGCCCACCAAGGTGATTATCAAGCCGGGGTGGGGCAGATTGAACGCCACCGATAACGCGGCCATGACGCCACTAAACAACAGCGTCATCGACAACAACATATAGGTATTGCGGATCACTTTATTACTGGCGATTATGCTTGCCGTGGTGCCGCTGGAAGTCGTTGAAATAGAAGAAGTGTTCATTGCTCTACTCCTTGTTTTGGTGCTGTGTTGAAATAGAATTCGACATCATCATTCAGCAATTTGTCTATGTAGGCTTTACTCTGTTCACTGCTTGGTGACGCGGAAAAATCTGGCGCATTTATTGCTTTTTCGCGGATCCGGGCCACTTTGCGGGTTACCGTGCGGCTTGCACGACTCGCCGCACGATCGATAGCTACCCTTATCTGTGATTGCGTGTCTTCGATCACCACTTCTGCCTTACTGTTCAGTTTTATCAGTATCTGGCAGCGCATATCAGTGCCGCCGCGGGGCCCATTGATGTCTGAGAGGCGCACCGTGATGTGGCGGATACTCTCGTATTGAGATCCCAACGCAAAGCTCAGGCGCCGACGGATGTAATCCTGGATAGGTGGTGTTAGCGGTAGATCGCGGGATTGCATATCAATTTGCATTGTGGACTCCTCAAACTATTCACCAAAGGAAGCGGGTAGATTGAAGTTAGACTTGTTTGAATGGCAGGTATAGTCGAATATAACTACTTTATAGTTCGTAAAAACCGAAGTGTTAGCCGATGCTCAACTATAAACATCTGCACTATTTCTGGGTCGCCGCGAAGCAGGGCGGCGTCGTACGCGCTAGCGAACGCTTACATATTACGCCGCAAACGATCAGTGGCCAGATTCGCCTGTTGGAAGAGCACTTTGGTGGTGCTCTATTTCAGAAAGTGGGGCGCAAACTGGAGCTGACTGATGTTGGGCGAATGGTATTGAGTTATGCGGACGAGATATTTTCCCTTGGCGATGAGCTTGAAGACGCGATGCGGTCTAACTCATTTAAACGGCCCCAACCGTTGCGAGTAGGGGTGGCCGATGTTGTGCCTAAATCAATTGCTTATCGTTTGTTGGCACCTGCATTACAGCTTGCAGATCCGATCCGTATGATCTGCAAAGAGAATAGTCTGAGCGACCTGTTAGCCGAATTAGCATTGCATCGTTTGGATATCGTCATTGCTGACGCACCAGTACCTGCAGGCATCGGGATCCGAGGTTTCAATCATGCTTTGGGAGAGTGTGGGTTAAGCTTCGTTGCGGTGCCCAAGTTGGCCAGTGAATTGCGGAATAATTTTCCCAGTAGCTTAAACGGTGCACCGTTGCTGATCCCCAGCGAGATCAGCGTGACCCATATGCGCCTGCAGCAGTGGTTTGACAAACAACATATCTACCCGAATGTTGTGGGTGAGTTTGATGACAGTGCATTAATGAAAGCCTTTGGTCAGGCGGGTGTCGGTGTCTTCGTTGTGCCGACCGCCATTGCCAACGAAATCATCGCTCAATATGGCGTTGAGCTGGTCGGCGCTACTGACGAAATAAGCGAACAGTTCTTTGCTATTTCGACAGAGCGACGGCTATCTAATCCTGCAGTGATAGCCATTACTGAGACCGCGCGCGAGTGGTTAGATTGAAGTGACGGATATGCCACAGGGCGTGGTGAAGGAGCAGTGTTAGCTCAGTTCTGCCTATACTCTTATTAAGCTGACTGGAAGTTATCGGACAGAAAAACAGTCATAACAGCGGCAAGCGATATGGCTAGCCAGCTCAGTCTTTGTTGCAGGAGCACGGGTGATTTACAACGAGTGTACGACGCAAGCTCCGCGCTTTTACTGTGACGCCATGCTCGGCGGCACAGCGCGTTGGTTACGTCTGTTAGGCTTTGATACCCGATTTCATCCCTCTATTGACGACAAGGTACTGGCACAACATGCCAACCTAGAGCAGCGTATCCTGCTGACCCGCGATAAACGGCTGCCTGATGAACAACGGCCGGATCGGGTTTACCTGGTGCTGGGTAACAAAGTGGATGAGCAGATGCGGGAACTGGTCACGCGTTTTCATCTCAATCTCACCGCCACACCGTTTAGTCGCTGTAGTTGTTGTAATCAACGCCTGCGCCCCTGTTCGCCAGAGGAGATGAAGTTGAAACTGCCGGCAGATATGACGTCGCCACCACAAGCCGGTTTTATCTGCCCCGCTTGTGGTCGCTGTTATTGGATGGGCAGCCATGTGGCACGTATTCGCCAGCGTATGGCGGGTTTTAGTGACGCATTTGCTATGGAGAGCTAAGGACGCTACTTATTGCACACAAATACTATTCCAATAAGGTAGCATTACTTCAGCCACGTATATCGGTGCAGATATTGAAGTGATAGAGGAATAAAAATTTGCAGTTGAGACATTCGATATTGACGGAAAGAAGTTAGTTCTCTACGCTTCTTGAGCGGTAATTGAGCAAGGATGCTGACATGACTTTCTCCTATCTAATCTGGTTTCGTCTGCTTTTCACTTCTTTGCCATAATTGTTTTTTAGCTATAAATATTAACTAAGGAAAGTCGATATGATTACGTTGGAAGAAATCATCGTTAGGCGAGGAGATATTGAAAAAATATATCGTTCTGAGCGGCCCCTTACGCTTTGGCGCGGCTTACATAACTCGGAAGTAAACTCTAAATCGAATCCCTTATATCCAGATTTTTATCGTAAAACTTTGCCTAATGGTGATATTCGAGAGCCCGATGTTACTGTAGTTAAAGATGAGGAGAGCGGAAAAGAGATAGTTTTTTCTGAAGAGGGTGTAGGAACTTCGCTAGTCGACAAAGAAGGGATCTTTGGGCATAAAAATTGGCAGTATTTCACTATACCGAAAGGAACGCATATCCCTGAAGAATTAGTAATAACTAAAGATCACTATATTGCTCGGAAGAAGTGCTGGCATTACTCAATATCACCGAATTACAGTATGTCTAAAGAAGAACTGATTAGTGCGCTCGATAAACTTGCTTATAATGCGGGTATTCGAGTTAAAGGTGTTAAACATGCCTAATGTGGAACTGAGGTCTTTGTCTGTTTGCATTCAAGCGCTTCAAACGGCTATTAAACATAATGATTTTCTGTCTCAATCTTGTACTGTGGATGGTGATGATTATGAAGAGAGTAGTTACATGTATGAGCTTGAGCTAGCTAAACTGGTTAAGGTTTATCAGGCAGAAGAGAAGCTTGGGAAAACAAGCATACCGCTAGAAGATTTACTGCATCCTCCATTTGATGAACTAGCTTAGAGACGCCTTATCAATGGGGACTGTCATTCAGTCCCCGTTCAGGCAGTCATCCCTATGGTCGTAATCTGATTGATTCTTGCTATCATTGCCCCGCCAAAACCACGCGAAATTTATCGTCACCCAGTTCGATCACATCACCAGAAACGATCTTACGGCGCTTGCGGATCTCCATTTCGCCATTGACCGACACATAACCTTCGTCGATCACTTGTTTGGCGACAGCACCACTCTCTACAAGCCCCTCAAATTTTAATATCTTATATAACTCGACGGGTTCTTTGGTTAATTCAACGTCTCTCATGATTTGGCCTTTGGCTTTGCTTTGCTATCAGCGTGGGCTGATTTAATCGGCCTACTATAGGGTGTTGCAGAGCGTTCGCCAATGGAATTTCGTTGTTGACTAAATACAGCGGTCTAACGAAACTCAAACAGTTCGCTATGAAAGCGCTGCTCGCTAATACCTTGTTTGGCAAACCCCTTTTTCAATGCGTCGGCAAACCGTTTGGGGCCACAAAACCAGATGCTGCTGTCACGCCAGTAGCGGCAGTATTGGCAAATCATCTCTGTGGTTAATAAGCCCTGCTGCACACTGTCATGGATATGTAGCGTGATCCCTGCGTCTGTGGCGAGCTGCTGCAGTTGTTGAATATAGCGCTCATCTGGCTGCTGGGTGGAATAGAACAAAGTGACAGGTTTCCTGCTACCGCTCTGTTTTATCTGTTGCAGTTGCGCTTTAAATGCAGCGATACCGATGCCGCCGGCTATCCATAGTTGATGGCTTTGATTGTCTTGAAAATCAAACTGGCCATAAGGCCCCTCAATACTGACTACATCACCTTTGTTAATACGTTGACGTAACTGTTGGGTGAAGTCACCCAGCGCTTTCACTTCAAAGCTCACAATACCCTGTTCTGTGGGCGCAGAGGTCAGGCTGAAGGGGTGCGGTTCCTCGCCCTCAAAGTGCAGAAAAGCAAATTGCCCGGCTTGGTGTCCCGGCCAGCGCTGATCGGTATCGATATCGATTGCCAGCACTTGGTTATGTTCGAAGAAGTCCAGCTGCTTCACCGTGCCGTGTAACTGTTTGTTCTGGCCGATGCGGCCTGCTAGAGAATAAATTGCCGCCAGTGTCCCCAACGCCATTAAGCCACCCAGCACCCAGCCCAAAGGTGCTTCCCAATAGCTATGGCGCATCAACACCACGCTGTGAAAAACCAGTAGCAGATAGAGCACGCCCATCACTTTGTGGGTTTTGACAAAGCTGCCGTAACGGATCTTTTTGTACAGAGATACGGCGATCAGGATCACCAGCAGATAAAACGCCCACTCGCCGATGATTTCGGCTAAGTCACGATTTTGATGTAGGAAAGTACTGATCACCGATCCATCACCCGTATCGTGTGATCTACCTTGGCCGCCGCGCCCCGGTCGCACTAACCATTCCAGTTGCACCATATACTTGGTGCCTTTGGCCCAGAACCAATGCAAAACACCTAAGGCCAAGGCGCTGATGCCCAGCCATTTATGGAGCCGATAGGCGCGATCTAAGCCGCCGGTCAGGCGCTCAAAGATGGGTAAACGAGTGGCCAAAATCATACCGACACTCATCGCCGCGATAGCCATCACGCCAGAATATTGCACCATATAATGACGGATCGGGAAGTAGGCCCACTTTAGGTGCTCGCCATTTTCAGCCATCAACCAGAGCAGGGTGGTGGCGGCAAAAAGCGAGCAAAGTAAAACAGAGATGCGACGCATAATTTATCAGCCTTGTGACGGAGAACTCTCCCTATTTATATGACCACAAATCGGCGGGAATGATTGTTAAGGAAAGTTAAGTCTGGTTGGGTCTTGCGCTCGATCAGTTTTGTGCCGGTTGATGGACTTAGTGCTGCATTCGCTTACTTTTGAGACAGAGGAATGACGATCTATCAGATCACCGCGACAGCAATCCGTTAGCTGCATAAAAAAGCGTATACAGATCAAAATCATGGTGAAAACACTACGCGCTGGGTATAGGCCATTTTCAGCGCCAGCTATGCTTTGAGAGAGGATGGCAAAGGACGGGAGCCAAGGTGAAGGCGAAGATTTGGATAGTCTTAGTGGCGCTGTTTATCGCCGCGCTATTGCTGTGGTTTAAGCGTCCGCAACCGCTGATGGTTGAGCTGGTGTCTGTGTCGCGGGGTGCGGTGGTGGAAACGGTAGTCAATACCCGTGCTGGCACTGTTAAGTCCTGCCATCGTTCCCGTCTAGCGCTGCCGTTAGGAGGTGTTGTTACCACCCTGTTGGTGCAAGAGGGGGATAGAGTAAAAGCGGGCGATAAGCTACTGGAGCTGTGGAATGAGGATCTCACCGCCAGCGTGACGCAAGCCGAAGCGGAATTGGCTCACAGCGCCTTGGTGCGTCAGCAAAGCTGTTTGCAAGCACAGTTCGACCGCCGTGAATCTGCGCGTTTGGAAACCTTGGTCAAACGCAACATGGCATCAGAAACCAGTGCTGATAATGCCCGTACCCGCGCTACCAACAGTGAACTGGCGTGCGAGGCCGCGAAAGTCAGTGAGCAAACGATCAGCGCGCGGTTGCAGCTGCAGCAAGCCCATATCAAACAGACCCAGCTTTATGCGCCGTTCGATGGTGTGATCGCCGAAGTGAATGGTGAGTTGGGCGAGTACCTGACGCCTTCGCCCCCCGGTGTGGCAACGCCACCGGCGATCGACCTGCTGGATGATCGCTGCTTCTATGTCTCCGCGCCTATCGATGAGGTGGATGCCGCTAAGCTGGCACTCGACATGCCCGTGATCGTTACCTTGGACGCGCTCCCCGGGCAATCCTTTGCCGCGCGGGTTCGTCGTATTGCGCCCTACGTATTAGATCTGGAAAAGCAGTCACGGACGGTGGAGGTGGAAGCGGAACTGTCCAATTTTCCTGTCGACCGCCCTATGTTGATCGGTTACAGCGCAGATATGGAGATTGAGGTGGCGCGCTTAGATGACACTTTGCGTCTGCCGGCTGAGTCGTTAGGGGAGGAGGGCGAGGGCTATATTTGGGATGGCCAAACCCTACATCTGGTGACGCCTGAAACCGGGCTGCGGAATTGGAGCTGGATCAGCATCGAGCAAGGCCTCAGCGAGGGCGATCAGCTGGTGCGCTACCCCGCCAAGATTGAGTTCACTCCGGGTATGGTCGTGAGTGCAAAACCGAGTCAGCAGCAGGCGGAACGGTGATTGAGCTAGCAGATGATTGAACTAAAGCATGTCAGTCGACGTTTTCAGTTAGGCGATCAGTGGGTGGATGGCTTGAAAGCGGTCGATTTAGCGATACGGGATGGCGAATATGTGGCGGTGATGGGGCCATCAGGCTCAGGTAAGTCGACACTGCTCAACGTGCTTGGTTTATTGGATCGCCCCGATAGTGGTCACTATCTGCTCAATGCTCAAGATACCGCCCACTTGGGGGAATCGGCGTTGGCAACGCTGCGTAGCCGCTCTATCGGTTTTATCTTTCAGTCATTTCATCTGGTGCCAAGGCTAACTGCCTTCGAAAACATGGAGTTGCCGTTAACGCTGGCAGGCATGGCACCGCCACAGCGCCACGAGATCATCAATAGACTGGCGGCACAATTGGGGCTGGAGGATCGTGTTAGGCATCAACCTCATCAGCTTTCCGGTGGCCAGCGCCAGCGGGTGGCGATAGGTCGGGCGATGGCCATGTCGCCGAGCTTACTGCTGGCGGATGAACCCACAGGTAATCTTGATAGTCAGTCTGGTCAGGAGGTGATTGAACTGCTGGAGGCCTTGCATCGAGAGCAGGGGATCACGCTGTTGATTGTCACCCACGATCCCGAACTCGGTGCCCGCGCCAGTCGGCAGATCCGTATGGCCGATGGCGCTATCGTCAGTGACAGTGACGGTAATAGTGATCATGCGTAGTACCGATCTACTGAGTTTTGCGCTGGCGGCACTGGTGCGCCAGAAGTTGCGTGGCGTCATGCTATTGCTGGCCATCGGGATCAGTGTCGCCTCCGTGGTGGTGATGACCGCGCTGGGGCAAGGCGCCAAGAACTTCGTGGATAACGAGTTTGCCTTTCTTGGGAAAGACCTGTTGATCCTGCTGCCGGGCAAGAAAGAGACCACCGGTGGTTTACCGCCGATCACTGGTGCCAGTGCCAGAGATATTACCCTCGATGATATGCGCTACTTGCAACAGCAGATCGCCGACATTGTCGCGGCCCCGCTGATTGTTGGCACCACAGAAGCCAGTTATCGCGCCCGTAATCGTCAGGCCATTACCCTGGGTACCAGCGAGGCATTTTTTACTACCCACAACCTCGATCTGATTGCTGGCCAAGGGCTGCCGAAAGGGGCTGTAGAGCGGGCGCAGTCGGTCAGTGTTATCGGCAGTGATCTGGCCGCCGAACTGTATCCGCAGCAGTCGCCTCTGGGACAATGGCTGCGTCTCGATAACCGCCGCTTTCGGGTCATTGGTGTCTTTCAGAGTAACAGCAGCAACATGGGCTTGCGTCTGAACGAGGCGGTACTGATCCCGGTGGCGTCGGCACAGGCGCTGTTTAACACCTCAGGTCTGTTTCGTTTGTTTATTCAGTCGGCGGGCGGGCAGTCGCTGGTCAGGTTACAGCAGCGGGTGATCCATCTGATGGCCGATCGTCATCAAGGGGTGGAAGATATTACCGTGCTGCGTCCGGATGCCTTACTCAGTACCTTTGGCGATATCCTGCTGACATTGACGCTGGCGGTGGCAGGGATCGGCACCATCAGCCTGGTGGTGGCCGGGATCATGATGATGAACATCATGCTCATCAGCACCCACCAACGGGCCAGTGAGATCGGTCTGTTAAAGGCGCTGGGCGCAGATAATCACACGGTACGGGCGATCTTCCTCACTGAGGCGGCGCTGCTGTCACTGGCTGGGGCGCTATTGGGGATGGTTTGCGGCTACCTGCTAGTAGCGCTTATGGCATGGTGGTATCCGGCGTTTCCGCTGGCGGTACCGTTATGGGCGGCGGTCTCGGCATTCTGTTGTGCACCGCTGGTGGCGCTGCTGTTTGCGCTGATGCCAGCGTCCCGTGCGGCACAAAAACCGCCGGTAGAAAGCTTGCGCGGTGGTGCGCTATGAGAACACAAGATATGTTGCGCTGGCTGTGGCGTTCGTTGACTGCCGGACGCAGCCGAAATCTGCTGTCTGCGTTGGGGGTTGCGATCGGGATCGCGGCGGTCACAACGCTGACCGGCATTGGCGAGGGGGTCAGGCTCTATCTGTTGGATAACTTTTCCCAGTTTGGCAGCCATCTGGTGGCAGTAACGCCGGGTAAAGTCACCACCCAGGGGATCTCCGGCGGCATTATCAGCACGGTGCGCCCGCTGACCTTGGAGGATGCTGACAGCCTGCAACGCTTGCCGGGCGTAGAGCAGGTGGTGCCGGTGATCTCTGGTACCGCAGAGCTAAAAGCGGGCGGCTTGCTCCGCAGTAGCGATCTGCTGGGGGTGAACCATCAAGCTGCAGATGCCTGGCGTTTCAGTGTCGCCCGCGGCCAGTTTCTGCCAGACGATGACAGCAAACGACCGCGGGCATTGGCCGTGTTGGGATCTAAACTCGCTGCAGAACTGTTTCCTTTCAAAGATCCGTTAGGTGAGTTTGTCCGGGTGGATAACCGCCGCTTTCGTGTCATCGGGGTGATGGCACCGAAAGGGCAATTTCTGGGCTTTGATCTGGACGATGTTATCTATCTTCCTGCGGCGCTGGCGTTGGCGATATTCGATCGTGAAAGCCTGATGGAGATCGATGTGGTGTACCGGCCGGAGTTGACCGATCAACAGATTAATCGTCGCATATTCAATCACCTGTATCGTCGCCATGGGCGTGAAGATTTTACCCTCTATAGCCAACAGGATATGTTGGCCAGTCTGGATAAGGTGCTGACCATTATCAAAGCCGCCATCGGCGGATTGGGTGGGATCTCTCTCTTGGTGGGCGCAGTGGGGATTTTTACTATCATGAGTATCGCCCAGCAGGAGCGAATTCCTGAGGTGGGCTTGTTAACTGCGCTCGGTGCCAACCGATATCTGATACTCACGCTGTTTCTCGGTGAAGCGGTGACCTTGGCACTTGCCGGCGGGGTTGCGGGTTTACTGATCGTTGTGGCGACCCAAAGCCTACTGGCCTTGGCTGTGCCCGGATTGCCGCTGGTGATCCAGCCGCTATTTCTGTTTGCCGCCCTGCTGCTATCGGCACTGGTGGGGCTACTCGCCGGATTGCTGCCAGCGTGGCGCGCCATGCGCCAAGATCCGGTGCAGGCACTGCATGGCGGCTGAGCGTTAAGGGCGATCCAGTTAACTTGTGTTGTCAGTGGTGGTACTTACGTAATCGATGGAACGTTTATCTTTATTTGCAATCCAGTCACGATCTATTAGAACCTAGTGAGCCACAGCAACTCATTGATATAAGAGATTTAGATGGAAGTGGTTATCAGTTCACAGGATGAGCTTACCAGCGACGAAGTGGTCGCCCTGTATCGCGCCGTTGGCTGGTCTGCGGCAGACAAACCGTCACAACTCCTCGCCGCACTGCGAGGCTCCCACGGCTTAGTGACCGCCCGCCTGGATGGGCGTTTAATCGGCTTAGCCAACGCCATTTCTGATGGTCATCTGGTGGTCTACTACCCGCATATGCTGGTGCATCCCGACTTTCAGGGCAAAGGTATTGGCCGCCAGATCATGACAGCGCTACAAAGCAAATATGCAGATTTTCACCAGCAGATGCTCACCGCCGATGGTGACGCCATCGCTTTCTATCAAACCATGGGTTTTGAGCGTGCTGGCAGCACCGCGTCAATGTGGATCTATGCTGGGGATGAGCATTAAGGTAAAAATATATTTCTCGTGTTTTTGGGAAATAGAGGTGAAGAACCTGTGTGCATCATTCCAGAGAACTTTTTTTAATTTTTGTATAGATAAACGCGGTAAATAGAGCTAGGTGAATATGGCTATTGTCGGAACATTGGTTCTTTTTCTTGGCATACCTGTGTTGGGTATTCTTCTGATCCGTCTAAATAGACAAGCTGTGCATGTTTTCGAGTATTTAGCTGAAAATCACAGGGCTATTTGGATAAATATTGGTTCGCCTAAACGTATGCCGGGTTATGCTCATGGCGTTTGCGAGCCCGCTTATTCATTTATCATGAATCAAGAATATGTTGCTCTAGCTGACCCTGTATTAAGCAAAGACTGCGATAATCTTCGACGAAGTTATTGGACTGTAGCATGGTGTATGCTTGCCACCATTGGCTGTTTATTGGTAAGTGGAGCGATCGGTTCGTAGGGTTTCTTGGTACAACGCGATAGATACCAACCGTCACCTTTTTTCTTTGCCTGACCAATCTAAGAAAACAAAAAGGGCAAGCGATTCTGCTTGCCTTTTTCTGTTTTGGTTTTTAAAAACCGATGGTTATATCGAGTTACACCGCTTCTGCATTACGCGCTGGCAGGGTTTTTCCGTGGGTGATATAGATGCTCATACCGGTGACCAGTAAGCCTCCCACTAAATTACCCAGCGTTACCGGGATCTGGTTCCAGATCAGCCAATCAGCGATGGTGAATTCAGCGCCCAACATCATGCCCAGTGGGAACAGGTACATGTTCACCACGGCGTGCTCGAACACCAGGCCGAAGAAGATAAAGATAGGCAGCCACATGGCGATCACCTTGCCGCCGACTGAGCGCGATACCATGGCACCGACGACACCCAGACAGACCATCCAATTACACAGAATGCCTTTGACGAAGACGGTGACCCAACCGGCTAAGCCATGTTCGGCGAAGCCTAACGAGCGGGCGGTGGAGGCTTTGATAAAGGCTTGGCCGACGGCGCCGGGCTCAACGGTAAAAGTCATGGTAAAAGTGAGCGCGACTAAGAAAGCCACGGCAAGCGCGCCGATCAAGTTGCCTAAGGCGACTAAACACCAGTTCCTGAATACACCCGCTTTAGTTACGCCGGGGCGCTTCTCGAATAACGCTAACGGGGCCAAGGCAAACACACCGGTTAACAGGTCGAAGCCCATCAGATTGAGAATGCAGAAGCCAACGGGGAAGACCAAGGCACCAATAATGGGTACGCCAGTTTGTACCGCTGTGGTGACCGCCAGTGCTACCGCAATGGCCAGGATGGCACCAGCCATGATGCCGCGAATAAGTGTGTCGCGGGTCGACATAAATACTTTGCTTTCACCCGCATCTATCATCTGTTGGGCAAGTTCTGCCGGTTTTACGTAAGCCATATTGTTCCCTAATTTTCTAAGTTAAATTGAATTCGTTATGCCTGTACCGAGACCACACCGCTGCGAACCTGCACCGGATAGCTGGCCAACGTGACGGTTGGGTTGTCCAAGCAACGGCCATCGGCAAGGTTAAATCTTTGCTTTTTAAGCGGGCTGGCTACCCACAGTTGCTGGTCGTGCTGGCAAATGATGCCCCGCGATAGCACATTGGCCTGAGCAAATGGATCCATATTGCTGATAGCAAATAGCTGCTCGTCGGTGTGGGGGCGAAATATCGCAACTTGTTGGCCGCCTACTAGTGCACATACACCTGTGCCTGGGGTGATTTGTGTTAACTGACAAACGTCGATCCACTGGCTCATACCGTTTCCTCCAGTGAGATGTTAAATATGGGGGATTTTTCTTGAATGGATGCTGGGCGGTGCTGCGCTCGCTCAGGCACAAACTGCACGTTGTCATCACGCTGGTCGCTATTGATGAAGTGCGCAAAACGTTCTAGCTGCTCTGGTTGATCCAGCGTGGCTTGCCACTCGCACTGATAGCTATTAATCAGCGTGCAAATGTCTTGTTCTAACTGGTCGTTAATGCCTAATTTATTGTTGACGATGACGTCACGCAGATAGTCGACGCCGCCCTCCATGTTATCCAGCCATACCGAGGTGCGCTGCAGTTTGTCGGCGGTGCGGATATAAAACATCATAAAACGGTCGATGTACTTCAGCAGGGTGGCTTGGTCGAGATCGCTGGCCAGCAGATCGCCGTGGCGGGGCTGCATGCCGCCATTACCACATACATAGATGTTCCAGCCGGCATCGGTAGCGATAATGCCGAGATCTTTACCCTGTGCCTCCGCGCATTCGCGGGTACAGCCGGAGACACCAAACTTCATTTTGTGTGGCGTACGAATGCCCTTATAGCGATGTTCAATTTGAGAGCCAAGGCCAACACTGTCTTGCACACCGAAGCGGCACCAGGTGCTACCAACACAGGTTTTCGCCATCCGTAGTGCTTTCGCATACGCTTGCCCGGTTTCATATCCTGCGGCGATCAGCTTGCCCCAGATGGCGGGTAGATCATCCTTTTGTGCGCCAAACAGGCCGATACGCTGGGCGCCGGTGATCTTGGTGTACAGCTTGTACTCTTCAGCAACGGCTGCCAGTGCCGCCAGTGCTTGCGGGGTGACTTCCCCACCGGCCATCCGCGGGATCACCGAATAGGTGCCATCTTTCTGCATATTGCCAAGGAAGTTGTCGTTGGTGTCATGCAAGCCGACGAGGTTTGGATTAAGGATGTGCTCGTTCCAGCAAGAGGCGAGCATAGAGCCCACGGTCGGTTTGCAGACTTCACAGCCATAACCCTGGCCATATTTGCTGATTAGTTGCTCGAAGCTGCTGATCTTGTCGACGCGGATCAGGTGAAACAGCTCTTGGCGTGAGTATTCAAAATGTTCACACAGGTGGTTTTTCACTTCAATACCGGCGTTGGCCAGCTCGGCATTCAGTACCTGGGTGATCATAGGGACACAGCCGCCACAACCGGTGCCGGCATTGGTGGCCGCTTTCAATTCGGCCATGCTGGTGTGACCGTCGGCTACCGCTTGGGCGATCTTGCCCTTTGTGACGTCGAAACAGGAACAGAGCACGGCTGAATCGGGCAGCGCATCGGCACCCATGGCGGGCTTTTCCGCACCGGCATGAGCGGGCAGGATCAATGTGTCTGGGTGCTTCGGCAGGTCGATCTCGTTCAGCATCAACTGCAACAGATTGCCATAATCTGAAGTATCACCCACCAATACGGCACCAAGCAGTTTGCTGCCATCGTTGGAGGTGATCAGGCGTTTGTAGACCTCTTCTTGCTCGTCGAGGTAAACATAGCTTTTACACCCCGCTGTGCGGCCGTTGGCATCGCCAATACTACCGACATTCACGCCCAGCAGTTTCAGTTTGGCGCTCATGTCTGCGCCTGCAAACTGGCTGTCACCGCCGAGCAGATGATCTGCGGTGATCTGCGCCATCTTGTAACCCGGCGCAACTAAGCCAAAGAAACGGCCGTTCCAGGATGCGCACTCGCCAATGGCGTAGATATCTTTGTCTGAGGTGAGGCAGTGATTATCAATGCAGATACCACCGCGTTCGGCGATCGCAAGATCGGTCTGGCGAGCCAGCTTGTCTTGGGGACGAATACCGGTAGAGAACACAATAAAGTCGACCTCTAACTGACTGCCATCGGCGAATTGCATAGTGTTGCGGGCTTGTTTCCCTGCTGCGTTATCGCCGTGATAGATGATCGCTTGCGTGTTTTTACCTGTGTGTACCTGCACACCCAGCTGCTCGATTTTGCGGCGTAGTTGTTCGCCACCTTGTTGGTCGAGTTGCTCTGCCATCAGTACCGGAGCGAACTCGATGACATGGGTTTCCATGCCTAGCGCCTGCAGTGCGCCTGCCGCTTCCAGCCCTAGCAGGCCGCCACCGACAACAACACCAGACTTGCTGTTTTTGGATGCGGCTTTAATCGCTTTCAGATCTTCGATGGTGCGGTACACAAAGCAATCTTTCTGCTCAGCGCCTTTAATTGGCGGCACCCAGGGATAAGAGCCGGTTGCCATAACGAGTTTGTCGTAGCTGACTTCATACCCAGCGCTGGAGTAAACAATTTTGTCAGCTCGATTGATATTGATGGCACGCTCGCCAATCAGCACCTTGATACCGTGCTTTTCGTAGTAATTGGGCTTAACCAGTGATAACTCTTCGGCTGTATGGTGGCCAAAATAGGCGGAGAGATGCACACGGTCGTAAGCGACTCTTGGCTCTTCACAAAACACGGTGATCTCAAACTGTTTAGCTGGGGCACGTTCCACCAGCTCTTCGATAAAGCGGTGACCCACCATACCGTTACCAATCACCACTAAACGTGTTTTGCTCATACCACTTCCTAATACTGACCATCGGAATAAAAAACGAGCGGATGTTAACGAAATGAGATCAAATCTGACGCGGGGTCAGATCAACTTGCACTAGCGATTATCTCTAAAGTGGTATTTCAAAAGTTACTTTTGGGGTAGGCGCAGTGGCGAGTGAATCATCGTTGGGGGGCAGGGGTGAAGTAGGCATTGGGGTTTGCCTCAAGAGGGATAGCCCGGCGGCTAGCCCTCTCTGATGGTTGTCGCGTTAGGTGAGATAGTCGCCCCGCTGTTCCGGGTCTCTAAATCTTATAATCTCCAGCTCGCCGCTTTGGTTGTAGTTTGTTTCTATGCCTTTGTCTAAGCGACAGAAAAGCCAAAAATAGATGTGTAAAAATAATGCCATCACGGTCAGTAGTAACATCAACATAACGGTACCTCTTTAATCCGTTCATACTGGCGTTGGACAAAAAAGCAGCAGTTGAGTTCCGTGTTGCTTAGTTATCGCGTGGTGGCCGCGGGTGAAAACTGACTAAGATCAACAGATGGGCGCTTGGCTTGAGTTTGTTAGCGCCAGTGTGAACGATAATCAGAGGTTAGGCGGTCTGCCTGCTAACAACGGCTATCTTTTTAATAATCATAGGTGCGCTTGAGATGTCTTTTATTAACGCCTTTCTAACCAGCACACTGCTGAGCCTGACGTTTATTTCGCCTGGGTTGGCTGCCGATACGGGGGGGGGTGCACCACTCAACGTCGCGCCAGTGGTTGGCAGTGAAGAGGGCAACATTGCCCCTGACTTTACCCTGACGGACGCCGATGGCAGAGCGTTTCGCCTCAGTGATTACAAGGGCAAAAAGGCGGTGTATCTGGTGTTTTGGAATACCTGGTGTGGCCACTGTATTCATAAAGTGCCTACCTTGATTAAGCGCCAGCAACAGTTTGCTCAGCAGCTGGAGATATTCGCGATTAATACCGGTTGGGATGACTCCATTGCTTTGATGGCGGAGTTTCAGGCTGAGTACGGCATCAATTACCCATTGGCCTTCGATCATGGGGCGCAGGTGACCGACCAATATGGCGTATGGGGTACCCCCACAGAGTTTATTGTCGACATCAATGGGGTGATCCAACATCGGGATGGTGTGCCGAAGCAGCTGGCATCTCATCTGGCGGCCTGGAATCAGTTATCTGAACCGAGCGATACCCAGCTGGCCGGGCAGTGTGAAGGAGACGCGGCATGCTAAAACCTGATCGGCAAACGGCAGGCAAGTTTAAATCGCTGCAGGGTTCGCCACGCGCCGCTAAGTCGCAGGCATTTATCTTTAACAGCGGCGTTAGTCGGCGTGCGTTTTTGCAGCACAGTGGCGCGGCACTGTTGCTGGCTGGGCTATTGGCCAGTAAGCCGGGGCAGGTGTTGGCCGCGGATGCAGAAAGCGCAGCCCCTGCGGATAGCGATAAATTGAGTAAACAAGAACTGGCGGTGTTGGATGCTGTGCAGATGCAGCTATTCCCCGATGATGGCGATGGCCCGTCGGCGCGGGATCTTCATGCCCTTGATTATCTGCAGTGGGCACTGGACGATCCCCCCAATGCAGAAGAGGGCGATAAAGCGTTTGTGAAGCAGGGCATCGGCTGGCTGGAAGATCTTGCTAAATCCAGTCATGGCCAGTCATTCAGCGCGCTTAACCGTGAGCAACAAGACACGCTATTACGTCAGGTGAGCCAAAGTCAGGCCGGTGAAAATTGGCTGTCACTGCTGCTCTACTACGTGATGGAGGCGCTGACCTTAGATCCTGTGTATGGCGGTAACCCTAATGGGGTTGGCTGGCAGTGGTTACAGCACCAACCCGGCTATCCCCGCCCGGATAAAGATCATACCTATCACCGTTATATGCAGGAGTCTTAGTCATGGAAGATAAGATCAAGCAGGGACAAGGTCTTGCGTTCGATATTTGCATTGTTGGCAGTGGCGCCGGTGCTGGCCCAGTGGCACATACGTTAGCTGAAGCCGGCTATTCGGTTGGCGTGCTGGAGAAGGGCGGTTGGTTTAAAGAGAACGACTTCTTCAAAGATGAGCAGCTTACCCGCCATGATGCGTTTCGTTCGCAGTTAAATGCGGAACGTCATGTGCTGGAAGAGCCCGACGATGGTGAGTGGTCGCGGCAAACCACTACGCAGTTTTGGGGGGGCAACATTGTTGGCGGCGCCAGCAATTTTATGAGTGGCTATTTTCATCGCCTGAAGCCGATCGATTTTCGGTTAAAATCAGAATTTGGCGGGATAAAAGGGGCAAACACCGTCGATTGGCCGATAAGTTACGATGAACTTGAGCCCTATTATGCCAAAGTAGAACAACTGGTGGGCGTGTCCGGCAAGGTGGTGAAGCATCCCCACTTAGAGCCACGTTCAACCCCTGATTATCCGTTTCCTCCCACCGCAGAACACCCTATTGCCAATCGCTTTGATAAGGCGTGTCAGTCTCTGGGATACCACCCATTGCCGATGGCGCGGGGTATTTTGTCGCTGCCATTTAATGGCCGCAGTAGTTGTGAATACTCTGGTTATTGCGGTAGCTACGGTTGCCACTCCGGGGCCAAGGCCAGCTCGCGGGCGGCGCTGCTAGATCAGGTGGTGGCGAAAGGCCACTGTCAGGTGATCCCTCAGGCCAAGGTGTATCGCTTAAATAGCGATAACCGGGGGCAGGTCACTTCAGCTGATTACTTTGATAAAGCAGGGGCGTCGGTACGGGTACAGGCGAAAGTGTTTGTGGTGGCTTGTTATGCCATTGAAAGTGCGCGGCTACTGCTGAGCTCACCGGGGCCGAAACACCCACAGGGGTTAGGTAATAACCATGACCAAGTGGGCAAGAATCTGCACTGCTGCGCCGGTGGCACCGGCCATGGCGTGTTTGAATACGATAAGTTCAGTGAGCTGGAAGCAGCGCAGTTTCATATGCGCGGGCCATTTTTTAATCGCGCGCTGCAAGATTGGTACGTGATCGACGATAAACAGGCTTTTTCGCGGCCAGTTAAAGGCGGCACGTTGGATTTCGTGTTTGATCCTCCCAGTCCAACGGCTGATGCCAACAGCCTGAAGTGGCAAGATGGCAACCTGTTGTGGGGCAGTGCGTTAAAGCGGCGGCTGAAATCGCACTTTAGCGGCGAGAAAGACTTTAAGTTTGAAGTGTTCTGCGACTGGCTGACTAATGACGAGTGTTATGTGTCGCTGGATCCAACGGAAAAGGATCGCTGGGGCTCGCCTGTCGCCAAAGTGCGGGCTGGCTTTCATCCCCACGATCTAAAAGTCGCGCAGTACCTGGTGGATAAAGGTGTGGCCGTGATGAAAGCGATGGGCGCACAACACGCCTGGGGTAATGCGTTTTCTTCACCCACCTCGAACCTGGTTGCTGGCGGGTGTCGCTTCGGCACCGATGCTAAAACATCGGTACTGGATGCCGACTGCCGCGTGCATGGCGCCGATAACCTGTTTGTCACCGACGGCAGCTTTATGCCCAACGGCGGCAGCGTGACCCCCACCTTTACCATCTACGCCAATGCGTTTCGGGTGGCGGATAAGATCAAGGCGCAGTTGGGGTAGGGGTGGTGAGCACAAAGATATGATCCAGTCCATGGAGCTGTCATGCGCCGCTGTTTAGACTGACACTATTCAAACCATTGATGATGGCATGGCGGGTGTAAGGGCGATGGGGCTGTTGATCACCCAGTTGGGTATTTTGCAGGGGATAATTATTGCGCTGGTGGTGCTGGGCAAGCAGCGTGGTGCCCCGGTTGCGATTATCAGCAGTAGTTTGCTGCTAACCGCATCAGCCTATCTTTGGGTACACAGTGGCTACCCGCTAGACCGTCATGTTGATTACCCCTGGCTGGTTTATCTGAATTTGCCATTAACGCTGTTGATCCCGCCACTGCTGTATCTGTACTTCCGCTGCATGTTGCATGGTGACTCTGTTTGGTCTCGGCATTTACTGCTGCACTTTATTCCTGCGCTGCTCGCCTTGCTCCATATTCAGTGGTTGCTGTGGGGCTTAGATGATTTTCAGCGCATTATGGCGTGGGATCGCCCCAGCTATGCCATCGGTAGTCAGGTTAACTTCTGGTTTCAGTTGATTAACCCTATCTATGTCGGCTACTTGCTGGCGTTGGCGTGGATGCTGTATCGCTATCAGCGCCGTTTGGAGGGCTATGATGCCGGGCCGATGCTGGCGCGCTTCCATTGGTTAGTTGGCTTGTTAGTTGCCACGGCGTTGGTGTTTCTAATGACGCTGTTTGCCACCGTGTTTAATCAATTTAATCAGGCGCTGGCATTTGACTGGTCCCCCTTGCTGGATATCGGCATGGCACTGGTGATCATCGCGTCGAGTATCTGGCTGGTATGGAGCCCAACGACGTTTTTTGATGTACAGGATACTGCGCAGCTACACGCTCTTGAACAGCCCCCCAAGTATCAGCGTCATGCGTTAAGTGATTTGGAACAGCAGCAAGCCAAAGCCAAGCTGTTGTTACTCATTGAGGAGCAACGCCCTTACCTGAGCACGAACATTACCTTAGGGCGGCTGGCCGATATGATGCAGTGGTCAACGCATCAAACTTCTCAGGTGATTAATGCTGGGTTTGACGAGAACTTTCATCAATTTATTAATCGTTTTCGGGTAGAGCAGGCGAAATCATTGCTTATTCAGCCTGAGAGTTCAGCACTGACGGTACTTGATATCGCTTATCAGTCTGGTTTCAACTCTAAGTCATCTTTCAATAGCTTTTTCAAAAAGTTAACCGGCATGACGCCGTCGCAATTTCGCCTTGAACAGGGTGTGAGTGGATAAACTCGCACCCTGAAACGTCGCTGTTTATCGGCGCTGTCGTCCAATCTGTTGTGTCCTTGCAAACTGTGGTTATCACTTTTGAAACTGCAACAATACAAGGGAACTTCAGATGGCTTTTCGTGCACTTTTATCTGCATTTTTTTTCACCTTTTCCATTGGCTTATCGGGGTGTGGTCACTCCAGTAAAACGACGGTGACACATAAACCAGCGCAACCTACCGTGCAGCCAAGTGGCAGTGTGCCCGAACAGTTACAGCAGCAACTGGATAGTTTTGCTGAGGCGTTCGCGGTACCGGGGATGGCGGTGGCGATTGTTAGCGATGATGATAACTATCGCTTGCATTATGGCGAGTACCGCACGGGGCAAGCGGTGACGGCTGATAGCCAATTTGCCATCGGTAGCGTCAGTAAAATCTACCTGTCGGCCTTGGTGCTAATGGCGGTAGATAGTGGTCTGCTGCGCTTAGATGGTGCCTTGATAGACTGGTTGCCGGACATTGAAGCTTTGAGCCACGGACAGGTGAGCGGCGCGATATCTATACGGCAGCTATTGCAACACAGCAGCGGCTTAGGTGAGTTAGATGATCAGGTAGCGGGGCTGTTGCTGGCGGGGGTATCTCCGCAACAACAACACCAATTCCAGTGGTCCCCCGAGCAGTTGTTGGCAACAATAAGCTCACCGGTTTCGCTGCCGGGCCAGCAATGGCATTACGCCAACAGTAACTATTTGCTGCTGGGGATAATACTTGAACGTATTTATGAGATGCCGTTGGCGACACTGATGCAACAGCAGCTATGGGTGCCGTTGGCATTGACCCAAACCTGGCAGGTTGAGGGGAGCGAGATGCCTAAAGCGCTGGCTGATGCTTGGCTGGATATGGACCGGTTAGGGTTACCGGGTGATGGTTCGGACGCGCTTGATAATGCCGGACAACAGGCGTTGGCGATCTATGCGGCGCAGGCATGGGGAGCCGGTGCCATGGTCTCAACTGCAACGGAAACCGCGCAGTTTGTTCGCGCTGTGATTGAGAACGGCTTGTTGTCTGATGCGATGGTGAGTGAGTTGCAAACCACGTTTGATGGGACGAATTATGGCTTAGGTGTGGTGATGGGGGAGTTCCTCCATGGGGAGTACACTTCGCGCATTATCGGCCATGGCGGAAGACTACCAGGATATCGGAGTGTGGCTGCTTATTTGCCTGAGCTTGGGGTTGCGGTGGCGATCTTAACCAATGCGGATAATCTGGAAACGCTGGGGCCACAACCGAACGCGCTGGCAGGGCTGATGGACAGACTGGTGGTCACTTACCTGCAAGCGGGTCATAGAGGTTTGCAGTAGTCATTGCCATTTAATAGCACAAGTACACGCTAGGTGACGGCGCACCTAGCGTGTACTTGCCTTACCAAGCGAAAGCAACGTTACCAATGAGGTTTTCTGCCGGTACAAAGCCCCAAAATCGGCTATCGACGCTGTTGTCGCGATTATCACCCATGACGAAATAGTGGCCCGCCGGTACGGTCCATTCACCAATATCCTGATTGGGTTGACGATAATAGTGTGCCGATGGCTCTTGGCGATTTGGCGTGAGCCAGATTTGATACTGAGTATCGCCAAGCTGTTCGTTTGCGACGACAACGGCGCCGTGTTGGCCATTAATTACTTGAGAGGCTTCGCTATTTCTTGGTTCAAGTGCGTTTAGCGCAGTGCAAGGCTGAAGGGGCTTGTTGCAGGCAGGCTGCAAGAAGACCTTCTTGTCGCGATAGATAATACGATCACCCGGTAAACCGACAACGCGGTCGACATAAGCAATTTCAGGCGCTAGCGGATATTGAAATACCACTAGATCACCGCGTTTGGGTGGGTTACGTGGCGCCGCTTGATGGAATGTACGATCAGCAAATCTAAGATTATTAAATCCTATCTTGTTGACGATCACATGTTGCCCTGGTGTCAGTGTGGGGCTCATCGACGCGGACGGGATCTGAAACGGTTCAATGAACAGGATCCTCAGGCCGCCTAGGATAGCCACTAAGCTGAAACAGCTGAGTATCAGCCCCCACCAATGGCTGTACCAACGGCGAAGCGGCTGATGGTTAGCAGTGGCAGCAAAATAGGTGTGAATGGGCCCGACGATCATCACCAACAGGGAAAATGAGAAGTACTGGTACCAGGCATTCGCAGATACATGGCGCTGAAGGGCGATGTCTGCCATCGCGCCAGTGAATAACAGTAGCAAGTAGAGCCAAAACAGATTTGCTCGGTTGATATATAAAAAGCCAAAGGGCTGAACGAAGATTGCAAGTAACAGCGCTATCCAGCGCTTAGGTTTCCATTCCGTTGTCACAATAATTCCTTTAACAATGATTAGCTGACAAATTGCTCGCCACTAAAAAAGATCGGCACGTTTTTACGTAGCCGTTGCAAAAATTTGTTGCGTTGCCGATCACTGAGTCGGCAGCAATTCATATACTCTACAAAAAACTGTTCTGCACCGCACTCAATTACCTGCGCTGAGTGCTCTGCGTATTTGAAGACTCGGCGAAAATTTCTCGCCCGAGCATCCATCCCTAAGCGCCATGGACGAAAATCGATGTTGTGGACATCAATTAAGCCGAGATTGAGTTGCTCATCAATCATGATGTTGCGGAAGTGGGTGGGACTGCAATAGACACCGTTATTGTTCAGTTCGCCGTAATAACCAGCGACCTTCTTCAGTATGCGTCTTTTTGTCTCGATGTCCGAACGTTCCAGCTTTTGGATCAGTTCCTCACCGGGCACCATCTCATATAGCACCACCCCGCATCTCATCTCTGGACAGTCGAACAGGTCGACTACTTTTGCGGAGTTAAAACCCATGGCACGTAAACGGCGACTTTTGACCGCAAAACGCTTCACGCGTGGGTAGAGTTTGGCGCGCAATTTTTTCTGCCATTCAATCTTTTTGACGATGACATCATCTACCAGCTTAAGCACTAAGGCATCGCCGTTTGCATCGGTTAGCAGCGCTTCGGCACCTTCGATAAGTTGAGCATAGGATTTTTGCGTCAGTGTTTTCAATGTTAATTTATTGTTAACTTCGTTGGCTGGTTAGCTTACTTGCCTTTGCTCAATATTAGTTTTTATTTATTTTCAAACTGGGAGCTGGTTCACCGATATAGTGCGGGTCTTTGCGGTGACAGAGGGCCACCTTGCAGTGTTGTCTGGATATTCACAGGTAACCCAGTACCTTTTTAACTTCGCTATGGTGGCTTTTAACCCACTGCGGATTGATCGGCCCCCAGCTCACTACTTTGTAGTGGCCATTCTTATTGGCACCGACAAACTCAATCTCTACACCGAGTTCGCTCAAGGCATTCAGGGTATCTTGCGCTGTACGTCGCGGCATATCCGTTGCTTCAATAATCGCTGGTACTGTGTTGACACCTGCATCAATCAAATGGGCCAGATATAAGCGGCGATAGAAGCTGGTTTGGGTTTTACTGTAGGCCTGAGTCACAACTGCGTGCTTCCTGTCATTGGGGGAGGGGCAGCCCCGTTGCGCGTTATGGTTAGAGTAAATCATCTGCTTGGTGCGGTCACTGGATTGGTTGTAAAGCGGCAAACCTAAATCACATAACGAAGAGTCATATCGCTCTCCGTTATGTGATTTATGCTGTTTAGCTTACCGGTAACACCAGCCGTAAGGCTTCTAAACTGTCTTGACCACTTTCAAAGTCATACTCTTGGATATGTCGCGCCAGTTGCTTCAGTTTGTCTTGGATCGCCGGGCTGAACTGATGCTCGGCTAACTCCTCGACCACCTCAAGGGCTTCACTGTCATAGTTGCTGATATATTGTTCCAGCTGTTCAAAACGCTCACGGATAAGCTCGGGCGAGGCAAACTCACCGTCGGCGTCGGCTGACTCATCTTGATCGAACAGCACGCGCAGGTCTTCGAGCACACCGTTGAGTTCGTTTTGAGTTTTATGCAGTAAGGTGGCGATAACCTCATGTTCGGCCTGATTAGAGGTGGCCAGCTCCAGTTCGCCAGCCACGGCTTGCAACGCCTTGGCGCCGATGTTACCCGCGTTTCCTTTCAGGGTATGGGCAATACGGGTGGCATCAAGCCATTCTAGTTCGCCCCAGAACTCGCTGAAGCGCTCATGAAAATCAGATTGGCCATCAATAAAACGACGTAACAGCTTGGCGTACAGGGCTGGGTTGCCGTTGCATGTTTGCAGGCCTGCCTTGGCATCGATGAACTTAAACGCTTGCTCCATGACATCATCAACCACTGACGGGCCGCTTGGCATGGGCATAGCGGCTAGCGCGGTGTGGGCTGGGGTGATCCATTTGGCGATGGTGGCAAACATCTCATTCACCTGGATCGGCTTGGAGATATAGTCATTCATGCCTGCGGCCAGTACTTTTTCACGGTCGCCACTCATGGCATTGGCGGTCATGGCGATGATGCTGATATCGTTATTGAACTCGCGGATCTTCGCTGTCGCTGTGTAGCCATCCATGATCGGCATCTGAATATCCATGAGAATACCGTCGAAGGTTTTTTCTCGTGCCATTTCGACCGCTATCTCGCCATTTTCTGCCAGCTCGACACTAATACCTGCGTCCTTGAGCAGATCTATCGCCAACTCCTGATTGAGCTCATTATCTTCGACCAGTAGTAGGTGTGCGCCAGCAAGCTTATCTCGACTTGAACGGTCTTCTGTGGCGCGTGCCGCAGCCCGTTGGGTGAGCTGGTACTCTTGACCGAGGATTGACATCATGGCGTCAAACACTGAGGAGGCGGTAAGCGGTTTTTTGAGGAAGCTATCGATCCCCCGCGAAGCCGCGTCTTTTTGTACCTGATCTTTGGCTGTTGCCGAGACCATAATGAAACCGCGAAGATTGCCTGATGATAGCTTTTTCAGCTCTAAACAGGTGTCGATGCCATCCATGTCAGGCATCTTCCAATCCACAATCGCCAAGTCGAAGACGCGGTTATCTTCCTTCATTAAGGTGATCGCTTTTTCACCGGAACTGGTGCTCATTACCTCACAACCAAATGAGGACATGATGTTGCCCAGTACCTCTAACGCTGATGGATTGTCGTCTACCAACAAGACTCTCAGCCCGTCGAGGCGCAGTGGGCTGTCTTCGCTTTCGTTGTGATTGGGGTCTAACTCAAACCAACCGCTAAAGATAAAGTTACTGCCTTTACCCTGTTCGCTGGTCAGCCAAATCTCGCCACCCATCAGTTCAACCAGGCGCTTCGATATCGTCAGGCCAAGGCCGGTGCCACCATATTTGCGCGTGGTCGAGGTATCGGCTTGTGAGAATGATTGGAACAGCCGCGCCTGCTGTTCAGACGTCATACCTATGCCGGTATCGCGTACTGAGAACTCCAGCTTAAGCCGTTCGCCATGGCGCTCTAACTCTTTCACGCTGATCACAACTTCACCTTCGTCGGTGAATTTGACGGCATTTGAACCCAGGTTGAGTAAAATTTGGTGTAAACGTAATGGGTCACCTAGCAGCTGCTTGGGCAGGCGTCGGTCAACGTCAAAAAGCAGTTCAAGCGACTTATCTTCGGCTTGTACCGAGAGCAAAGTGCCGAGCCCTTCCATGGTGTCATCGAGTCGGAAGGGAACGCTTTCCATCTCTAGTTTGCCGGCTTCAATCTTTGAGAAGTCGAGAATGTCGTTAATGATGCCGAGCAGAGACACGGCGGCTTTATTTGCCTTGCTGACATAATTACGTGCTTTCCTGCCCAAATCGGTATCCAAGGCCAGGCTCGACATACCTATGATGGCGTTCATTGGTGTGCGGATCTCGTGGCTCATATTGGCAAGGAAATCCGATTTGGCCTGACTGGCATCTTTTAAGGCCTGCGCGGCTTCATGGGCGGCGGTGACATTACGAATGGCGATAACGGTAAGGATCTCATCGGACAGTTGGATAGGGGTCAGTGATACTTCGACGAAAATGGTTTGGCCATTGGGTAATGGACATTGCAGTGTTGTATCAGGGAGTAACTCTTGTGTTTTTGAGTCGGCGAAATAACCCCTCAGCGCTTCTGTCACCTCATGCTGTTGCGATGGTAAAAACAGTTCAACAAAACCGTTGTTACAGATGGTTTGCTCTGAGCGCTGCAGCAGTGTGATGGCTTCCTGGTTGGCCTGAACCACGGTGCCATCGGTGGTCAGTGTAAGCATGGCGGTGGGGGCAGAATCGAGCAGGGTGCGGGTATCTTGTTCCGATTGCGCTAAAAGCGCCTGCTTCACCTGCAGCTCCTCGGTGCGCTCGCTGACCAGTTGCTCCAATTGACTGCGAGAGCGAGTATTGACTTCGTGGGCGCGCTGGCCGACATACAGCATGAAACCGGCAATAGAGAGAATGGTGATCAGCGCTACTGCCAACGTCGCCATCATTAGGTTGGCGATATTGCGGTAGTTTTTCAATACTTCATCGGTGCGCACTTCTGCCACGGTGGCGATGCCGAAATCTTCTAACCAGTGCCATTCGCCAATCACCTGGTCATTACGATAGTTGAGGTATCCCTGCACCCTCTTATGACCAATCTGGTCTGGCTGCATGATATTACTTAGCAGGTTGGCGCGTGCCGCTGGCGTGATCTCCAGTGCGAGAATGGAGGTCAGACTACCCTTCAGTTGGCCATTCTCGATCATTTCAGTTTCAAAACGGCTGCGGGTGATAAATTCGCCTGCCGAGTTAATGGCATAGACTTCACCTGTTTGGCCAATACGCGCGGCGCGGAACACACTAGAGAAGCCCGCTTTCGGATCAAAGCGGCGTGCAAAAATTGCGATCACGTGCCCCTGAGGATTCGCAACGGGACTAAGTAAAAACATCGTCGGTGGTTTTATCGGATCGCTTGATTCTTGGAAAAAATGCACATGGGAGCGCAATGGTGGTACCAGCACTGTTTCGCCGTCCCAGGCCCTTGCTAGTAGATCCGGCACCTCTGTATTTAAGTAATTGATTTTGCCGATGTCATTACTATTATCGGAAGCGAGGGTGAGATTACCCGGACCAAGGATGAAATAGCCGGTGGCTTCGGTGAGATTAACTCGGCTGCTGATATAATCTCTGAGTTTTGTTTGGACGGGTGATTTTTGTAACAGCTGTGAGTCGATATCGCTGACTGTTTCACCGTTTTGATCGCTGATCTGCGCCAGCTGAATTAAGATTTGCGTGAGAATTGAAAAATCCCGATTAATGATCAGGTCTGCCTGATTTCTCTTTTCATTAAACCATTCAAAGAGGATGGTTTCGGTGCCCTCTTCGGCGATATGCAATTGGTCGAAATAGCTTTGATAGGCACTTTGTTTGAAGCTATCGCTGGCAAAGAACAGCGAGGTGGAGAACAGTCCGCAGATGATCAGTACCAGGGCAATAAAACCGTGACGAAACTTTTTCTGGCCAAAGAAATCCGCTAATCGATCAGTTCGGTGCAGGCGCAGAAAGATAATCGAGATAACGGTGAATACTAAACCAAAGCCAACACTGGTGGCGATCAGTAGCTGATCGCTTTTGTTAGGGCTTAGTGACTGGTTGATACCTGTATGGCTATCTTCGGTTATGTCGTTGAGGTTGTCTCGATACCAGGTGTGGCGTATACGATCCATTTCATCCGGCCCAAGGCGATCGATCCCCCAGTTAATCAGCGCTGCCAGCGGTTTTGCTCCTTGACGCACACACATGTTATTCGGTTCAGCAGGGACGTTAGGAAAAGGCACAAAACGCAGCGAGGTCAGTCTACCTAATCGAGCCCAATAGTTGGCGGTGGCTTTGTAGGCGAGAAAAACATCCAGGTCGCCACTGGCAACTTTTATCACCCCCTCTTCATAATCTTTCGTCGTGACGAGTTCTGCTGCAAATTGATGATCATTCAGATATTCGATCAATGCAGAGCCATGGGTATTACCAATTTTGAAATCTTCAGACCAGTTACTGATATTGGCGAGAATAGGGTTATCTTTTTTAATGATAAATCCCGGAATTTGGTTGACGATGGGATCGGAAAAATGGAAATGTTTGGCCCGCTCAGGCGTTTCGGCGCAGACCGAGACAATATCGATTTCCCCCGCTTTTAGCCCTGCCATCTGCTCGCCCCAGCTGCGCACTTGAAGGGGCACAAATCGAATCGGCAACACCGCGTCCAGGGCTTGATAGAAATCGATGGCAAACCCTTCATGCTGGCCTTTGGCATTTATAAAGTCGTCGGGAGGAATATCGCCCGACGGGCTGTAATAGACCACCGGATTTTTTTCCACCCACTCGGCCAGATCAGCTGGTAACGGTTGCTCTTCCGCTGTTGCCAGCGACAAAAGTGTACTGATTGCAACCGTCATGAGCGCGATGAAAAACTTGCGCCCGCAGCGAATAAGGGGGCTCAGGCAGGGTAACGGAGGTATGTTCAATGCAAGGCTCCAAGTCAAGGGTTGCAGACTAAATAATGATAGATGAAAGTGGCTAGAGGCGAGTGAATAATCGGGGGCTAGCCTTTGCTTTTATTAGATTTTTCTTGGCTAGATCGCAATTTAAGCAACGTACGTTCATACATCGTCGTCAGTTGTTGGCGATTTGCTACAGTTGAGGTACGGCGAGTAATACCGTTATCGCAGTGATGCTGACGATGAAACACGATAGAAAAAATGGGTTATAGATGAAGCGCATGGACAAGTGGTTTGGTTTATTTCTGGCGGCTTGGGTGATGGTCGCCTTGCAGCCTTGTCAAGCTAACGAGCGGATGGGTGATAGCCCGTCGACGGCAACCGTCTCGGCCGCGGAAACCATCGTACGGATGACGCCTAAGCAATCGGCTGAAGATGCTTCCCATAGCTATCTTGTGGCTCTATTGGCGTTGGCGCTAGACAACACTGAACCCGAATATGGGCCTGCCCGGGTTGAATTTATGCCGATAGCATTGAATCAAGGTTTGATCCTGCATCTGCTGGATATTGGCGGCGTGCTTGATGTGGTGGCTTCTGCGCCTACCGCAGAACGTGAAACCTTGTTTCGAGCAGCGCGGGTGCCGTTGCTAATGGGGTTGCTTGGCTATCGTATGATGATTATTCGTCCGGAGGACAAAGAGAAGTTTGCGGCAATCACTGAACCTGAGCAGTTGCAAGCATTGAAGGCTTGCCAAGGAAAGTATTGGCCGGATACTGATATTCTTGAAAATCAGGGGTATCAAGTGGTGAGGGTTGAGGAGTTTACGCAGATGTTTGAGTATCTGCAGAGCGGCCTATGCGATTATTTCCCCCGTGCCATTACCGAAGGCTATGGTGAGTTAGATGCCTACAATGAAGCCCATCCTGACACGCCTTTAATGGCTTACGACCAGACCCTGCTGCATTATGTCGTGCCGTTCTATTTTTTTACCAGTCATCAAAATTTTGAGTTGGCAGCCAGATTGGAGTTGGGCTTGCAGCGCGCGATTGAGCAGGGAGCATTGCTTGAACTCATGAAGAAGCATGAGGTGACTAAGGTGGCATTTCCACTGCATAAATGGAAAGACGCAGTGGTTTTTGAAGTCGCCAACCCGACCCTGTCAAAATCTATCCCCCTGTATGAGCGTGAATATTGGCTGCAGTTACCGGTAAAACAGCGCAAGCAGTGAGCACGTGCGCGACACTTATCTGTCTGAGTGTGCTGTTGTTGAGCTGCAGCGCCAGATTGATGGCCGATGACCGAGCCCCTACCGTCGTTGATAAAGATTTTGCTGATGAATTGGCTGATAAGTCATCGATGCAGGGGTTGCTCTCCTACATGCAGCGGAAGCGAAAGCGGCGTGATGAAAGCGGTCAAAGTAACCGCTTCAAAGATGACCTCAATCACGGCACACTGCAAACCACTTTGAAGTTTAAGTCGGGTTGGTTGTACCAGCAGTTTGGCGTCAACCTGAGTGCGTTTGGCGCCACTGACCTGACCTATGATGATGAGCTGCCAAGAAATATCGAGAATGAATTTTCGTTTGCTGGCGAACGCTGGAGTGATGAAAACAGCAGCGAAGCGGAAAGTGGCGTCAGCGTTTCCCGTGCGGTGTTGAAATATCGGACTGAAGATAAACAATTCCGCGTTAAAGCCGGTTACGCGCCGATGCATGTGCCGGGTATTATCGGTGTTAACTGGTCATTTCAGCCTGGTACATACCGTGGTGTCCAAGCTAAATATACCCCGCAGAACTGGACTGTAACCTACGCCTGGGCGGATGAATACAAGGCGCCCTGGTATCTCAAGACCCAAAATTTTTCTAAAGTGAATGCGTGGGATCCGAACCCCGTCAGCGGCGACAATCGCATCGATTATATTCATGGACTAAGTGCCAATTATCAGCCGCCAGAGGCTGACTGGTCGTTGGCATTTTCAGCAGGGCAATCCGCTGATTATGTCGATGCCTATTTCTTTAAATTAGCTAAGCAGTGGGCGATTGCAGATGGCTTGAGTGTCAGTTATCAGTTTTACGGGGCAGATTCTAAAAATGACCCCGGTTATGAGTTGTATCAGGGGCTGGCATGGCAGCAGGGGGTACGGGCGCAACTAATCAGTGGAGACTGGATGTGGAAAGCGGAACTGATAGCGACCAAGGCGGAAGGTATCGGTACTTATCTGCCGCGGCTGACCCGTGGCTATGCCAACTCCCAAGGCGCGTTGGAATACTGGTGGGACAGTCGCTCTGACTGGAACAACGATGGTGAAACTGCTATCTACAGCGGCGTTTGGTATCAACTGTCATCGTTTAATTTGCCGGGCTGGCAAGTCGGTGCGTCGGCAGCTTATGGCTGGGGAGCCAAGCGTTGGGTAGATCAGCAGCAAGATCATCAGGCCAAGGATGGTAAAGAGAGTGCTTGGAATATCGATATTATCTATGCGGCGAATAGCGGAATCTTGGATGGGTTAACCGCCCGCTTGCATTACACCCATTATCGTAATCATCAGGATGATAAGGGCAGCTTTTACTACGCCAATATGTTTACCTCCGAGCGGGATATTAAGCTGGAATTCAGCTACCCATTTGGCGTGTTTTGATCTCAGAAGTTTTTTTCTCAGTTTTTGCCCCTTTCTACTGCGTCCTCGTTTAAGCTTTCAAGCTCGCTAGAGCTAACCCATTGTCATTAAAAATTAAATGCGCTTTTGGAGGCGATATGAAACAGGGATGTATCACAATAACATCGATCTTTATGTCTGGATTATTGACCGCGTGCGGTGGGGGTGGAGGAGGATCGGATCCCGATCCGGTGATTCAGCCGGGGCCAGACACTCAATACACCGGGCTGACCACTGATGCGAGTATCACGCCTGAGTCTGCCAGTGCATTCATTGAGTTACTTCTGTCTGAGAGCGACATCGACAACCCCCTGGATGCTTTATCTTCTCCTTCTGCAAATGCCAAAGCAACGTTTAACGAGCCGATGCCATGTGAGATGGGCTCAGGCATCATGAGTGGCACATTAGATGATGAAACCTATGTCGGCACGATTAAGGTGGTATTTGAGCAGTGCTATAGCGATGACATCGCGATGAATGGCGAAATGGAGATGAAGATTGAGACCGTCGATCAATTTAATATCGAGCCGGTTGATTATACGCTGACATTTAATCCACTGATGGTTACCGATAGTGATGGCGAGTCGGTAGTGATGTCAGGCTCCACCGTGGTGCGCGGTGATGGTACCTGTGATAGTTCGGAGACGCAGAACTTAGTACTCAATAGCTCTGTTGCTGGCGAGAGTTACTTCTTTGATAACCTGCGCATCAGCGAGCGATGTGACTACAGTATGGCGTTACCCTATGAGACGGTTCGCCAAGAGTTGTCTGGTGATATCTATTTGGCAGACCGAGGCAAAATCACGCTTGCCAGCAGTGATGTCATTATGGCTCTAGATGTCTATGGCTTTGATGCTCCTGGCGGCGCCATGGATCTGCTGGCGAGTGGTGAAGTGACGATTTCAAATAGTACGGGTGCGCTTTCCTTTACCGGTCTTTTTGGTGATGAGACTTTGCCTGATCCGACAGTGTTCTATGTACAGGTAAAACTGGATCAAGGCTTAGATGGACAAAGTGAGGTGGACGCTATCGTCCCCGCTTGGTGGCTGAACGTTCCCGGCATGATGGATATGGAAGACAGTGATGGTGACGGTATGTGGCGTGGTTGGGAGCTCGCTCATGGGCTTGATCCTACTGTGGCCGATGGTGAGTTAGACAGTGATAATGATGGCTTTACTAACTTGCAGGAATTTGTCGCGCATACCCATCCGATGAATCAGAGCGATTTTCCCGCTGAAGAAGAATAACTACTGGTTTTGAAAAGCAAAGCCCCTAAAAAGGGGCTTTGTTTTATCCCATCCGCAGCTCTCTCAATCCCGCATAAGCACGGGCTCGCCGTGACAAACTATCAATAGTGATATTCAGCAGTGCACTGACGATGATCAGCAGTGCCGCGCGGTCAAAACGGATATCCTCAAATGCGGAATCGATATAAAAGCCCAGGGTGGTGATCCCCAGTATGCCTAAGATGGCACTTTCCCGCATGATCACCTCCCAGCGATAGAGCAGAAAGGTCAGCAGCTGCGGATACAACCGAGGTAGGACCTCGTAGCCGTAGCGATTTAATCCGCGGGGCGCATCAAGGCGAAGCTTGACGTTGTCAGCGATGCGACTGCCCAGATAACTGATAAGGGCACCGTTATGTAGGGCCAGCGCCAGTATGGCGGGCAGCATGGATGGACCAAATATCAGCAGAAAAATAAATGCCAATATCATTTCGGGTGTTGAGCGCATCACCAGCAATACACCGTGCCCGCACACTTGGCTTGGTCGGCAGCCAAACTGCTGACTACCCAGCCAGCTAAAAGCGATCATTAACAAGCAGGTCACCGCCAGACTGAGTTGCGTGAGCAATAGCGTATTGCCGACGGCGGGCAAGGCGATCTCCTGCAACTGTTTGCCATACCAGCTGAACGCTGCAGACCAATCGCCCGCTTGCACCGCTTTTGGCCAGATATCCTGACTAAAGAATTGCCAAAGGTAGCTGCCATGCACCGTTGCTGTGTCTGGTAATAACCAGAACGCTGCAAGCAAGTACAGGGGCACTAAGCGAGCGTAGAGCCATAGTTTTAAGCTGGCGATTAAAGCAAAAAACAGCAGTAGGATGGTGGTGGCTTCATCATATTGCCCTTGCGAGAAGGAGGTTTCCAGATAGAAACCCAAGGTAGGTAAGCCGATAAAACCAAGAATAGCGCTGCTGCGCAGGGCGCACTCAAAACGGTAACGGGTATAGGCCACTAACGCCGACCATGCTGAGGGGATCTTGCTATAGCACCAGTGGCTGATCTTATCTGTGCCTTTGGGGACGCTGTTATGGTCGTCAACACCACCGAGGATCTCGGCGTACACTTTGGCAAACGTGCAGGCGTAGGGCAGGGTGATCGCCAGTAATCCTGTTAGCGCAGAGAGTCCAAACACCTGCATAAAAATCAGTGCCCAGAATAACTCGTGGATCGCGCGGAAAAAGGCACAAGCCACTCGTATCGCCCGCCACTGAAACAGCAAGGCGAGGGGTAAACCTAGGATTGCCGCAGCGGCGACGCCGATAAAAGCAAAGGCGAGGGTGATGCCGGTAGCAGAAAGCAGTGTGCGCCATTGGCTGAGGTCTGGATGCAGCAAGCCGTTGAGCATACGACCTAGCTCTGTTCCTGGTTCCACCTGATACACTGCTAGATCGGCCCACGGCAACAATAGCAGGGCACTGATCAGAAAAAATAAGGAGACCTGTTTCAGGCGCTGACCGCTGTTAGCCATCGGCTGGCCTACGCATCAACATAGAGCGCATCGAGTTGCGCAGCCGTTAAGGCATCGCCTGACAAGTCAAACAGGATCTTGCCCTGGTCTAAGCCAATCACGCGGTCAAAACAACTTAATGCTAGCTGTTTGTTGTGTAGCGCAATGACCGAGCTTTGATGGCGGCTTTGGATCAGCTCAATCAGCAGCTTGGCTTGCAGCGGGTCAACGCTGGAAACTGGTTCATCACCGAGAAAAATTGGGGCTTGTTGATAGAGCGCGCGGCCAATCGCTGTGCGCTGTTGTTGCCCACCGGACAGCTCGGCTACGGCACTGAATAGCTTGTCACTGAGTCCAAGCTCTGCAGCAAGCTCTGCCACCTCGGCACGCCGTGTTGCCCATGGGCGGAGCAGATTACACAGGTTATACAGGGCGTTATGCCGGGGCAGTTGGCCCATATAAATATTGTGATATACCGACAGCGGAGCAACCAGGCCATAGCTCTGCGGACAAAGCGCTGCGCGCTCTGCCGCTTGCTGGTAGAGCATATTCAGCAGCGAGCTTTTACCCGCGCCAGAGCGGCCGACTAAGGCGACATGCTCACCGGGATTGATCTCAAGATGGACTGGCGCAATAACCTGCTGCTTACCGTAACTTAAGGTTGCGCCACTCAGCTTCAGTTGATTCAGCACGGCGTATGAGAGCCTTTGAGTTGGCTTTGTTTCGTCGAGTGAATACTGTTATGTGCTGACATGGTCTCTCATTACGTTTTTTTGGGAGTTTCTTTGGGTAGCAATTTTAGCTGTCTTAAGCCTTTGCTGGTGATATTCCACACATAGGCGCTATAGACGGCACCTGCACCGAACAACAGTGCAATAAGCTGGATCCCGCCCGTCGTAAAGTGGAACAATGCGACGCTTATAGTCAAGCAGACTAAAGCTACGCATAGCATCGCTTTCACTTGTGTGGTGCTGGTGAGCCCGTTGCTCATATTGCGAAAGGCGTGGGCATAAAACACGCCCTCTTTGAGCTTGCCAACGACAGCTAACTGGTCGCCAGTAGTTATTTCAAAGGGCTTATGAACTGTGTGCTCTAACTTCACCCGATAGCCATCCAGATCCACTGAAACGATATATGCTGCACCAGCCTCTGCGTCCGTGGTTTTGGTGTTAGTGACGATCCCTTGTCTTATCTCCATATCGCAATAGCTACCTATCAATGTGCTGTATCGGCGATTATGGTAAGCGCGCTGAGCGCTATGTCAAATATACCCCATTGATAAAACAAGGGGGCTCAATTACGCTGTCCCGACTTAAGGGAACGGATATCCAACAACGGCGTTTAAAGGAGCATTCAATGGCTGTTAACCCCACCCTGTTTACCCCTTTGCGCTTATCTTTTGCGGGCGTATTCGTTCTGCTGCTGTTTTGTTTTTCCACCATGGTCGAGGGCGATATGTTTGGACTGTTTAAAACTTATGACGTGCACCTGTGCCCGGAAGTGAAAGGACGGCTGACGCTGAAAGGGGAGCCAGTGGCGGGTGTGATGATCACCCGCAATTTGACGTTCTGGGACGAAGCACCGCGCGTAGACACCACGGTTAGCGATGAGAATGGTCATTTCTCTTTTCTTGACGTCGTTATCCAGTCAAAGAAACCTGGCGATATGTTTGTTCAGGAGCGCACAGAGCAAGAGATATTTGCTGAATTGGATAACCAAAAATATAAGCTATGGTTTTCTACCTTTCCAGGCTTTAAGCCTCGGTTGGAGTATGAAAAGAAATTAGCTTCTCTTGATTGTGAACTTAATAACAAGCTTGCGACGTTTATGTTCAAGAATGATCAGGATAGTAATGTGAATTTTACCGCTGTGAGTCTATGTCAGTGGGATAATGACTATATCTTTGTATTGGATTACGAAGGTAAATACTAGTTTCAACATGTAAAGGATTACGCTTATGACAATGTATCAACTGACTCCATTGTTGGCTGCTAGAGCTGCAGACTATTCGTATAGCTCACGCCAAGCTGATGCGAAACGCTTCCATCAAAATGTCCCTGGTGAGCTTCTCTGGGAGTTTGATTTTGAAGGCGGTTTGGTCTCCGGCATCAGTTGCCAATATATTAGCGGGTTATGCATTAGCGGTTGCCCTGTTGATAAACAGTATCTGATGATCTAACCTATCTCGATTCATGGGAACGGATACCCAATAACGGCGTTTAAAGGAGCATTCAATGGCTGTTAACCCCACCCTGTTTACCCCTTTGCGCTTATCTTTTGCGGGCGTATTCGTTCTGCTGCTGTTTTGTTTTTCCACCATGGTCGAGGGCGATATGTTTGGACTGTTTAAAACTTATGACGTGCACCTGTGCCCGGAAGTGAAAGGACGGCTGACGCTGAAAGGTGAGCCAGTGGCGGGTGTAACGATCACCCGCAGTTTGACGTTCTGGGACGAAGCACCGCGCGTAGACACCACGGTTAGCGATGAGAATGGTCATTTCACCTTTGCGGCAGTGAATATTCGCTCGAAAAAACCGGGGGATATGTTTGTTCAGGAATACACAAAGCAGGAGGTTTTTGCTGAGCAAAATGGCCAGAAATTTAAACTTTGGCTATCAATACTTTACGGCTACAAAGAGCGGCCAGAGTACTCAAGGAAATTGGCAATGCTAGATTGTGACCTAAAGAACAAGGTTGCAAAGTTCGAATTTAAAAACGATCAAGATACTGATCCCGATAGTAATCTTTCAGCAGTTGGAATTTGTCGTTGGAAAGAGGATTTCAAGATTTTCGAGCAATACGACTACACCTACTAATTTAAAGGCCAAGTAAAGGAATACATATATGGCTATGCTACCCCTTACTCCAAAATTAGCTTCAGAGGCAGCTCTCTATGCCTACGTGACACAAACCGCAGCTGCAGACAAAATACATGAAAATGTACCGCTTATCGCAGCTAGAAAATTCGACTTCCAAGGCGGTTTGGTCTCCGGCATCAGTGGCACAGTGATCGATCGTATGTTTGACCGTCGAACAGGTTTTGCTGTGATAGGGCAGGGTAGACCGAACACGCCCTACGATGGCCATCATATTGTGGCTATTCGCGGCACGGCGACATTGAAGGATGCCGTGACTGATGCCCATTGTGGTGTCACTAATGCACCGAACAACCATCCTTGTCATGCTGGCTTTTTCCGAACATTTGATAGCATGGCTGGCACGTTAGAGAAGTACTTTTTAGCTGCGAAAAGAAAGACTGGCGGGTTAAAGGTGCATTGTGTCGGGCATAGCCTAGGAGGCGCATTGGCTAACCTCACGGCCAATATGTTAACGCAACCGCCTTACTCTGCTGAAGTCAATTTATATACGTTTGGCTCACCTCGTGTAGGGGTCGCTGCTTATCCTGGCGCGACGGAGTCTGCCACCAAGAAAATATATCGCAGCACCAATGGCTCGGATCCTGTGGCGTTAGTGCCTGTTTGGCCATTCCGTCATGCTGGCAGTGAGTTGTGCCTTGATGGTGCCTGCCTGATTAACCCGATGGCGCATAAGATGACCCGTTATATCCAAAACGCGGCGGTTTATCAGGACTATGGGCAGATCTCAAATTATGGGGCTGCGTTAGATCCGGCACCGCTTCGCCTCAAGGAGCAAGATAGACATCAGGTGCAATGCTCAGCATTATGGGAAAAGCGGCTATTTCGTGCCCTTCGTACCTATATCATGGACGCAGGTTTATCCCGCCTTCAGGTGGGTTTTTCTGCAGCGTTGACGTTTTACGATGTATTGGCAAAAGAGATGGAAGAGACGGCTAAAGCGTCGGATACATTGGCAGCACAGCAGCGTGGGCTTTTAGCTTGCATGCTCAGTTTTGTTGGCAAGTCTGCGATGGCAGTGGGCGAGCTTACCTACAGATTTATTCGTAGTGTTTTTCAAATGGTACTGGATAAATTGGCTTCGTTGGCTAAAACGGCCCTTGGCATGTTGAGCGATTAGTTTTAATCCAATCCCATAAAAAACACCCGCTTGGTAGCGGGTGTTTTAGTTGCTGGTATAGCCTAGATTTTACTCTAGCAGTCCAATCGCTTTGCCAGTCTGCACAATCGGTTCATAGTCGGCATTGCTGGCTGGGACGAAAGATTGACGTGGGAAGCTTGCCAACAGCTCGGGATCTTTCATGTTCAGTAAGGCGGCTTTCACCTTAGCTTTGAAGCCTTCGCCATAGCGACCATCGACATCACCGCGGATGCTCCATTGATAGTCGGGGTAGGTGGGGGTTTCCCAGATCACGCTGACCTTGTTTGCATCGATTTTGCCTGCGGCCAACTCACTCTCCCACACTTTATAATTTACCGCACCGACTTGGTAAGCGCCTGACTGTACCTGAGCGATGGTGCGACTGTGATCACCGGAGAAGCCGACGCGGCTAAACAGTTGCTCTGGCGACTTTTCGCTGAGCAGACGTAGATAGAACTCAGGCATTAAGCGGCCAGAGGTAGAGCCTTTGGAGCCGAAGGTGAAGGTCTTACCCGCCACGTTGTGTGGAAACTCAGCCGCAGCAGTGAGTTCAGCTTGGTGATGGGCGATAAAGTAGGTTTTGAAGAATTGGTCCTCATAGCCTTGAGCAAGCGCTTCTGAATCAGGTACCAGTGCCCGTGCACGAACGCCAGATAAGCCGCCAAACCAAGCCAGCTGCACTTGATCATTACGAAAAGCAGTCACCGCTGCCGCGTAAGATTTCACCGGAATATAACGTACCTCGACACCGAGTTGTTCACTGAGATAGACGGCAACTTTGTTAAAGCGCTCCTGCAGGCGGCTTTCATCTTCATCGGGTATGGCGGTGAAGGTAAATACAGTGGCAAAGCTGCTACTGGTAGCGAGGAGGGTGGTTAGCGCCAGCAGGGATTTCCAAATGAACTTCATCTTGTTTTTGTCCTTAAAATAGTCGGTGTTGTCGAAAGTTAAAGTGGTTAGGTAAATGATGGCAGCCGCTTGAGGGTGGCTTCATCTCTTAAGTAATCGTTGACGGCTTCCGTATCGCCACGAAACACAATACGGTGCTGCTTTTTGGTCAGCTGATAGTCGTACATGGGATCGTAATACTCAGCGAACAGCGGGGCGATCCAGGCTTTGTGACTTTCAGGTCGCTCTTGGAGGTGGTCATTGAAGCCATGCTCCAACAGAGCCAATAACTCCCGGTAGCGAAGATCACCCAAGCGGCGTTTTAATTTACTCATCGCCAGGCGCAAGCCATCGGCAAAGTGGTTAAAGCCTTCCTCCTCTCCCCATTTTTGCTGAGATGCCGCCAAATTATCGAGAATATAGTCGCGATAGCTAGTCTCAATACGTTGTTCTAACGAGGTTTCTACCAATACTAGCGGTGCTTGTTGCATCTCATTTTGTAGGCATAGTGGCAGAGCACAGCGGCCAATCAGATGGCTTTCATCCTCTAGCACAAGCGGCTGGTAACCGTGCTGATGACGATATTTTAATAGGTCGATCGCTAGGGCATTTTCAAAGCCTATTTGTGCAGGCTGGCCACCGATACGTTTGCCAAAAGCGCTACCTCGATGATTTGCTAAACCTTCCAGATCGATAAAACGTGGTAAGCCGGTGAGCAAGTGAGTTTTAGCACAGCCGGTACGCCCCCCCAGAATGACCAGTGGCACCTTAGGTAATTGCTGCTCTAGCTCGTCGATTAAGAAGCGGCGCATTGCTTTATAGCCGCCGCTAATTCGGGGGTAGGGGGTGCCTGTTTCTGTCAGCCATTGTTGACTGATCCGCGAGCGCAAGCCGCCGCGAAAACAGTAGAGGTAACCCTCTGGATGTTGCTCGGCAAAGCGCTGCCAAGCGGCCACTCGCGCCTCTTTGGTAGCCCCTTTCACCAGTTGGTGGCCGAGCTTTATTGCGGCATCTTGGCCATGCTTTTTGTAGCAGGTGCCCACTTTGGCGCGCTCTTGATCTGTCATTAGGGGCAGATTAACTGCGGTGGGGAAGGCGCCTTTGGCAAACTCCAGTGGTGCACGAGTGTCGATCAGTGGCCTGTCATGGAGAAAAATATCGGTAAAATCGGCACTGTCTTTACGCACGTTTGCTATCCGGTTGTCACAATTGGGCGTCATTATAGCGAGTTAATTACTGAATGAATGTAATTGGTTATTAACAAGCCGCCGGAATGGGATGTTGTTTTTGATCACATTTTTTTAACAATGTGAGGGCGTTTGTTTTTTAATCGTAAATTCAGTGGCATTCTTCTTTGCTTAATTAGCAAAGCGATTAATTAAAGTCACGGCAGAGGAACCCAATGACGTCCAATAGCAAACAAAACCTGATTGGCGCCGCAGTATTGGCATTTGCATTCGTATCTTCGGCGAGCGCGTCGGAATTGACACCTGAGCAGTGTCAGGAGTTTAAGCTGATCGCAGAGGTGTCGTTGACGGAATCACAACAGCAACAGGTGACCGACAGTTGTAAGCAACGCTATAACAGCCAGGATGGGCTAAGCCAGTGCGCTTATGAAGAGGGTGAAGCATTGCGAGTGAAGCTGATGGACGTCGCAACGACAGAGTGTCAGTAATTCCCTATTAGCTCCGGGTAAGTGCGTCTGCGTGGTTTAAGATGTGTACATGGCGAGTGTATTGTCGGTCGTCGTGATACTGTATTTGATAATAAAAACCACACATTGATCGTGCACCTAGTAATTAATGTGTAGCTGTATATGTTGTGGTGACTCCTTTCCAAATAGATCGTTCACTAGGACATTTCAGACAACATGGTAGTTGCAAACAAGGCATTAATAGACAAGTTGCAAACGTATGACGTTCACGTCATCGGCTCAGGCATTGGTGGTCTCTGTGTCGCCTTGTTGTTGGCAAAGGTGTTTGCTAAAAAAGTTTGTCTATTAGAGCAGCACTGGACTGCGGGTGGTCAAACGCATACCTTTGGGCGCAAAGGTGGCCAATATGAATGGGACGTAGGTATCCACTATGTTGGTAACCCTGAAGATGAAAAATTGCCTTCTAGGTTGTTACGTTTTCTGTCAAACGACCGATTGAAGTGGCGAAAGCTTGATCAGGCCTATGATCGTATTCGTTATCAAGATCTCAGTTTTGATTTCATCGCTGGAAAGGCAGAGTTGATCGCCAGCTTGGTGGATAAATTTCCTCACGAAGAAAAAGCGATCAAGGGCTACTTCAAAGATATTCAGAAGGCCAGCCAATGGCTGATCAAAAAAAATATTATAAATATTGTTCCATCGCTAATTGCCTATCCTCTGCGTTGGTTGCGCCATCTCAATAACAAGTTGGGAAGGCAGACCACTGCCGAGTATTTGGCGTGTCACTTTAAAGATAAGGCGCTGCGAAACTTGCTCGCGAGTCAGTGGGGCGATTATGGCTTGCCACCTGAACAGAGTATGTTCGCGATCCATGCGTTGGTGATGAACAGTTATCTTGACGGTGGTTGGTACCCTGAGGGGGGAAGCGGCCAGATTGCCCAGGTGTTACTTGATGAGCTGGAAAAGTGTGACGGCACTTGCCTGACCAATGTGAAGATAGAGAAAATCATTACCGGCAAAGAACAGGGAGCAGCTCAGGTTGTTGCGCTGGATGTCACCATAGATCACCATAAGCCTAACGCGCATTCCTTTACGTTACCTATCAAACAGCTGTTCTCGAGTTCAGGGGCTTACAATACTTATCGTAAACTTTTAGATAAGCCGATATATCCAGATTTAGAAGAGCTCCCTTGGCGCACCAGTCTTATGACGCTGTACTTTTCGCTGAATAGAGACCCCCGTGAGCTGGGCTTTACCAGCAGCAATTATTGGCTATTTGATCAAAAAGCCGATGGGCCATTTTTGACTCAGGAAAGCCGCGGTGTATTTCTTTCATTTCCGACATTAAAGCAGGGCGAGAATAGCAATTTTTGCGGTGAGGTTGTCGCACATATCGACCCCGAACAGTTTAGCCAGTGGCGAGATACTGTTTGGAAAAAGCGCGGTAAGGATTACCGAGCGATGAAAGATGAGTTGATTAGTCAGCTTATCGATACCGTCAGCCAGCATTATCCAGAGTTGAGAGCAGCGATTGACTATAGAGAGTTATCCACACCGCTCAGCTTGGCCTTTTTTACCCAGCATCCTCACGGCAATATGTACGGTGTCCCCTTTATTGCTGGCCGCGATAGCTTTGAATTCTGTCAAGCCAAGACACCCTACAGTAATCTATATTTATGTGGCCAAGATGTGCTCAGTATGGGATTTTTTGGTGCGCTGTCGGGCAGTATGTTTAGTGCTTTGGAAAGTCAGGGAAGTAAAGGCTTTCCCACTATGATGGGGGCAATTAAGGCGTTTGAAAAAGTTAACTAGCTTACCGTTTTAGGCTGCTGTCTATCTATGGCTATTCTATTTGTTAAGTCACTGATTTAGTTGCTTTGGGTGGCGATGGTTGGTTAATTTGATCAGTGGCTTATTTTGCTGGTTTTTATCCGTCTTTAGCTGGTATTGCTCGCCTGCCCCTGCCATGCTTATCGACCTGATTGGCTGCCTATTTAATCATGGCTGAGTTCATAGGAGGAACCATGTACCGCCTCTTCGAAATGCCAGCTTCTGGTAACTGCTATAAAGTGCGCTTAATGATGTCTCATCTGGATATTCCCTATGAGCGGTATTCTATTGACATTATTAGCGGTGAATCGCGAACCCCTGAGTTTTTGAATTTAAACTGCAATGGCAAAGTGCCCGTATTGCAGCTTCCAGATGGCCGTACATTGCCGGAATCAAATGCGATACTGTGGTTCCTGGCAGAGAATACCGCTTACCTGCCGCAGGACTCGTTCGAGCGGGCGCAGGTCTTACAGTGGATGTTCTTCGAACAATACAGTCATGAGCCCTATATCGCGACTAGTCGATTCTGGCGGGTGTTTGCTGATCCGAGTAAACATGAGTCGGAACTGGCGGCGGCTCATCCCAAAGGGGAAAAAGCGCTGCGGGTATTGGAACGCCACCTGAGCACCCGGCGTTTTATGGTGGCAGATAGTTATACCATTGCTGACATTGCGCTCTATGCCTATACCCATGTGGCCGATGAAGGCGGTTTTAATCTGGAGTGCTATCCGGCTATCAGGCGCTGGTTGCAGGAAGTTGCCAGTCAACCCGGTCATGTCACTATCTGTGGATGACCCCTTTGCGGTACTGATAACAAGACTGCTTTTAACCCACTTCAAAACCTAATTCGGCGTAGTTTTCACGTCTAATGACAAAGGATCGATCTGAATGAAAGATGCAACCAAGGCGATACATGCTGGTTATCAAACTGACCCGACGACCAAATCGGTTGCCGTGCCTATTTATCAAACTGTGGCGTATGAATTTGATAACGCTCAGCATGGCGCCGATCTATTTAATCTGGAAGTGCCTGGGAATATCTACACCCGTATTATGAATCCGACCACAGATGTGTTGGAGCAGCGCTGCGCTGCGTTGGAAGGAGGCGTTGCGGCGCTTGCTTTATCAGCCGGTAGTTCAGCTATTCATTATGCGATTATTACCTTGGCCAGTGCTGGCGCGAATATCGTATCGCCGCCACAACTGTACGGTGGCACCTATACCCTGTTTGCTCACATGCTGCCGTCAATGGGAATTGAGGTTAAGTTCGCAGCGGATGATAGCGCTGAGGCGATCGCTGCCTGTATTGATGAGAATACCCGTGCGGTATTCTGCGAGACGATTGGCAACCCCGCAGGCAACATTATTGATCTGGAGGCTGTTGCGAAAGTGGCCCATGACGGCGGTGTACCGTTGGTGGTCGATAACACGGTGGCAACCCCGGTATTGTGTAAACCGATCGAGCATGGTGCCGATATTGTGGTGCATTCATTGACTAAATATATGGGTGGACACGGCACTGCGCTAGGCGGTGTGATTGTAGATGGCGGCACCTTCCCGTGGGCCGACTATGCGGAAAAATACCCTATGCTGACCCAACCGGAGCCGGCTTATCATGGTGTGGTGTATACCGAAGCGTTTGGTCCTGCGGCCTTCGCCGGTCGTGCCCGTACGGTGCCGCTACGTAATACCGGTGCGGCAATATCACCAATGAATGCCTTTTTAATCCTGCAAGGGATAGAAACCTTAGCGTTGCGGATGGAGCGTCATTGCGATAACGCCCTCGCGGTGGCGAGTTATCTGAAACAGCATGAAAAAGTCGAGTGGGTTAGTTTTGCCGGCCTGGAGGAAGACCCTCGTTATCCTTTGGCGCAGAAGTACTTTAATGGTAAACCTTCATCACTGCTCACCTTTGGTATTAAGGGCGGTTTGGAAGCGGGAGTGAAGTTTTACGATGCGCTTGGCTTGTTTAAGCGTTTGGTGAATATTGGTGATGCGAAATCACTGGCGTGCCATCCGGCCAGTACCACTCACCGTCAACTCTCTGATGAGGAGCTGACAGCCGCTGGTGTGACTCCTGAGATGCTCCGTCTATGTGTCGGTATCGAACATATCGATGACATTCTTGCAGACCTAGAGCAGGCCTTGGCCCAAGCCTAACGGGGATCGGTTGCGTTAGCGCAAGCAATGACTGGCCACCGCTTTATCGGTGGCTCTTTTTATCGTATATTCAGACGGTTACTGTAATTCAATATTCACTTATGGAAGAGTCGTTATGAAAGCCCCTGCTATTGTCCTTGCTACTTGTTTATTTGCCTGTTCTACGTCCGCTTTCGCCGAAAGCGAAGGCCCAAGCCTCTCCATTGGTGCTACGGGTGTAAAAACCTATTTCGATGAAAGTTGGGATTTTTGTGTTTTTGATTGCGGCTTCCAAGCGAATCTTGACGATGATACCGATGCCGGTTTTGAGCTGTTTGCTAAGTTTCAATACAGCCCGCTCTGGACCTGGAAAATTGGCTATATGGATCAGGGCGAGTTTAGTTTTAAGGGAGGTTACAGCAATGAATCCGTTACTGGAACAGGTGACGTGAGTATTGCTTATGCGGCGTGGGCACCCCAATGGTTTGTTACCGAGAACTTCTCATTTACCGGAGGATTGGGCTTGGGTATTCAAAATATTGACCTGGATGTCCAAGGTGGTGAGGCCGATATTGATGATGGCACCGTACTTTATAGTACTCTCGGCGCTGAATATCGTCTGACAGAGCAGTTTGCGATGCACGCTGAGGCGGGTTATAGCTTGGGTGATGATATAGATGTTGGTTGGATTGGCCTCGGCGGTAGCTACTTCTTCTAGTCGCACACTAAGACAAGTTAAGTGCTCTCAAACGCTTAACTTGTCTAATGCATAGCCTCAGTCTTATTTATGCGCTCTACTCGCCCCAGTAAATACTAAGCACATCTAAGCTTTGCAATCGCCATGGTTGCGCTGGTTGGCGTATCTAAATTGAATGACTCTTTCCCTAAACATCAGTTGCACAAAGCGCACCATTTAGGTGTCTAGACGTCGCAATGACTGCAATAACGAGGGCGGGTTTGTTGCTTTCTATTATTTGCGGATGAACTGTGTGGTGTTGCGTGGCTTCACAAGCATTGTTGAACGAATTGCAGTTCAACTACTTAGGGACTATATCTACTTTGCATTGGCGTTTTCTTTCGCGGTCAAGCTGCATCATTCCACTAAGGTAAAGCTCATGGCAGAGGCTAGGGCTGAAGTAGAGTAGGGAGTCATTATGGGTACCTTGTGTTGTTCAACACGCATCAACTATCACCCCGTGAATGAGCAGCATCTGCATGCTTTGGTCGCTCTGGACAGTGACCCTGAAGTGATGCGTTACATCAACGGCGGGAATCCGACGCCAGTTCAGCACTATCGTGAGCGGGTGTTACCCCGTTGGCAGGCATTGGCTGAAAGAGCATCGCATCTGGGCTTCTTTGTGATGGAGCATCAGGAGGATGGAAGGATATTGGGCTGGGTACATAATCGACCGTTTGTTGATGCTAAGGGGGATGAGACCGGCGAACTTGAGTTGGGCTACCGGTTGTTTCGTTGTGAATGGGGGCAGGGTTACGCTAAAGAGGCTGCCGCCTGGGTGTTGAACAATAGTAAGCAGCGTAAAGAAGCCAGCAAATTGGTGGCCATTGCTATGCCTGATAACCTCGCATCGATTGCTGTGATGCGTCATGTCGGTATGTCTAAAGAACATAGCTACACCCATGCCACGGGGGTTGAGGTGGTTAAGTACAGTTGTCAGCTCGATTGAGATTTGCACAGACAAACAGATTGGCCTCAATGTTAATAATTTGTAACCCTTTGCCTAGGCGTTAACCTTTTTTCCCTCATATACTCAGTGTCATTATTATCAGTGTGACAAGGTTATGGTCCTTACTTCCAGTTCATTGAAGAACCCCGCCGGTGTTTTAATCATGGTTGCCATGGTGGCTTTGTTAGGGCTATACAGCCTGCATCAGCTGCCAGTACAACTCTTCCCCTCGATTGAGCGTCCGCAGATCTCGGTGATGACCAGTTGGCGCGCGGCCTCGCCGCGGGAGATTGAGTCGGAGATCCTTGAGCCACAAGAAGAGGTGTTGCAGGGGCTGCCGGGTGTTGAAGAGATGTCCGCCTGGGCGAATCGCGGTACCAGCTGGATCAATCTGACATTCGGTTTAGAAACCGATATGCAGAAGACCTTGATTGAGGTGATTGCGCGGATGAACCGCTTGCCATTGATGCCTCGCGACTCTGATCCACCCACCATCATGTTGGGCGGTTGGGGTGGAGACACTCCTGCGTTGACCTACTTCTTCATTCAGGCGTTGCCGGAGAATGAACACCCAGTTAGTGACTACCTGACTTTCTTTGAAGATGTGGTGCGCCCCCGTTTGGAGTCTGTGCCCGGTGTCAGTCGTGCGCGTTTAGAAAGTGGCGGCGGTTCGCCGGAAGAGCTACAGGTTCGTTTCGATCCGTTTCTTGCTGCTGATCTGGGAATCGATCTGAGTGCTATCGGTAGCTTGCTCGGCAGTGGCAATGACATATCCGGCGGTTTTGTCGATGTGGGGCGGCGTCAGTACACCTTGCGCTTTGCTGGGCGTTACCAGCCGGAGCAGTTGGGTGAGTTAATTCTTGAATGGCGTGATGGTCGGCCAGTGTATCTGCGGGACATCGCAGAGATCACGGTGAAACGTGGCGATCGCCAGGGGTTGGCGATCCAGAATGGCAATCCAGCGATATCGGTGCGTATCGATCGCCAAAGTGGCGCAAATGTTTTGGCAACCTTGTCGTTAGTGAAAGCGGAAGTAGAGAAGCTGCGGCAGACGGTATTGGCAGAAAAACAGCTCACCATGGAGCAGTCTTTTGATGCGTCGATTTTCATTCTGCGAGCGATCAACCTGCTCACAGGCAATTTGAGTATTGGCATCTTGCTCGCCATTGGCGTGTTGTGGTGGTTTATGCGCCAGACTCGCGCCACCTTGCTGGTGGCATTGGCGATCCCGATCTCGCTGTTGTCCACCTTTGTGGTACTTAAGCTCACTGGGCGTTCACTGAATGTGATCTCTCTGGCCGGTTTGGCCTTTGCGGTGGGTATGGTGTTGGATGCGGCCATTGTTGTGCTGGAAAATATCGTTCGTCATCGCCAACAAGGCGAGACCGGCTTGCGAGCTGCGGAAGTCGGTGCCACTGAGGTATGGGGGGCGCTGTTGGCGTCCACAGCTACCACGGTGGCCATTTTCATCCCGGTGATTTTCCTTAAGGATGTCGAAGGTCAACTGTTTGCTGATTTGGCGCTGACTATCGCCATCGCAGTGTCCATCTCTTTACTTGTTGCGGTCACTATTTTACCCGCTGCTGCCAGCCGCTGGTTGGTACGTGATGCGATCCCAGATCGGTTGGCAGGTTTATGGCTCCGCATCACCGAGAGAATTATGCGATTAACGGCATCCGCTAAGCGGCGCTGGCTTTTAATTGTCAGCATGATGACAGTGCCGATTGCAGTGACTGTATTGATGTTGCCATCGATCGACTATCTGCCGCCAGTGAAACGGGATGCGGTTGATGCTTGGTTTAATTTCCCCCCAGGTGCATCTATCGATACGTTAGATAAAGAGATCGTGCAGACCATAGTTCAACGCTTAGATCCTTACATGAAGGGCGAGCAGCAACCCGCGTTGAAAAACTACTACATCATCCTCTGGCCCAACGGTGGCACCATGGGCGTCAGGGTGAAAGAGCAAGAGCAAGTCGGAGAGATGGAAACCTTGATGCGGGAGCAGATCTTGGTAGGTCTGCCAGACACCATGGCTTTTGCCCGGCAAGGTAACCTGTTTGGTGGTTTTGGGGGTGGACGCCATATTGCTGTGCACCTGAAATCGCGAGACACCGACGCTCTGCTGCAAGTGGCACGTTTTGGTGTCGAGCGGCTAAATGAAGTGATGCCGGAAGCGAATGTACGCCCAAATCCCGGCTTAGAGATGGCGGAACCAGAACTCCGGGTGGTGCCAAATGACAGACGGATGTTGGAAGTGGGTTGGGATCGCAGCGATCTTGGCAGGCTGATACGGTCGTTTGGTGATGGCCTTTACGTTGGCGAGTACTTTGATGGTGATAAGCGGATGAATATCATCTTCCGCAGTGATCAATGGCAGTCACCTGAGCAGCTTTCCGCCATGCCGTTGGCAACGCCTCAAGGTGGTCAGGTGACCTTGGGCGAACTCGTAGATATTGAGCGTACCGTAGGGCCAAGTCAGGTTCAGCGCATTGATCGCCGCCGTACCATTACGTTAGGTGTAACGCCCCCTGAGGGGATGACGTTGCAGCAAGCGATTGATCTGATAAAAACTGAGGTTGAGCCGCAATTGCAAGCGCGTATGCCTGCCGATGGTGCCATCGGTTATGGTGGAAGTGCAGATAGTTTAAAGAGCGCACTGAGTAACATGGCGGAGAACTTCGTTGTTGCTTTACTGCTGTTGTTTTTGCTCATGGCCGGACTGTTTCGCTCAGCCAAGGACAGCTTGCTGGTGGTGCTATCGATACCGTTAGCGACGGTGGGTGGCGTATTAGCGTTACGTTTATTGCATCTAGTCAGCTTTCAACCGCTGGATCTACTGACCATGATTGGCTTTGTGATCTTACTGGGTTTGGTGGTGAACAACGCGATCCTGTTAGTGCATCAGACCCGCTCCGCAGAGCGCCATGGCGAAGATCGTGCTGAAGCTGTCAGGCAGGCATTGTTGTTGCGGATGCGGCCTATCTTTATGAGTACCTTGACCAGTATTTTCGGCATGTTGCCGCTGGTGCTGATGCCAGGCACTGGCAGTGTTATCTATCGTGGCCTGGCGACGGTCATTGTCGGCGGCATGTCGGTGAGTACGTTATTTACCCTGCTGTTGTTACCGGCATTACTGCGCCTAGGTGAAGGTCAACAGAGGCAAGCCGAAGTCGTGGATATGCCGGAGCGTTTTCCAATGGCCAGTGGCAACAAAGGCAACCGGAGTTAGTGAGATGAGATTTGTGAAGTGGTTTATCAGTGTTGGCCTAGTCTGCCTGTCATCTAGTGCTGTTGCGGAAACGCCACCGGCGTCGGTGTGGGTGGCCACCTCCGTAAGCCAACAGATGCAGGCGCAGCTGTGGTTGCCTGGCACCGTAGCCTCGCGCCATGATGCAGAGATTGCCGCAGAGATCAGTGGCCGTTTGACCTGGATCGCGGAAGTGGGGACGCAGGTTGCAGCCGGAGATGTGTTGGCGCGTATTGATGATAGCTATTTGGCGTTGGAGCTAGCCGCGGCTGAGTCGGCCATCGTGCGTTTGCAGGCGCAACTGACCTTTTTGGATAAGAAACTGGAGCGCTTCACCGAAGTGGCTCGCAGTCAGGGAACATCCCAGAATGAATTGGATGAGTTAACCTCGTCGCGGGACATGGCCGTACAGGAGTTGGTGGAGGCCAATATTAGCCGCGAGCAAATTAAGCATCGACTGGCACGCACGCAGGTGAAAGCCCCTTACGATGGTTTGGTGGTGAGTCGTGTACAGCAGCCCGGTGAATATACGGAGATTGGTGAAGATCTTCTGCGCTTAGTGCAGATCTCTACGCGCGAGGTGCGCATACAGGCACCATTGAGTGTGGCTGCCTACCTCAAAGTTGGCGATCAGGTGGAGGTTTCCTATCTCAACCAATCCGCAATGTTTGCTGTACGAACCTTGATCCCTGTGGGCGACCAGCGCTCTCGTACCATGGAGTTGAGGTTGCAGATGAACGACACGGATTGGCCGGTGGGCGCTGCGGTCAAAGTCGCGCTGCCCAACAGTCAGCCGATGCAGGTGATCGCCGTGCCTCGTGATGCATTGGTATTGCGCGGCAAGCAGCGCTATGTCTTTAGCATCGATGAAGAGGGTGCTGCTAGCCGTATTGAGGTAAGCACAGGTATTGCCCAAGGCGATCTGATCCAGGTGGTCGGTGAGCTATCCGCAGGGCAGGCGGTGGTGGTTCGAGGTGCTGAGCGTTTGCAGCCTGGGCAGAAGGTAAAAGTAGAGAATCGACTGGCACAAGCGGAAAAGGTTGCCAATATAGAAGGTTAACCAACTCCGACCACTGCGTGTTGGTTTGGTCAACGCTCACTATTCGGACATAATAGGCGCAGCTTATCATTGGGCTAGCGCTTATTTGCTCGCCAACAGACAGGAATGACTCATGGTTATCAAGCCAAAAATTCGCGGTTTTATCTGTACCAATTCCCATCCCGCTGGCTGTGCGGCCAACGTGCAGGAGCAGATCGCCTTTACCAAAGCACAGGGTGCTATCGCTAATGGTCCCAAGAAGGTGTTAGTGATCGGTGCCTCTACTGGATATGGCATGGCGTCGCGTATCACTGCCGCGTTTGGTTGCGGTGCTGCCACCCTCGGTATTTTCTTTGAAAAGCCGGGTACGGTGAAGCGGACGGCCAGTGCGGGTTGGTATAACTCTGCGGCGTTCCAAAGTGCTGCTGATGAAGCTGGCTTGTATAGCAAGAACATCAATGGCGACGCTTTTTCTGATGAGATTAAGCAGAAGACCATTGAGGTGATTAAGCAAGATCTTGGTCAGGTTGATATGGTGGTTTACAGCTTGGCATCGCCTCGCCGTACGGATCCTAAAACTGGCGAGACTTTCACTTCAACATTGAAGCCGATCGGTCAGGCGTATACCGCGCGTACGCTGAATACAGACAAGCTTGAAGTGCATGAGATGACGCTGGAGCCAGCGACCGAGCAAGAGATCGCCGATACCGTGAAAGTGATGGGCGGTGAAGATTGGGAGCTATGGCTTGATGCACTGAGTGAAGCGGGTGTGTTAGCAGAAAACGTGGAAACAGTTGCCTACAGCTACATCGGTAAAGAATTGACCTGGCCTATTTATGGCAAAGCGACCATTGGTAAAGCGAAAGAAGATCTTGATCGTGCTGCCGCCGCGATCACAGGCAAGTTAAGTGGGCTCAAGGGACAGGCCCGCGTGAGCGTGTTAAAGGCGTTGGTGACGCAAGCCAGTTCCGCCATTCCAATTATGCCGCTGTATATTTCATTGCTATATAAAGTGATGAAGGAAGAGGGCAGCCACGAAGGTTGTATCGAACAGATCCAGCGTTTGTTCCAACAGGTCTATGTCGGCCCTGAAAACCTAGATGAAGATAATCGTTTGCGTGTTGATGACAAAGAGCTTGCGCCTCATGTTCAGGCTGCTGTTGCCGATGTTTGGCCGGAAGTCACCACTGAGAACTATAACGAGTTAACAGATTATCGCGGCTACCACGCCGACTTCCTGAAGCTGTTTGGTTTCGGGGTGACGGGCGTGGATTACGAAGCGGATGCGGATCCAGAAGTGGAAATGCCGTTGGCTTAATATCGCATATCCCTAAGAAAGGGCGCCTGATTGGCGCCTTTTTACGTTGTAGATAGTGGATTTTTTGACTCTTGCCGCTGACACCGCCGTGACAACCCCATAAACTCTGTCAGGTTTGATTGATTGTTTTCTTCGAAATGGATCCCGTGGGTATGGTAAATAAATTACTTGTTCTAATGTTTGGCAGTCTGTTGTTAATGACGGGCTGTAGTGATGCCCCCGATTCAGCTGAAGTGCAAAAGGCGATTGAGCGCCATATCGTTTGGCAACCATGGCAGGTTGGCTCGGTAAAGCTGGACAGTGAATCTCTAGTCGGCGATAGCGCAGTGCAATACCGTTTTACGGCGAAACTCTCGCCGAAAGAGGATCTTTATCAACCACTGTTTGTTCTCGGTGACGTTCAAGTGGTCGCCGTTGGACGCCAGCGTGGAGAAAGTAAAGCCGTGCTGGGCGTGGCCGATGCGAAGAAGGGCGGTCATGGCTGGGAGATAGAGATTGCATTTGAGAACGATCCGTTCACTGATGAGGGGATGCCACAGAAAGACAATGATGTGGTGATCAGTTCTGCAGAATTTAACAGTGCGTTGAAACTTGCCAGTGCGGAGCTCTCACAGGTCAATATTGAAGTCGCAGAGTTGACAGAGAAGCTTAGCGGTTCGCGGGTGCGCCATCAGGAAGTACTGGTGCAATTGAGTGCTCTGAGGGATTCCAACCGATACAAGGTGGATCGGCTCAAGCAACAGTTTGAAAGCCAACGCCAAGCAGTTGAAGAGCGTTATGCTGCTAAGTCTCGGCAAAGTCAGGCCAACTTGAATGAGCAGCGTAAACAGCAGCTCATCGCCTTGAATGTAAAGTTTGAAGACCGTTTTACTCAGGCCGAGCACGCGTTTGCCAGTAAACGCCGCGCTTTGGATAAAGCCATGGTCGACAACGATCGTAACTACAATATCTTGGTACAGGATGTGCACAAGGCGTACAAGGCTGATATCAGCGGCCTTGATCCCGATTCCATTTCGTCCGATGAATATCGTGCCTATCTTGATGCCCGCGTGAAAGCGCGTGATAAAGCGCTGGAGCAGACCAAAGAGGAGCATCAGCAGATGCGAGAGCAACTGCGGGTCGAAAAAGAGGAGTTGGTGGTCAACCATCGAAGCAATATGGATCTGCTAAGGCAGGAGAAGCGTAGCACCCTTGAAGAAGCCCGACGCCAGCAAACAGATCAGAAGCAATCTATGTTTGGCGAAGTGCAGGTACAGATGGATGCCGCTTTAGCTGAGCTTGATAAAAGCTATGAAGCACGCCGTGCAGAGCTGCTGGCAGAAGAGAAAGCGTTGAACCGAGAACTGAAAGATTTAGCGCAGAGCTTGAATGAACTGGAGACGTTAAACGCCAGTAAATTGAATCGGCGAGATGCGTTGACCAAGGGGATCGAAGCGGCTGGAGCTGCGGGCGCTACAATCAGCTAGCTGTTTGAATCATGACAAGGAGAGGAAAGATGCAGAGAGTATTGATGCTTGTTGGCCTCTATCTGATGTTGTTGATGGGGTCGGCCACGGCTGGCACCATCAGCGTGATGGGAACGGCGACGCTGGAACAGATACCCGATCAGGTGCTGGTACGGCTGCAGGTGGTGAAAACTGCGACCACGGCAACACAGGCTAAAAGTGCAGCAGATGAGTCGGTTACCGCGATTTTGGACAGCGTTAGAGGTTTGGGGTTGGCAGATAACCAGATCGACGCAGCAGACCTGCGATTATCCCCCCGTTACGATTATCAAAATCGCGTGCGTACCTATATCGGTATTGAAGCTTCTCGTCAGATCGTCCTGATCTTAAAGGATCCAACGCTGCTAGCGCCGCTGCTGGATAAAGTGGTGAGTGCGGGTGCTGATGAGGTGCAGGGCGTTAATTGGCACTTCAGCCAGTTAAAGTCGTTACAACATCAGGCGCGTATCGCCGCATTAAAAGATGCCCGTAAGCAGGCGCAAGAGCTTGCCGCTGTTTATGGTGCCAAACTAGGCGAGGTTGAGCGTATCGACACCGTCAACCAGGCGTCTCCTATGCCCCAGTTGCGGATGGCGATGGCGGATGAAAGTGCAGGTTATCAAGCGCCGACGCAGCAGATCAGTGTGCAGGTCTGGGTAGAATTTGAACTGGACTAAGTGATGCGTTGCATTTGGCTGCGGTGGTTTTTATCGCGGCAGCTGGCATCGCAGCAGGCGTTCTTGCCGTTGTAAATTATTTCGTAAATAAATATGTACAAAAAGCTGACATAGCTGCTTCTACTATTTTGATCTTCACTTTGGTTTTTTTATACCACTTCAGTATTACTATACGCAGCGCTGGGCAGGTAGTATTCCTGCCCATACTAAAACAAACAATATAATAATGAGGATCCTATGATGACCCTCTCCCCCATCTCCAGAGGGGTTGTACTCGGAGTGTCGTTAGGACTGGTTGCTTGCCAACCAGCCGAGCAAAAGGCACCCGAGTCATCTGCACAAACCAAAAAACAACAAGTGCAGCTTAAAGCCGACTTCAATAGAAGTCGGCTTTCTATTTATCAACCCGTGTCGCTGACCGCTGATCTATCTGCTTATTCTGAACAGCAAAAACAGATGCTTGCGCTTCTGATTGATGCCTCAGAAATTATGGATGATCTGTTTTGGCGCCAAGCTTTTGGTGAGGATAAAACTACCTTTCTTCAAGCTATCGAAGATCCTGAAGTTCGCCATTTTGCCGCCATCAACTACGGTCCATGGGACAGGTTAAATGGTGACAAGCCGTTTTTGACCGGATATGACGACAAGCCCCTCGGTGCGGAGTTCTATCCCCATGATATGACTAAGGCCGAGTTTGAAGCGGCTAGCTTTGCAGATAAGGATGGACTCTATTCCGTCGTTGTTCGTGAAAGTGATGGTGGCTTTAAAGCGATTGACTATGCCTCGCACTACCAAATTGAACTGACTCAAGCCGCCGATTTACTGCGTCAGGCGTCAGCGCTTGCGAAAGACGGCGAGTTTGCCAATTACCTTAAGCTGCGAGCCGAAGCGCTATTAAGCAACGATTATTATCCTTCCGACATGGCGTGGATGGATATGAAGAATAATCCGATTGATCTGGTTTTTGGGCCCATTGAGACTTATGAAGACCAGCTCTATGGCTATCGTGCTGCATTTGAGTCTTATGTGCTGTTAAAGGATATGGCGTGGAGCGAGCGCTTAGCACGTTTTGCGCAGTTTTTGCCTGAGCTACAAACCGGTTTACCGGTAGATGCAGCGTATAAAGCTGAAGTGCCCGGTTCTGATGCGGATCTAAATGCCTATGAGGTGATCTACTACGCCGGTCACTCCAATGCAGGCAGCAAGACCATCGCGATTAACTTGCCCAATGATGAACGGGTGCAGTTGGAAAAAGGCACGCGTCGTCTGCAGTTGAAGAACGCGATGCGGGCGAAATTTGATCAGATCTTGTTGCCCATCGCTGATGTGCTGATTGCGCCAGACCAACGTCAACACATCACCTTTGATGCCTTCTTTGCCAACACCATGTTCCATGAAGTGGCTCACGGTTTAGGTATCAAGAATACCCTGAACGGCAATGGCACTGTACGGCATGCCTTGAAAGAACATGCCTCGCCGTTGGAAGAGGGCAAAGCGGATATCTTGGGCCTGTATATGGTGCGAGAGCTGTTTAATAAAGGCGAGATCACCGAAGGTGTGCTGGAAGATTATTACACCACCTTCCTCGCGGGTATTTTCCGTAGTGTGCGCTTTGGTGCTTCCAGTGCCCACGGTAAAGCCAATATGATGCGTTTTAACTACTTTGCCGAGCAAGGCGCGTTTAGCCGTGATAGCGAAGGGTTTTATCGAGTGAATTTCGACAAGTTCACCCAAGCCACTAACGATCTCTCCAAGTTGATCCTCACTCTGCAAGGTGACGGTGACTATGCGGGGGTTGATCAGTTGTTGGCTACGAAAGGGGTGATTGGCGAACAGTTAGCCGCTGACCTGGCTAGATTGGAAGCTGCAAAGATCCCAGTCGACGTAGAGTTCAAACAGGGCAAGCAGATCCTGGGTTTATAACTGCTGACTCTGAACTCGAGAAAACGGCACCTTCGGGTGCCGTTTTTTTATTTTCGCTACTCACATTGCACTGCCATAGATAAGGGGCGACGGAATCTACTGCTTTAGCGGAGAGGGGTCTGATTTGTCTTGTGGTGAGCCGATCAATCTAAGAGTGTGTGAATAGCGTCATGAAGGCGCCGATATAAGCTGGTAACATTTTGAGCAAAGCATTGGAGTGAGTATTGGCTTTGGATAAGTCGTATATTTTAGGAAGTTGGGTCAATTCTTGCCTACAAGGTTTTAAGCTGACGGGTTGGTGTAATGCAGAAATCTTGCGGCATGCAGGGTTGGAAGCGCATGTTGTCAATCAAACCTATTGGAATGCAGATCAGGTCACTCGCCTGTTCGATGCGGCCTACCAGCTTCATGGCAACAGCGTTGGTTTGGTGTCTCGATTAGGACTAGTTCCGAATACTTTTCAATCTCTCTCGCTTGCTGTTCTTGCCGCCCCCAATTTTCATACGGGCTTACATTTGATGGCAAAATATAGTGCGTATATATCAAATGTGCTGCGCTATACCTTTGATGACACGCCGGAGCACCCTCTGTTTAGCTATGACGCTGTAGGCTCAGCAGAGCCTCACGTGATGATTTCAGATGCTATCTTAGCCGCGACGGTACGAACTTTTCGTTTTGTACAGCCACGCAGCGAACTTATTTATGAAGTTCATCTGGCACAGAAGAAGCCGGATGATGCAGCAGTTTATGAAGCATATTTTGGGGTGCCTATTCAGTGGCAAGCGAAACAGCATGCGTTGTTGCTTAATAGAGCAAGCTTGCTACAAGGCTCAATGCATGCGAATGCTGCACTTTTTGAAACGCATGATGCTGATTGTCTGAATACGATTCACCGATTGAAACCAGATGACTTCTTGGCACAACTAAGCCAAAGCATTCGAACTGCTTTAAGTGACGATGATTTTTCCATCTCCGCTGTCGCAGAAAGGCTGGGGGTTAGTGTTCGTTCGTTGCAGCGTCGGCTGTCAAAGCAGAACACCAGTTACAGTCAGCTTTTAGATCAAGTGCGCATGAAGGAGGCGGAGGTTTACATAAATTCTTCTGCCTACAGCGTCAGTGAAATCGCCCAAAATTTGGGCTTTTCTGACGCAGGTAATTTCACTCGCGCTTTCAAACGCTGGTATCAGTGCGCTCCGCAACATTACAGGAAGCTGGTTCAGTAGGGGCTGTGAATTTCATCACGGTTTAACTATCTTGGCGTCAGATGACATGACAGCGTCGTGTGTTGACATGCGGCCTTAGCTATTTCGCCATACTCTTGACTCAACGTGTCACATTGTTGACGGTTTGCGCGTAGCCATTCGCCGGCATGGGATAACCTGGCTTAATGCGGACGGCTATAGACGTTAATTGAGTCACAGGGATGGTTATGAGAAATCACTTTAAGAAACGCTCTACTTCTTACCTATTACTTCTGATTGGGTGTCTGACAGCGGCATTACCAGCGCAAGGCGAGGTGACTTTACCTGGCACCATTGAAGCTGAAGATTATGATGGCGCGCAAGACTCAACTTGGTACAACGAGGGAGGCGAGTATGGTTGGGGCAAAGTTGATATCGGCATCGCTGAGGATACAGACGGTGGCTATTATGTCGGTTGGACGAAGCAGGGTGAATATATTCACTACAACATCCTTGTGCCAACAGCTGGTGACTATCAGTTTAAAACACGGATATCGACCCCCAAAGATGGACGAAGACTTCACTTTAAATTAAATGGTAGCCAGCTCGGTGAAACCGCCACTTTGCCAAACACCGGAGGATGGCAAAACTGGCAAACCATAGAGTCTCAGCACCATCTCTCAGCCGGTTCACATATCCTAGAAATCTTTTTCGAAAGCCGTGAAATTAACGTTAACTATATTCAGATCGAAGGCATGTCCTCTGTGGGCGAGCCGATCTCGTTACCTGGTCGGGTTGAAGCCGAAGACTTTGTAAATTATTACGATACAACATCCGGCAACAGCGGTGGAGAATATCGAAATACGGATGTCGACATTGAGCGCACATCTGATGATGGCGCGGGCTTTAATGTGGGCTGGACTGACAGCGGTGAAAGTCTGAGTTACGAAATTTTTGTTGAAAAATCGGGCCGCTACCAGGTTGCCCCTCGAGTCTCAACAATTAAGGATGGGCGTTCTCTGTCTCTGCGCTTGAACGGCTCATACCTTGGCGACCCGTTTTTGATCCCGAATACCGGAGGTTGGCAGAATTGGCAGACGATCTCTCAGAGCGTCGAATTACCTGAGGGTAATCATCAGTTGGAAGTTATGTTTGCCAATCAAGAGATCAACTTAAACTACATCGATATCCACGAAGAAGACACGGATGACCCAAATGACCCAGATGAACCTAAAGGGTGGAACTTGGTGTGGAGTGATGAGTTTAATGGTACCGCAATTGATGCTCAGCGTTGGAACCATTCAGATAATGGCTGGGGCGGCGGCAACAATGAGCTGCAGTACTACACGCCTAGGCAAGAAAATGCTTACGTCGATAATGGTTCGTTAAAAATCACTGCTCGTCGTGAATACTACGAGGGGAGCGATGGTGGCCGTGACTTCACGTCTGCGCGGCTCGATACCAAAGGAAAAATGGATTTTCTATACGGTCGTGTAGATGTGCGAGCCAAGTTGCCAAGTGGTCAGGGGTTATGGCCAGCTATCTGGATGCTACCGACAGATGATGCATACGGTGGGTGGGCGTCCAGTGGCGAGATTGACATTATGGAGGCTGTCAATCTGCAAGTGGATGGTAACAATAGCATCCACGGCACACTGCACTATGGTGGTAAATGGCCTGACAACACACATAGCGGTGACAAGGTTACTCCAGCGACGAATGTTGCGACACAGTTCCACACTTACAGTGTTGAGTGGGAGCCGGAAGCAATTCGCTGGTATATCGACGGCAAGTTGTACCAAACACAAACGCAGTGGTGGAGTGAAGGTGGTAGCTATCCAGCGCCATTTGATCAGCGCTTTCATCTGATTCTCAATGTCGCCGTGGGTGGAAACTGGCCTGGTAGTCCTAATCAAAACACCGTATTTCCGCAAATTATGGAGGTGGATTACGTACGTGTATATGAAAAAGGGCAGCAACAGCCGGGCGATGAGTGTGATTCGCTACCTTATGGCGGCAGGGCTGTGGGCATACCGGGACGGATTGAGGCTGAAAACTACAATAGCGGATGTGCTGAATTTGCTTATTCAGATGTAGAGCCAGAAAACTTAGGTGGTGAATACCGAGATGGTGGTGTCGACATTGAGCGAGCAAATGATGTTGGCGCTGGCTATAGTCTCGGCTGGCTCAGGGACGGTGAGTGGCTTGAGTACACCGTCATGGTTGAATCTGCTGGTAAGTATGATTTGGATCTGCGTGTCGCTAGCGAAGGGAATGGCTCTGTCATCCGTTTTGAATCCGCTGGCTATGATATCTCCGGCGACATCAAAATCCCACATACGGGAGGCTGGCAAACTTGGCGCACAACGACGCTGCGAGGTATTACGCTAGAGGCGGGTCAGCAAACGTTAAGAATGCATGTCGTTGATGGCGACTTTAACCTTAATTATATCGATGTTAAACCAGCCGGGAAGGGCCCCCACAGTGTTGATAAATCTCGAGGAGAGTGGACGCTAGTAGTGATCCCCGATACGCAGCACTACTCTCAAAATCGTGACAATGCGCCTATCGCGCACATGCGCACCGCTTTTCAGTGGTTAGTGGATACGAAAGAAGATCTCAACATCAAGTTTGTGCAAGGATTGGGCGATATCACCGAGGGCTGGAATCAGCGCTGGGAGTGGGATAATTCCACTTCTGCTTGGGATAAGCTCTACGGGCAGGTGCCCTTCATGCCTATCATCGGTAATCATGACGATCCGTGGATGATGAATCAATACTTCCCTGTCTCTAGCTTCTCTAATGAAGCCTGGTGGGGTGGGGATTTTGGCGGCGTTGAAAACAACTATGGCCTGATGACAATTGGCAGTGAAGACTATCTGTTCTTGCAGGTCGAGACGTACGATCAGTACTCCGACTATCGCCCGGCAGGCATGGAGTGGGCCAAACAGATATTGGCTCGCTATCCAAACCGCAAGGTAATTCTGGCGACCCATGACACTTGGGCCACTTCTCATATTAAGAACAACCTGCTGACCAAGTATGACAACATCGTTATGTCTAATGCCGGCCATGTTTGTCAGCGCGAAGCATACTATACCCAAAATGGTCCTCGTGGGGGGGTAAGCCACAATTTTATTGTGGATTATCAGTGTGATGCGCAAGAGGTCATGCTGCTCCGCTATTACGTGTTTAAGCCCATGGAAGACCGAGTGGATTACTTCACTTATTCGCCAGTGACAGGGCAGTTTGAAGCAGATGATAGCTCTCAAGGTTCATTTGCCTTGATCCAGAAAGATCCTTAGGTAGTAGAGTGGGGACTTTGCATCGTGCCCACTCTGAATCAATTTTCACCTGACCGTTGACGGATTGTATCAAATCGATGAATAGGTTCAGTAAGCAGAGCGCCAAATTAAAGCCGTGGTTGCAACAACCCTGGCTGGTGTTTCTATTCGTGGCTGGGGTGATTGCATTATTCGACCTGCTCTACGCTCCCTCTCCGACTCCCACGATTGAGGTGAGTGTTGCGGATAAAAAGGCCATTGTGGCTTATGCCGAACAGGGGCGCGGCCGACCGTTGACGGCTGAGGAGGTAGAGATTGTTTTGGCAGAGCATGTGCAGGAAGAGATACTGCTCAAAGAGGCCTACCGCCTAGGCCTCAATGACGATGCAATGATACGTATGCGTCTTCTCAATAAAATGCACTTTATTATCAAATCACAAGTTCCGACTCCGACTGAAAGTGAGCTAATTGACTATTTTAAGCGTCACACAGACAGCTTCAGAGCACCGCCATCGTGGCGCTTTGAGCAACTCTTCTTTGTCACCAATAGGCCGATTCCGCAGACCTTGCTGGTTGAGCTACGCTCGGGGCAGATTGAAGCCAGTCCACAGCTGACTCAGCAATCCTCTTCAAGTTATTGGAATGACCTCCCCGAACAAGGGATAGCGGCTCGGTATGGTGCTCATGTGGCGGAGGCGATCATTGAGGTACCGAAAGGGGTATGGCAAGGACCATTTCCAAGTCCTACCGGTAACCACTTCATACGTGTTGAGAGGATGCGCCAAGGTGCGTTGCCAATCTTTGAAGAAGTACGGAGGCATGTGGAGAATGAGTGGAAAAAAGAAAAAGAGTCAGCATTTATCCGACTGCGGGTTGAGCAATTGAAAACGCGCTTTTCGATTGGTGTGACAGAAGGTAGTACCACGCTTTGAAGTATTGGTTACGGTCATTTTTCATTTTCTTGGTGTCATTGCAGGGCTTTCCGGTGATGGGCCACGAGCTTGGTATTATCAGTGCTGTTTTGACGGAGTCCGACAAGGCGTCAGTGACGGCCAAAGCGGACGAACGGCAGTTTCAGTTTGACGTCATGATCCCTTTTCATCTGGCATATCAGGTGTCCCTGCCTGATCTACCTGAACAATGCCAAATGCGCGGCACAGAAAGGGTGAGTGGTGCATTAGATGTCATTAGATATCGTTTTGCCTGCCGTAGTAAATGGAAGCATGGCGATAAGCTGACGCTTCATTGGCAAGCATCCGGAGTACTCTTGACTGCGCCTTCACTTGGCTATGATACGCGTGAAAGACAGCTGTTATTGCGTGCCGATGAGCGTATTGTTATCCCCTTATTCCAGCAAGGGGAAGGCTATTCAGGTGATTGGCTGAGCAGTATTAGCCGTTATCTAACCCTTGGTATTGAGCACATAGTTTTTGGCTATGATCACTTGCTGTTTGTATTTGCTATCTACTTGATGTTGGGTAGCAGTGTGCAACTTATTAAATCGATCACTGCGTTCACGTTAGCCCATAGTTTGACACTCTCTTTAGTGTATCTGTCGTTTTTTACTCCTTCTTCGGCATTGGTTGAAACGCTGATTGCGTTGTCTATTGTTATGATGGCTCATGAGATCATGTTACCAATCGATCAATCTTCCAAGCTGGGTATGCGCTCGCCTTGGTTGGTTGCGGGTAGTATCGGGTTACTTCATGGAATGGGTTTTGCGGGTGCACTGAAGGAGATAGGAATACCGCAAGCCGAGGTGCCCGTGGCCCTACTGTTTTTTAATCTGGGAGTGGAAATTGGCCAAATCAGCTTTCTTGCCGTACTTAGTGTGATCAGTTTATTTATACCTCGTTTGTATCGCTATGCTTCCGGGCGTCGCTGGGCAATTGCGCCTTCCGCTATCACCTATCCTTTGGCCGGTTGCGTGGGTGGTGTCGGCATGTATTGGTTTTTGCAACGTGTGATGGATATAGCTAACTAATACCCGTCATTTTTTTGGTTTGTCTATTTGTTCGAAATCCACTGCTGGCAGTGGCTGACCTCGCACCAATTTTATCAACTCGGGTACCAGTTCTTTTCCTGTTTTAGGTGGTGGCAAGCGTACGGTTTGCTTGGGTTGCCAGCCTGCGGGGGTATGCTCTGCCAGCAAGTAACGGAAGGGTAGGTATGGCTCTATGCCTAAGCGCATGTCAACGAACTTAAGTTGTCCTTGATCAGTCTGTAATTGATAAAAGCCATGTGTAAACCAATCCAAACGCGCCAGCTTGGGTAGCGCCTCTTTGTTGGCCAAGTTGTGCTTGTGGGGATAGGTGTTGAAGTGAATCGGTTTAGGGTTGAGCCAGCTGAAATACCCTATCCACAAGTGGTGGTCATCTTTACCGACAATGCGCCAGCTTAAGATATTGAATGGCGTTGGGGCGATAAAAGGGGTCTCTGACACGCCCTTGGACTCGAGTTCCGCACTGGCTTGATATTTCACCGATAACATCAAAACCAAGCTCAATGCCAAATATGCCTGACTAATCCCCAACCCCCATAGGTTCGACTTCAATGGTTTGGCTTTCCGCCGATTCAAGCCGATGAGACTGAATATCACGCCTATCAGCAGCGGTAGGGTATATAGCGGATCGATGATAAAGATGGTTGACCAAGCGATCGGCGGTGAGGCTAACGGCCAAAACAGCTGGGTGCCGTAACTGGTGAAGCAGTCAAGCAGTGGATGAGTCACTAAGCACAACCAAGCCATCAAAGTGGCGCCCCAAAATCGCCATCTGTGTAGTTTGGCAATCAGCAGGCCTAGCACAGGTGAGAGCGCCGTCAGTACAAAGATCGAGTGGCTAAAACCACGGTGCTTAGTGACTTGGTCGACGGCGTCGGGGTAATGGATGAAGACATCCATATCGGGGAGTGTGCCTAAGCCCGCGCCCCAGGCGAACGCGCGCCAGCCTAACTGACGCCCCCCAATAACACCACCGACAGCGGCACCGAGTGCGGCTTGGGTAACTGAGTCCACGAGTAATCCTGTTGCAACATGAAAAATACAGAGTACGAATGCGTTTGCTTAAGCAACCTTACTCTCTAGACCACAATAACCGACATAAGTGCGTACATTAAGCACAAATCAGTCACTATACGCCCAAGGCGTCATGCTTATCGTTATAGCTGTGCTGTGTATTCGACCTCGTATTCATACCTTCTTGCAGGCTCTTAATCCGCATATTCCATTGTTGAATAGATCAGACACCTATCTGTAGGTAAAAAGGATCTTGTGAATGAGTCAGATCATGGGGATTTAAAATTATTTCAGTCGTTAATTCAAATTAAACCGATATTGATGAGATTAATAGAAATAATGATTAAGCCGAATAAAATAGATAATTTGAGCGCTTGCTATCATTCTTTCTTGACAAAAAAATATTAGTCACTAATATCTCCACAGCTTATCCATTCATCAATTTAGAGGAGTACTTGAAATGACAGAGGTTACCTATATCAGCCATTAACTATGGTCTTTCAAGTACTTGTGCTTGCAAGGCCTTTGTTGGGGACTTGCAAGCCAGGAAGCATAAACACTAGCCCTGGCCATACGCCGGGGCTTTTAGTATCTGGCAGTCTCCCAAAGAATAATATATTCGCGATTTATATTGCGAAGGGGATTTTTATGCCTGTTAAAATAGAATTAAATAGCGGCGAAAAAAATAAAGATATGCCAGTGAAGATATTCACTGATGACATAGACCATGCTGCTATTAATCAATTAAAAAATATAGCTAAGTTGCCTATTATTCATCGTCATATAGCGGCGATGCCAGATGTGCATATGGGGATCGGTGCTACTGTTGGCGCGGTTATTCCGACCCATAAAGCGATTATTCCTGCCGCTGTGGGTGTGGATATCGGCTGTGGTATGAATGCGCTTCGGCTGTCGCTTAAGGCATCACAGTTACCGGATAACTTAAAGCCGGTACGTGAAGCGATTGAGCGCGCCGTGCCGGTGGGTGCCGCCTGCCATAAGCAGGTGTCAGTGCGCAGCCAGGCATGTGCGGGGCTACAAGCTGGCATTGACCAGTTGTTTGAGCGCCATCCGACGCTGCTGAAAATGCTGAAAAACCCACAACAAACATGGGCGACTCAGATGGGGACGTTGGGCTCGGGTAACCACTTTGTTGAGCTGTGTGTCGATGACTGTGGCGATGTTTGGGTCATGCTGCACTCTGGCAGTCGTGGGATCGGTAATGCCATTGGCCGCTACTTTATCCAGCAAGCCAAGCGAGATATGGAGGGGCATATGCATCACCTACCAGACAAAGACCTGGCTTACTTTAGTGAGGGCAGCGATCATTTTGCTGCGTATGTGGGGGCGGTGGATTGGGCGCAGGAGTATGCGCGGATCAATCGTCAGGAGATGATGGCGTTGGTGCTGCGAGCGATTGCACCTTTGCTGCCAAGGTTTGAAATAACCCAGGAAGCGATTAACTGTCATCATAACTACGTGCAGCAGGAGCATCATTTTGGTGCCGATGTATTTGTGACCCGCAAGGGCGCGATATCAGCCCGTGCCGGTGAGCTGGGCATTATTCCTGGCTCGATGGGAACTCGTTCTTACATTGTTCGCGGTAAGGGCAGTGCGGAAAGCTTTTGCTCATGCTCCCACGGAGCAGGGAGAAAGATGAGTCGTGCCAAAGCCAAGCAACGCTTTAGTCGTGCAGATCTGGAGCAGCAAACCCGCGGCGTTGAGTGCCGCAAGGACAAAGGGGTGATCGATGAGATCCCCGGCGCCTATAAGGATATTGACCAAGTGATGGCACACCAAAGCGATTTGGTGGAGGTGGTACATACCTTGAAGCAATTGGTTTGTGTGAAGGGGTAACAGAGCCCGCCGTGTTGGCAGCGGCGGGTTCATATATAAGTAAGCTAACGGAGCATTAGGATGAAAACAAAACGGCAGCACAAGCCACGTAATTTACATGCGATATCACCGCTGATGAACAAAGGCGGTGCCCATGGTAAAAGCCAAAAGGCTCAGCGTTCGGCGGATAAGTTGTCTTATCAGCAAGAATGGTTAGATTGGGAAACGGAACGGCTATCTGAACAGTGTTTGGGGAGTCTAAAAGAGACCGAGGGTGATACACCCTCGGATTACTATTGTTGTCGTTTGGCGAGCTAAGCCATGGCCGTTTTGCTATCGCTATTGATTAAGGCTTGAGTGCCGCCATCTCGGTCATATCGACCTCTGCAGAATAATCTACACCCGCCAAATCAAAACCATTCAGTGCCATGAAGTCATGCAGGTAGCCGTCAAAATCGGTTAACGCTTTAAAGTTATCTCCATTAATTGTTGGATAGATCTTGGCAATCTCTGCTTGCAGTGATGGTGCCAGTTCATAGTCATCCAAGCGTAATTGGCGATCTTCATCTAATACAGGCTGTTGTCCGGCACCTTTAGTGGCGAACAGGCGATAACATTGTTCGATACAACCCTCATGGGTGCCGTTGGCTTTCATCTGTTTCATCAGAAGTGCCAAGTACACGGACATGACCGGAATAAACACACTTGCTTTGGTAACCAGTGCTTTCGCCACCACAGGGTAGGCTATGCCGCCGACCGTCTGCTGTAACTGTTCATTGAGATGATTGGCGGTGGCATGCAGGTGTTCTTTGGCGACGCCGATGGTGCCAAAACGATACACTGGTGCCGACAGTTCGGGGCCGAGATAGCTAAATGCCAGCGTCTGTGCGCCGGGTGCAAGTAGATCGGCAGCCAGCAAGGCCTCAATCCATTCTTGCCACCCTTCACCGCCCATCACTTTGGTGGTGTGAGTGATCTCTTCGCTGGTGGCGGTTGGGATGGAGGTCCATTCTAACGCTTGGGCTTCAAGATTGATGGTGTTGCCTTCGACCGGTGCGCCTGTGGTTTTCAATACTGAGCGGAAGCTTTCTCCTGTGGCAGGAATATCTCGGCGTCCAGTGGCGAGTGAGTAGATAACCATATCAATCTGGCCAAAGTCCGCTTTCAGATCGGCGATCACTTTCTCCTGCACTTTGGGACTAAAGGCATCACCAATGGTGTTGGCCGCTTGCAGACCCGCGGCTTCGGCAGCCTGGCGGAAATAGCAGTTGTTGTACCAACCTGCGGAACCAACGCCTTTTTCTGACGGCCCACGTTCAAAGGATATGCCATAGGTATCCGCGCCACCGCCAAAAGCTAATGCAACACGGGCTGCTAAGCCAAAACCAGAGGAGGCACCGAGGATTAATACTCGCTTGGGCGTGGTGATCGCTCCTTGGGCTCGCACATAATCGATCTGTGCCTGCAGTGCTTGCTGACAGCCAATAGGGTGACAGCTACGGGCAACGTTACCTGCAAGTTGTGGGGTGATAATCATGGTTATCTCCGGCATTAAAAGCTGATCCAAGCATATGCGGGCTTTGCTTATTTCGCCTAATTTAAACGGCGAGTGGGTCATCGAACCGCAATGCGAGCTATTCGTATTATCAAGGATTTGAATTATAAGAAAATATTATTACAGCGCATTGATCTGAAAAGCTATCCACCGGAGAATAAGACTATAGCGGTACAGAATAATGACAGGAGCTTAGCTGTGTTAGCGAAACCGATGATCGAAAAGCTGAACGAACAGATTAATCTGGAATTCTTTTCTTCTAACCTCTATCTGCAGATGAGTGCATGGTGTGAAGATAAGGGCTTTGAGGGTGCTGCTGAGTTTCTGCGGGAGCATGCTACCGAAGAGATGGAGCACATGAACCGTCTGTTCACCTATGTGAGTGAAACAGGTGCCATGCCTATCATTGGCGGCATTGCTTCACCGGCCCATGAGTTTGAATCGCTGAAAGATCTGTTTGAGAAGATCTATGAGCATGAGTGTTTAGTCACGAGCGCGATTAACGAGCTGGCTCACGTGGCCTTTACCAGTCATGACTACAGCACCTTTAACTTCCTGCAGTGGTATGTGGCAGAGCAGCATGAAGAAGAGAAGCTGTTTAAAGGTATTCTGGATAAAATCGATCTGCTGGATAACGATCGTAAGCTACTGTTCTTTATTGATAAAGATCTTCAGGCGATGGCCCGCGGTGGTAAGCCGGGTTCAATTATGGAACCGGGTGCTTAAGCCATTTCAGGTACAGCAGACTGAGTTGAATAAAGGAGCCGAATGGCTCCTTTTTATGTTTGGATTGTTGTACTGCATCAAGTAAATTTACGGCGAATCAAGGTCAGTGCAAGTAGCGAAAATATGCCAAACATGCCGTTCGAGCCTCCATTGGTATCATCGCCTTCACTCAAAGTCAAAAGCGTCCCTGTTCGATAGGCGCACTGCAGTTGGTCTGTATCACCAGTTCCTTCCTGAAGAGTGAAATCGGAGAGCGTGATTGACGATTCATCTTCAACGATAAGCGTGTCCTTGAAGTGAAATTCCATGACGTGTTCACCGTCAGGTATATCTATCTGCATCGATTCAGCAGAACAATGGCCACTGAAGTTGGCGACAATGTTGTCATCCATGGTCACACTTAACTGGGTATAGTTACTGGCTCCCGACACTTCGGCAGAGAAGCTCAGCGTAGCGGGACCAATCAATGAACCTCTTAGATAACGGTCCTCGGCTAACACCTCTTTGTTTTGGATGCCGCCTTCAATGGCTGCCCAACGATTGATGTCGCCAACAGTCCATTCTTGGAAGGGGGGTTCCCAGTTTTCAACACCTGGCGCAATACTTTCAGCGTATGATTCAAGTTCTAAAAAGCTCAGCCCTTGGCTAGCAGTGCTTATCAGAACGATGTTTCTTTCGTAGTTATTTTCCGGCAGGTTGGCTTCCAAATTGATTGAGCAGCTCTCTGCTGGTGCAAGCACTGAACAATCATGAGCAACCAGATCAATGTCGTTCTCAAACGCTAACTCGATACTCTCAATGATCTTCTCTTCATCTGAGAGGTTGGTAATAACCTGAGTGTGTTCTATTTTCGGATGTGTATCGCTTAAGAACCAAGTTTGGCTTGGCCCAACCTCCAGTCGGGGAGCGGGATCCGTCAGAGCTGCTTTTGTCTGTTCAATCCAAGTTAGGTGATCTCCCAGTCGAGTGAAGATACCCATGTAGTTGTAACCATGAGAGACTAATGCTGCGTATTGATATTGCCCATCCTTAAGAACAAACGCAGGCGTACCACTATCGCCTAGCGCAGGCCCCTTAAATTGTTCGCCGCCGCAAAGGTAGTTGCTGGCATCAAATCCACTTGGTGCCGAGACCTGTGCAATATCGTTACAAGTCGCCTCGTCAGCGATCGATATTGCAGCGCCTTGCAGCTGGTAAGCGGGTATATAGTCTTCGTAGCTGGTTGAGCCGAGCCCTAGAATTTGCAAAATATCACCAGGCTGTATTTGAGCATCTTGCTGCTCAGTGATAATTGTCGCAGCTGGTAGCTCCAACTCGTTATATGTATTCCTAAGCTTGTATATGGCCAAGTCTGCCAGATAGAGCTGCTCATCATAATCTGGATGAACGACCGACTCGAAAAGCTTGAAGCAGTTGTTTTCTGCCGCGTCGCCGGAGTGACCAATACATGCAACAGAGTTGTCAGCGGGTGCCAGCTCAACGCAGTGTGCCGCGGTCAGAATAAGGTCATCACCGATATAGGCACCACCGCAGCGATGGTCAGAAAGAAGGTTGTTTTCAGCGTCTTCGATTTGGCGCAGGCTAACGGTATAAGGCCAATCTTGATCGCTCACCGTCTGGCCGCCAACCACGGCATGGCTATTGACACTGATCATGGCCAGTGCTGCCGGAATAATGTAGCGGAACATATATTTTACTTCCTTGTTTTCAACTAATTACAAGAGGTTCAGGGTAACATCTGAGTAGTGATAATTAATTTTTCTGATGATAATGTGTGATGGTCGTTCCCGCTTTTTACACTTACTCACATTTCTTATGCGTATGTCGGTTTTGAGCCTGTTTTAGGGCAGCCAACACAATGGGAGTTGATGCACCTGAGTGAGTTTGACGACTCAATCGAACAGACTGGGCTCAGTCAATGAGGATCGCTTGCAATATACCTGAGGTGAGGGAGGTACCACCTTCGACCACATTGCCTTTGCCTTCTCTGGCGAGCTCCTTTAGATCCAAAGGCACTGACTCGTCGGTGTCGACAAACAGCACAGAGATACGGCTCTTTTTACTGCTGACGAAATTGCGCGCCAGCTTCAATGTCGCCATACGCTCTTCTGGATAGCCAGGGGCATCGGTGATAATAACAATCATCCGCTGCTCCACCTCTTTGCGCCAGCGGCTGTTAACCGCCTGCTTTAATCCTGCAAAAAGCGCTTCGGGGGTATCGTCATTGCGGCCTTTACCGATGCCATGTCTTAGCTCAAGGGCATCCACGAAGCGTTTCAGCCGCTTGAAGTTGGCCGGTGAGTCAGAAATCTTTAGTAACGGCTGTACGGTCACGGGCGTACGGTATTGCCTGTCGCCATAAGCGACGATGCCAATGCCGATAGAAGAAGAAAGTTTGTCTGTGACCCTGACGAAGCTGACTATCTCACGTTTCAGCGCATTTAGCGCGCTGCCCATACTGCCAGTGACATCTAGCACCAGTACCAGATCGATATCCGGGAATTGGGTTTTTGCGCCGGGCAGAGGTTTTGGCTCTGGAACAGGAATTGGTACGGGGGGCACAGGTGTGGGTGGTGTCGGTTCCGGTTTTTCCGCAAGCAGCCGGAGCGCTTCGGCTAACTGGGCTTGCAAGGCTTCTACGGCAGCCGCTTGTTCCTCCGTCGCGGCATTGGCATCGTCCAGTGCGACTTTCAGCGCTTCGGTGTCGGCGCTGTCGCCAGTATGAGGGAAGTAGGGGAACAGCAGAATGGCGATGAGGATAAATGCCCCCATACCGGAGGCAAACAGATCCAGCGCCGACATACTGAAGATATTGATCTCGCGATTGCGGCGCTGCATTTGTGATTATCCCAGTGAGACCAGGAGTTTGACGTCCCCTATCTGTAGCTGGCTATCGACTGCAAGTGGCACTGGCTTGAAGGGCTGCAGCGGCTGGCCATTTACCCGGGTACCGTTGGTTGAGTTGAGATCTTCGACCATAAAGCCATTGCTTCCACGGCTGATCCGCAGATGGCGACGGGATACGGAACTGTCGTCCAGTAGCAGGTCAACCAGCTGTGGATGACGGCCAATACTGCAACCTTTGCTGCCGTCAGCCAACAGTGATGAGGTCACCTGCAGGCAAACGCTATCGGAGTGGCCTTTGAAACCAGAGAGTACCAGACCACCACCATTGTTTGGTGTTGCGACTGCGTGCTGGGCAACCTGCGTCGGCCCAGGTTGGTGGCTTGGTGTCGTTGCTGGTCGTTGTGGGGCAGAACCTCGAAAGCGTTGACTTAATGGTTCAACCACCTGATGTACAACCTGTGCCGCTTTTTGGCGATTACCTTTGACGGCGAGTAACAAGGTGATCACTAACAGCCCGGCCATAATAGACCCGGCCAACAACACGTTATCGATCAGCCAGTTGAGTTGTTTATCCCGTTCTCCTAGCTGTTCATCCATCTGCGTGCGAAGCTCTGCGGCCTTTAATTCCGCTTCTTTAGCGCGTTGCTCTGCCAGTTGTGCCGCTGACTTTGCGCTAAGAGCATCTTCTCTCGCTTTGGCATCGGTACCTGCACCACCACTGGTGTCACAGGTTGAAGTATCACGGGTAAAGCTGATCCCTTTGCTATTGAGAATGGCTGTTAGTTCAGAGGCATGGGAGGCCCAAAACGCGCCATGACCGGCTTGCGCTTTGATCGCCATGGTATTGGTACCGACCATTCGACCACAGGCATCTAATAATGGACCGCCACTGTTCCCTGGGTTTACCGCGGCGTCGTGCTGGACGATCTTCAAAGCGCGAGATCCGCCCCAGGAACCGGTGTAGACACGACTCACAGTGCCTTCGGTAGCTGTTGCTTGTACGGCAGCGTGTCCCCCTGGTGCTTGATCCGAGATCCCTGGATAGCCGAAGGCATACACCTGGCTGGTTTTACCTAAGCTGCCATCGTTGATCGCCACCGGATTGCCCTGGATCCCACGAACTCGGATCACGGCCAGATCGAGCTGGGGTGAGTCGATGATCACCTCGGCTTCGATACGTTGTTCATCATTATGGGTGATGATGAACAGCTCGTCGTAATCTTCGATAACGTGGTGGTTAGTGGCGATGTAACCGTCATTATTCAGTAATGAGCCGGTACCTGTGGAGGTGCCATCACTCATCAAGTTGACGATCCGCACGACACCTCGTTCCAGCTCTTCAACACGCTTTAATGCGGCATTACTTGGCAGTGCTAATAGGCTTAACACGCTGGCTAAGAGCAAGGGAACTCGTAACTTCTGCATTTGGTTACGCCTTTCTTAATTCAAAAACCAACGTACCGAGCTGCACGCGATCACCGACATGAACCATGTGCGGTTGATGTGCGGTCAACGGGACACCGTTGACGCTAACGCCGTTGGTGGATGCCAGGTCTTCCAGCATCAGTTGCTGGCTCACCCAGATTAAACGGGCATGTTGGCGTGAAACCTCACTATGGGTGACGACCAGTTCACTGGAGTTAGGGCTGCGACCGATCACCAGACCATCGACAGCCGCCCCAAGGCTGCTGCCTTGGATCCTGACAGCGAAACTGGCGGCCTCACCTTCGAGGCCAACCAACAATAGGTCAGGGACGCTGGCAAGTGCTTGTTCATGTGCAGCCTTTGCGGCCAGATTTTGTTGCGCCTGTTGTAACTCTTCCGCTGTCATCTGCTGCTGTTGCACCAGTTGGTTTGATTTACGCTTACGTAGCTGCAGCATGATGATCAGTGCCAACACGATGACACCGGCAACAATACCGCCGTAGATCAACCAAAGTTGCTGTTCTGCTTGCTTCGCAATGGCGGCGTCTAATGCCGCTTGTTGTTCGGTGAGTTGCACTTCTAGCTGTGCAGCGCGCTCGGCCGTTTCTGCAACGACCGCTTTTTGTGCGTCAATCTCAGCTCCTAATGCCGCCTTCTCTTCCGCGGTGGCATCTTTTAGTTGCTTCTGCTTCTCTTCCAGCTGAGCAAGTAGCTTCTTCGCTTCGGCGGCCTTTTTCGCTTCGGCTTCGCGCTGCTTTTGCAGGTCATTGCGCTCAGTTTCCAAAGCATCGAGCTCGGCACCTAAACTCTTTTCGGTTTCAGCCAGTTTCGATTCGGTGTCGGCCAGAGCTTCCGCGGCAAGCCGGGCTTGTTCCGCAGCCGACAAACAGATCTCTTTGGCTACCGTGGTGGTGGCGTAAGCTTTGCTCATTGTTTGTACTTGGGCGAGGGGAACACTAAAGCCGATCCCCTCTTTGCTGGTGAAAATACTGGCATCGGGATCAGGTACGTTGATGCCGATCAGTTCACCACAGTTGTTGATTAATGCGCCGCCGTGAGAGTAATCAGTAAGCTTGACGTTGTGACTGATATAACGCTGGCCACTGTCTTTGTCACTCACCAGTTCGGTGATACTGCCAATGCCAAAGTGAAAACTTGTTGGCTGTTCACGTTTGTCACTGCTTAGGCTTAAGGCGCCAACGGCTCTGCCCTGCTCGGATTGCTGGCGGGCAACAACCAATGCCGGCGCATCCAACCCCTCAACCTTGAGCAGCGTCAGTGCCAATTTGTCATCTTGATTGACGCGCACTGCCGCCAGTTCGGCACCACTGCTGTCCACCACAGCGAACCGCTGGCCTTTTTCCAATGCATCGCTGCTGGTCACCACATAGCCGGTTGCCAATACCACGGCAGTGGCTTCGGCTCTGGGCTCATCATAAAGATAAACTTTCAGTTTTAAGCTGCTATCTAACAGACCTTGGTGGGGAATGTCGGCACTCCAAGCCGCTGTTGACAGGAGAGAGATAAACATCGCGGTGAGCAGTCGTTTCATCATTATGCTTCCATTACTCGTTATTCTTCTTAGGCGCGTTCTCTTTTGGAGGCACGCTGTTGCTGGGCACCTTGAGGACGGCTTGTGGCTTATCTAGCGGGATCGCGTCATCAGCATCTTCCGGTACGGCTTGTTCCATTGCCTTATCTTCGAGCCCTTTTTCAGGGACGATCTCTGGCACTTCTGGTGCAACTTCGGGTGTGATTTCGATAGTTTCTGGCGCCACTAGCTCGGTGTCGGCTGCTGTTTCAGGTTCTATTATTGCCGGTGCTGTTGGCTGTGTTTCACTGGCTGGATCAGCGCAGATTTCGTCGGTGGCACCACAATCTGGGGTGGGGGTCAGTAGCCACCAACCAAGTACAGCGGCAACAACCACGGCACCGACAGCGGGGAGCAGTTTACTGCTGCTAGCTTGTTTATGTTGGTGTGGCGTGTTGGCACTGGCGGGGATCTCAGCGAGCACTGCCGTGGCATTGTCTTGTCCCGGCGCGTTGGCGGCATCAACAGCCGCCAGTAACCGGCGTACTCCGGCTGCTGGATCACTGCTTTGGGCAGACAACTGTTCGGCAATCGCCTTGTCCGACAGTGTTTGTACGCCATCGCTGGCCAACAATATCTGATCACCGGCTTGCAGCGGAACGGGCATTTTGGGTTGGTCGATGAGCGACAATTGATCGCCACATAAGGCGGATCGCAATGCGTTACGTCGACTGTCTTTGGCCAGCTCCTCTTCGGTCATTCGCCCCAGCTCTACTAAGCCTTGAAGCACGGGTAACATCGAATGATCTTCATTAAGCCGTTTTAACTCACCGTGACGAAGTAGCCACATCGGAGAGTCACCTACACTGACCCAGGTGATTGCTTGCTCGCTGATTAAAGCTGCCAGTAAGGTACACCCCATCCCTTCGTGACCTGGGTTGTTCGCGATATGCTCGGTGATCGCGCCATTGGCGGCATTGAGCGCATCCCGCAACATCACACTTGCGGGCGCGGGGGTTGAATTCTGATAGTGATTGAGAAAAGTCTCTTTCGCTAACAAGCTGGCGGTGTCGCCTGCGGCGTGACCGCCCATGCCGTCGGCTACCAACAGCAACATGTCGCCATCATCGTTAACCAACCAGTGACCGAAACTGTCTTCCTGGTAGTCTCGTGCGCCCTGTATCTGGGCGCCAGCCATCAAGGGCGTCAGCGCCATGGTTAAGCCTTCTCTTGCCAATCGAAGTCAGGGCCACACAGTGGCATGAATCGTAGCTCGGTAGCACCGATGATCAGTTCTACACCAGCAGTTAACTCGGTCGGTGTCAGCACGGGTGCTTCATTCATGTAGACCAAATTGGTGCCGCCACCATGCTGCAAATAGAACTTACGCCCTTTCGGATCGTAAGTGACCAGCGCATGTTGCTTACGGGAGATCTGGTCATCGCCAAAATCTAAGACAATCCGCTGATCGGCGTCGCGGCCAATAGCATTCACGCCATAACCCAGGCGCAACGCATTGCCCATGCCTGGACCGCCGGTGATCACTAACCAACCGGCTAAGGGATCTGCCATGGCATCACTGCTTTGTTCTGCCGTTGCCGCAGCAGCTGCGGGTTGGGCTTCACCTGTTGATGCTGGCGCGGCGGTGGTTGCACGACCAGGACGAAAAACACGGGTCTTAGGATCGCCGTCGGATGGGCTGGCTGCGGGTGGCACTTGCCCTTGAGGTGTGCGAGATGTCGGCGTATCCACATTTTGCCCTGCTAATGGTGCGGCGGGGGTGACGCTTGGTCGATTGACAGTGGTTGCCGCATCTAATGGACTGGCAGGGGTCGCTTGTGCTGGTTTGGGTGTTGAGCCTCTGACGACCTGAGTAGGCTGCTCTAGCGGATTGCTGGCCTGTTGGGTTGGGCTATCGATAATGCGACCATTTTGATCTCTGTAGACGGGCATGTTATTCCCCCTGACGTTCGTAAAGTCGGTTAATGAGGTTGTCCAGACAGTATTGTCCAGATAGGTTCAGAGCGCGCTCTTCGCGCCCTTGTGCAATGTGTGTTAACAGTACCAGCACGGCAGACATCACCAGAGCCAGTAACGTAGTGTAAAAAGCTAAGCCTAAGCTAAGGGTCACCTGTTTCAGCAGTTCAGGATCGTCAAACTTGGGCGCTGCACCGGCATCACTGAGGGCAAGCGCGATACCGACTACGGTACCGATAAAACCCAGCGTCGGGATCAGCCAACTGATGTAACGAACCACGTTGTATCTCAGGTCAATTTCATGTTGATAAAGTTCGAGGCTCGAATTGAAAATGGTGTTGGCTTGCGCCAGCGAACCGCTGCTTTGAAATTGCAAAATAACGCGGCGCAATAGTCGCGGTAAAAAACAGTGGGGGGCAATGGTTTGCAGGCGCTGATAGAGCGCGCCTAAATCGCGAGCTAACAACATCGTTTGCTGGTCTTCCGGCAACAACTTCATGACCAGCTGCTGCTGTTCTTCATTGGCAGCGGTTAAGCGGAACCAAAGCTCGGCAATACCGATGGCAAACACGAGCCACATCACCACCGGGATGGTGAACGGAAACGGTAGTACTCTGCTTTCACGATCAAGCAACAGTGCCGCTGCATTACTGCCTGTTGGCAAGGCAAAGGAGAGCAGTAGTATAAGAACTACCGCTGCACACAGGCAGTAGAGCCAATACTCCTTGCGGTTCAAGAGTAAACTTCTCCGGTACCGGGGTGACGCTTAGGCCCACTGCCATTGAGTTGCTGTAACAACTGCTGCGCTGTGATGGTGATATTCCCTAAGCGTAGTGTTTGTTGCGGTTCAATAAAGCTTTGGACCAGCGGCTGCCACTGGCCATTATTATCAACGAAACTGCCGTTGGTGCTTTGGCAATCGGAAAGATACAGTCGACCATCTGCGGCCTGTACCAATTCGGCGTGGCGTCCAGACACTGACGCGTCATTAACAACGATGTCGTTGTGAGCGCTGCGGCCAATGCTATAGGCTCGAATCGCCATGGTTAAGCTCCTAAATCAATAGTTGTCGTAGACGTTAGCTTTCTTACCCGCTTCGTAGACTTCCTGGGAACCGCCTTTAAAGAAGCGGTTGCCGTTGACGGTGGGTGACGCTTCTTCATGAACATAGACACTGGGGTATGAGTTGTCGTCATCGTAGCCGACGTTATAGAACTTGTTGCCACGATAGATGCCCTGAGCCTCTTCGCGAATGTTTATACCATTCCCGCCGATATTGCGCAGAGTGTTGTTTACGATGACCGGACTTGAGGTGTCGTATATCGTGAGTCCGAAGCCATCCACCTCATTCTCTTCAAACCGTGGGCTGGCCGTGCCTTCGACCCAGAGTCCCCAGTCCGATAGCCCGGTCAAGCTGCTCTTGCGAATAGTTGGTTGCGCTTGTTCTTTCACCAAAAACACGCGACCACCAGGGCTTTTCACATCGGTGCTAATAAAGGTCGGTGTTGATGTGCCAGCAATGGAGATGGCAAAGGATTCACCCGTGCCGCGGAGTACGTTGCCTTCGAAGCTGCCTTTTGCGGCATCACGAAGCAGGAAGTTATTGCTTTTATTGTCGGTAAAACGGTTGTTTTGCACCTTAGGGCTTGCGCGATCTTTGACCACAAACACGGGCTGCTCAAGGCCTTTAAAGTGGTTGTTGCGATAGAGTCCGCGGGTGTCACCGTAAGTGTTAACGGCATTCCATGGTGTGCCATGGAAGTAGTTGTCTGTGACCGTTGGATTGGCCGTGCCCTTCGCTGCCAAGATAGTAGAGTGGCCGTTACTCAGGTCACAATTGGTGATCGTCGGCGAGCCACCAGTGATCCAGAGGGCATTTTGGTTATCTACTTTACCGGTATAACGTATGGTCAGATTGTCCAGAGTGGCATCGCCAGAGATGGTAAAGGTGTTGTCCGTGGTTGATGTCACCACGATCTGACTACGGTTACCGTCGCCTTTGAGCTTGATTTTTTTGCTTAAATTAAACGCGCCAGTGTAGGTGCCTGGGCGGATTAAGAGCGTGTCTCCGGATTTGGCTGCGGCAATGGCGGAAGCCAGATTGCTGTAATCGCCTTTGCCGGAAGCATCCACGATGAAGCCGCCACGTTTTAGGGTGACTGTTGGTCCTGTATCCCCGGCTTTCGGCGTAAATTCATGCCAACCCGTATGTGTACGGTAGCCGGCTTTTTTCACTTCAACGCGGTATTTACCGGGCGCAAGCAACATACCATCGCTATAGGCTGGGCCAATATTTAAAATGCGCACCCTGGCATCCGCAGGCTGGCGTTTTACGGTAAAGGCGAATTCTGAAATTGCCGCGCTTAAGTTCACTGATGGTGAGCCATGCTCCTGATGATCTAGGGTCCGTGTGCTGCTTTCATAGCCGTCGGCTGACACCTTCACTTCATATTTGCCGTAGGGTAGCGTCATCCCTTTGCTGTATAAGCGACCGGTGCCTGTGAACACTACCTTGGCTGAGCTAGGATTTAGCGTGATCTGCAGCGGACCTTTATCGGCGGTCACTTTGGTTTTGCTCTCTTTGCCTGCGGTTTTGGTGTCAACGATTTGGCTTCCACCACCATTAACAATAGGCTTGAGCTGGCTTTGAGCAATGAAGTAACCACCGACGCCAACACTGATACCTACTAATAGGATCAGCAGTGTTTTCATGGTGCCACCACTATTGCCTGGCGCGGGCTCAGGGGCCGGAGATGGCGCCGGTTTGGCAGGCGATGGCTGGGCCGGTTGCGATGGTGTAGGAGACGCTGACGGTGAACCCATGACGACGGTTGCCGCTGGATCTGATGGCTGCCCGTTGGGCTGGCCATAGGATGATGCTGGCTCACCGACTAAGCCCAATTTATGCTGCCAGAGTTCGACAGCTTGCGGGCGCTGGTTCTCATTTACCTCGATCGCCCAATCGATACCGTCTAATAGTTCTGCGGGATATTCCCCTTGGCTAAGGGAGGTCGCTGATGGCATTCCTGGGCCACCCCGTGACGCGGTCAGAGAGCGACTCACCGCATCCATTAGTTTGTCATCACCGAACCCGGTAACAGCGCGATAAGCAACCATGCCCAATGCGTAGATATCTGTCCATGGCCCCAACTGATCCATCGACTCGGCATACTGCTCAATAGGCGCATAGCCGGGGGTTAAGATCTGGGTAACACGGCCGGAGCGATTACCGATCGCTTGTCGGGCGGCGCCAAAGTCGAGTAATACGGCACTGCCATCAGGGCGGATAATGATATTGCCCGGTTTGATGTCGCGGTGGATCATACCGGCTTGGTGTACCTGGCGCAGGCCGCTGGTGAGGTCGGACAGCAAGCGTTGGATCTCGGCAGTGCTGAGCTTAGGCGTGGCTTGCAGCTTGTGGGAAAGGGTATCGCCCTCTTCATAATTCAGCACCATGTAAGCGGTGCCGTGCGCCTGGAAAAAGCGGTGTACATGGTTGACGTTAGGGTGAGTAAAGCGCGCCAATACCTGGGCTTCTTGCAGAAAGCGATCTAAGCCCCACTGGAAATCATCGGCATCTTGTTGGCTTTTGGGCGCAACAGTGTCGCCCGCACGGACAGCAAATTCGTTTGGCAAAAACTCTTTGATGGCAAAGATTTTATTAAGATAAACATCAACGGCTTTGTAGGTAATACCAAAACCACCGTGGCCAAGTATGCCTTCAATACGATAGTTATCGAGCTGGAAGCCATTGGGTAAGGCGTGAATATGATCCATGCTGTCGCGCAACCTTAACTTTAAAAATGATGAAAATCTGGATTAACTTTTCACTCAACGCATGTGACATGAGTATGGCCACTGACGGAATTGAAAAGGTTAATGTGATGTTAAATTGTTTGTATTTTGCGCTATCTATCACCGCTTTCCAATCGTTGGCGTTAGTTTTTTCTAACATTCAGCTTTTGCGCCACATCAATTATTTATAACCTGATTAGATATCAAGACGTTAGTCGATGCGTAATTTTGTGATCCCAATAGGCTGATTCGTAATGAATTGCCAATCAGCCTGGCGCTGACTTTGCCACTTAGCGTTTAACGACAGCCTGCGCCAACTGGGGCAATGCCGACGTCTTTTGACTTTCTGTCGGTTCTATCTGGCCGTTGCTGTCTGCAGTGAACCATTACCGCTCAGTGCAAAAGCTGCGTAAAATAGGCGTTGAACAGCGTGCAGCGGCTTAACCTGCCCCTATGGCGATAATCGAGCAAACCCGATGACAGAGAATGTAGATGTAGTAGTAATTGGCGCTGGTGCGGCAGGCTTAATGTGTGCTGCCGAGGCCGGCAAGCGTGGTCGCAGCGTGCGTTTGCTTGATCATGGCAAAAAAGCAGGGCGTAAGATCATTATCTCCGGCGGGGGGCGTTGTAATTTCACCAATATGTATGCTGAACCAGCTAACTACCTCAGCCAGAACCCTCATTTCTGTAAGTCTGCATTGGCGCAGTATACCCAATGGGACTTTATCGCCATGGTGGATAAGCACGGTATTGCCTACCACGAGAAAACTCTGGGGCAGCTGTTTTGCGATGATAGCGCCCATCAAATCGTCGATATGTTGCTAAAAGAGTGTGATGACGCCGGCGTGAAGGTGCAGCTGCGTACCGAGATCCTGGGTGTGGAAAAGTTGGATAACGGCTTTCTGGTGAAAACCAGCCAAGGAGAGTTGGCTTGCACATCGCTGGTGGTGGCCTGCGGTGGCCTGTCGATGCCCAAGCTAGGCGCCACGCCTCTGGGTTATCAAATCGCTGAGCAATTTGGCCTTAACGTGTTGCCTACCCGTGCGGGCTTGGTGCCTTTCACTCTGCAACCAGAGCAGAAAGAGGTGTTGGCGGAATTAAGTGGTGTCAGTGTCGACAGCTATGCCACGGCTAAAGATGGCACCGGCTTTAAAGAAGCTCTGCTATTTACTCATCGCGGATTGTCTGGCCCTGCCGTGTTGCAGGTCAGCTCCTACTGGCAACCGGGCGAAGCGGTCACCTTTGATCTGTCGCCGCAAGAATCGCTGATTGATTGGCTATTGGAGCAGGCGAAAACTCAGCCGCAACTCACCCTCAAAAATGCGCTGGCGCGAAAATTCCCCAAAAGCATGGTTGAAGCCTGGATCAAACTGCACCAACTGCCTAACCCTGCCATCGGTCAACTCAGTAATAAACTGCGCGAACAACTAAACACCGTGCTGCATCAATGGCAGGTGATCCCCAGCGGCACCGAAGGTTATCGTACTGCCGAAGTCACCTTGGGCGGTGTGGATACCAACGGTTTGAGCTCCAAAACTATGGCAGCAAAAAACGTCGACGGCTTGTATTTTATCGGTGAAGTGGTGGATGTGACGGGCTGGCTCGGGGGCTTTAACTTCCAATGGGCATGGAGCTCCGGTTGGTTGGCGGGGCAGTATGCATAATTGTACGCAGGCCATAGTCTCTGGCATGGACTGCAAATTGGCAGGCATACCATTGAATCAGATATTGTTTTAGCTGAATGAAGCCTAAGTACTCTTTAAGCCTTCTATTGCTATGTGCCCTCCTTGTCGGGGCGCTGGCTGTTGCATTGAAGCCGGACAGGTACCGCCACATATTGCCTGATCAAGTCGTTCATTCGCTGCGCACTACCTACGAACTATTGATCGTTCAATTTCCCGTCGAAGAAGCGATTGAAGCGCCACAACCTGAGTTAATTGGGCAAACTGTATCGGCACCGCAACGTACCTTTTTAGGCCGAGGCGAAACGCGCCACATTCCTTATCAGCGCCGTGGTGAATGTATTGATCAGACATTGGGGGAGGTGGCAAAGAAACCCACGCTAAGTTTATTTACCTGGGTGGATGACAATGGTGTGACTCACTATTCCGATAAGCGTGCTGGTGGTGGCGAAGCCAAACAGATCAAGTTGTCGACGGGTGATGAGATGGACTATTACCTGTTAGATCTCAAGACCCACGGTGTTCATAAGATGTTTAAGGATCAGCTGCGGGCGCGTATCAAAAAGAGCTTTTTGTTTTATCGTTCGTTATTGGGCCAAGGCGAGTTGCGAAAGATCGCTGTGAATATGCAAGTGTTCGCCAACTCGGCGCACTATGCCGACTACCGTCGCTCTATCCAAGCCACTGTTGCCGCCGATGCGCCGGGGTTTTATTCGCCCAGCCGCAACGAGTCAGTCTTACTCTATTTAGGTGAGCAACAAACCACAGAAACGGCGGTGCATGAAGCCGTGCATTCCATCACTTCCGGGCTGATTGGCGAAACCGGGCCATGGTTAACGGAAGGTCTATCAGAATACTTGGAAAACTTGCAGGTTAAAATGCAGTATGCCGAGGTGAGCCCAAGCCCTGATTGGCGTTCGAAGCAGGGTCTCAGATTTAGTCCTGTGCCTCTGCATATTTTGCTAAACACAGCGCATCAAGAGTTTTACGGCAGCAGCAGTAAAGATTTCTATGGGACTAGCTGGGCATTTATCTACTTTCTGATGGACGATCCCACACGGGAGCAATGGCTTGCGCAACTGTTGCTGCAGGAAAAAGCGGATCGATGCGATGTCACGTTGGATATCGCGCAGCTTGAGCGAGTCACCGGGGTGCCGATCAGCCAGATGCAACGCACTTTCAATCACTGGTTGAGAACGAACACGTTAACAGCACACCGTTATTGAATCTGACTATTCTGTTGTATTGCTCTAGGAGTTTTTGGTGTTAGACGCGACAGACTCACCTCATGGTGGGGGCGAATATGTAATGTACTGGGATTATTAATTTTTATTTTTGCCCTATTTTGTTAGGCTTCGCGTTTCATTGAGCAATATCCGAAAAGGACAACGGATAACGTTCAATCGTTAGTTTAAATCCTTGCTGGATCGACTTACCAATAAATATGACATGGAGGTTTAATTGAACTCTTTTAATTTCAATTCACTTATTAATACCCTCACTGGGACGTTCCTTTCTACTGCAATACTGATGGTTGGCGTGAGTCAGGCGGCCGTTGGCGTTGTTCAATTTGCAACGCCGGATGATGGCGATGGATTTGAAAACATGCGCTGCATGCAGGGAGCAGTCGTTACTCCCAATGGTCGTTTTGCCTATGCTGGCTCGTTTTGTAATAAAGCGTTGGTGTCATTTTCCCGAAATGAGGAAACTGGCGAGCTTACACCTATTTTGAATACCCTTAACGACGATACCACTGACGGTTCGGGGGTCTCTCCGCATGATGGTATGTTCATCTCTGCTGATGGGCTGCACCTCTATGTGCCGGGCCATACGAATGAGGGGGACAACTTCCGAGATGTTATCTTTGTTTATGACATCAATGCTGAAACAGGAACGCTCACGTTTAATCAGCTATTTGACGATTTTGAACACTCCTCTAGTGAGTATTTCTACAGGCTGTCGGATGATGGCAAAAATATGTACGTTGCCGTTGCTGATGGTCATATATATACCTTGAGCAGAGCTGCCAACGGTAAACTGTCTCGAATACAACTCATCATGAGTGAGCATCTTACCGATGAATTTTGGCGTAGCGAGAGGATCTGGGATATTGAGTTGTCAGGTGATCAGACGCATTTATATCTGACAACGAATCCCCATCATATTTTTTGGCTGCAGCGCGATGAAAGCACAGGTGTTTTGAGCGTTGCTGGTAGTACCGATGGCAGTCAAATTGATGAGTTCAATGATGACGAAATTACTGATTTTGCTATTAGCCCAGATGGTAATGACTTATACGGCTCTACTTGGGATGATCGCTTTCTTCATTTCCGTATTGCGGATGACCGCTCGGTGTCACTCAGTAATTTTTTCGATGAACTGCCAGATTCTCATCCCAACCCGAGGTTTTACTGCACTAATAAGCCCAAACTCAGTGAAAATGGCCGACTTTTTTATGTGGTGGATGCGTGCTCTGATGACATACAGGTCTGGACCCGGGATGTTAATACGGGTGAATTAACCTATAGAGACGCGGCTTTCGATGGTGAATCAGGTGTGCCAGATGACATGTTCTCTCAGATGGAGATGCTGGACTTTAGTCATAATAAACAACAGATTTTGGGTTCTACAAATGGTGGCTTAGCAGTGTTAGATCTGACTGTTGATATGAAGCTGCAGGTAGATATTGCTGAGGTTGTAACTGCAGGTGAGTCTATCGAACTGGAACTTGATATCGAGAATTTGGGCCTTGCTATCGCTCATGATGCGTTGATTACCATCGATGCTGGAGAGTTTGCGGTGACTGACGCGACTATTTCAGGCAGCGGTACGGATTGCAGCTATGCGGCAGGAGAAGATATTTTGTGCACTATTGATCGGTTTGTGCCCACTGCGATGGAACGTATCACGTTGACTTTAGTAGCACCGTTGGCGCCGGCAACATACCCAATAAGTGCAACCTCAACGCAGGCGCAGATAGATAAAGACAGCACCAATAACCAAATTGATTTAATGGTGCGGGTTGACGCTGCAGAAATACCTACGCCAGCACCAGAAGAGCCTGAACAGCCAGATGACTCTGCACCGGACACACCTGAATTACCGGATCCCCAACCAGAGCCGGACGATATTGATGGCGTGGACAACAGCTCCGGCGGTGGCGGTGCGATTAATGCTGGCTGGTTGCTGCTAATGATGGCTGCAGCCTGGCGCAGGAAGATCCGTGTTTAGGTAGAAATACTCGTAACGAAGGAAAGTGCTTTTTAGCACCTTCCTTATTTTAAGCGGTATGCACTCAGCCTCACTTCCTATGCTCACATTTGAGCGTGAATCTATTACGCGCTAAGGTTCATCTAATGAAGACATTTGAATGGTAGGAGCTTTGTAAAATGGTGAGTTTTGGCAGCCCGCGTCAGACCGGTTTCACCTTGATAGAGTTGGTGGTGGTGATCATCATTCTGGGTATTCTTGCGGTTACGGCGGCGCCAAAATTTCTCGACCTGCAAGGTGACGCAAAAGCGAGTGCGGTGCAGGGGATAAAAGCAGCCATTGAGTCCTCTGCAGATTTTGTCTATTCGAAAGCGGCTATCGATAACGTCGAAAAAGAACTGCGAGATGTCACTATCGAATACAGTGGCACCGACATCGAAATTAAAGTCGGTTATCCGGAAGCGTATGGTGATAATGATGGTGGTCTTATTGACACGCTGGATTTAGATCCTGATCTGGAAGTCTGCTACGGCAGTGGCGACACCTGCAACCTGGACTCTAACTCCTCCAATGTTCGTATCGGTTATAACCTAGAAGACGACGCCAACCCCTGTTTTGTCCGCTATATAGAACCCCGAGGTACCGACGGTGTAGATGATACCTACACCATCGTGGTGGATACCAGCGGCTGCTGATCTTAGTTCTGGTCTAACACACTTCAAGAAGGGCATCGAAAGGCTTAAAGCCACCGGTGCTGTTCTCATTTACATTAGTCTTGTTCAAGGTCCGATAAATTCATACAGAGGGGGCAAATGCCAGTGGCTATGGTCATGGATTGTTGCTGCATAGTGATCGACGACAGCAGGCCAAACTGAGCACTGACCAGAATAGTATGGTCAGCAGAGGGATCATACTGGATCGTGCTGATGGGAATGCCCGCCACATAGTATTCTAATTGCTGTCTTTTCCCCGAATTAACAAGCGCTTGAGACGTCAATAGTAATGTTGCTGCAATGATAACAGTTGGCGCTATTAGCTGCTTACTTTTGTGTTTCACAGCTAACAGTGCCACACCAAAGATCCAAGTTAACACTGTCAATATGACAACTACGGACAATGGGAACTTGTAAGTTAAGTCAATGGCATCACTGCCCGAAATTAAATAACTATCTGTTCTGGAGAACAGTAGCCAGAGGGTAAGCAGGATGGCTATTAGGCAGCTTAAAAGCTTCATTTTAATCCTTATGTGCGAGGTGTGATGTCTCTACGTAACCGCCCCGCCAGCAAAAAACTGATTAATCTTGTTGTGCAACAGTGGTATTCGTACCAGCTGTTTTAACTGGGTATGGCGTTGTCTTCGCTTTTTCTGACTTCCTCTCGATGAACGAGGATTACTTGGCCAGCAGAAAGTGTGTTCCCATGGGAGGGAGCGTCCAGTTTAGGTTCTGCTGATCTAGCTGCCACAGACTCTTTCCTGCTAATTCGCTGATGTTGGGTTTGCTATCCACTAAAGTGCCCAAGTTAAGCTGAATCTCAATCGGTCTATCTGTCAGGTTGACGCCTACCAATACAACCTCTTCGGGCGTTGTTTTAGCCATGACCAGAAAGTCATCGGTGACAGAAAGTGGAAGGCGACCACCTCGGTAAAGTGCGGGGTGTTGTCGTCGCGTATGAAAGATCTCCTGAGATTCTCTGATCATCTCTTCATTCAGGTTATCCCAAGGCATGGGGACACGACTGGCATGCATGTCAGGCAGGTATGCATGAGACAGAGCGGTTTCTGTGCCGTAATAGATGATCATTGGCCCGCTGAGCGCGGAGATAAATTTCACTGCCGCTGACAACCGTCTCGGGTCGTTGTTAAATACCGTAAAGCGCGGCATATCGTGATTATCCAAAAACCAGGCTGGCTGCGCGGTATTAGGGTAGGCAGCGCTGGTTGATTGGAGGTAGTCCTCCAAGATAGTTAATGAACGTCCCCCCGCAAATACTTGCTCGAATGCATACCGAGTTGGAAATTCGATCAGTGAGTCGTATTGCAGGCCAATACCGTCAATCGGTTGGTAGTGTTTTGTTAGCTCTGTCGGGGCAGCATGGTTGTCTAACCAAACTTCGCCCATGACAAAGGCGTCAGGTTTGCTGGCTTTGATCTCTTGATATAACTCGGCCCAGAAACTCTTTTCCATCCCCAACACATAGTCCAATCGATACCCGTCAACATCGAATTCCTCCAGCCAGAAACGTGCGGCATCTTTCAGAAAGCGCCGGGTATTGGGATCTTTTTCATCCCAGTAGCCAAAGTTGGCACCGATGCTGTCAAAAAATACTTCTTCTGGCTGGCGGTTTCCGGTGGTTTTAGGGCGAAAACCTTTAGGATCACCATTCTCAAAATCGTAATTCGTGGCGCCGTGATTTAGCGGAAGATCCAGTAAAACCTTTATTCCCCGTTGATGTGCACCATCGATGATTTGCTTAAGTAAGGCGAGGCTCTTGGTTGGATCTCCCGGATACGCAAGCGCACCATTGACGCCATAGTAGTTGGCGGGGTCATAGCCGTGGGATGTAAAACTAGGAAAGGTGGGGCTTAGCCAGATAGCGTTTATCCCCAGTTTCTCAAGATAATCCAGTTTTCCCAGTACCCCCTGAAGATCACCGCCGGCATAATTCGGTCCAACCCAATGGGATAACCCGGCTCGGTCATTGTCAGGTTCAGCGTTAGCAAAGTATCCGACCATGATGTGGTAGATAATGAGATGATCAAACGGGCGGATCTTGAGGTTATTCTGTCCTAGCTTAACCGCTCGAGCCTCTTCGTTGGCGTCGCCCAGCCATAATCTATCGGTATAGTCAGCTGGTAAAATAATGGTTGTTTTAGCGTCAGAGCTGGCTTTGCCGACAATCTTGCCCTGTTCATTGAGAATGTCAGCATCCGCTGCTATTACCTGCCAAGATGTGGTCTCTTTGGGAACAACGCTTTCAAATGTTGGAGCGCTGCAACCAATCAGGGTCATTGTCAGAACGAGAACGATTCTTGTCATGAGAGGGCTCTGTGGCTGATGTTAAAAATATCGTGAGAGACTTCGGTGCGCCTGTTTTAATTATAACGCCACGATAACTATAGAATATTTTTAAAGTGAGCCTAGGCAGATTAGCGCCTTTGAGGGAATTCCTAGGCTTGCGCATGTTATCTTTGTTGAATTTTCTATCTGAGACGAAAATTAGCTGGTGCTACCGCCAAAAAAGTCATGATTAATTTTGTCGTGGAACAGGGATATTCGTATCAGTACATTACGCAGATTTTGCTGCTCTAATTCGGTGAGGTCGTTAATCGCTAATACGTCGTTGACCTTACGCAGGTCGGTGTATTCAACGATTTGATTCATAAAGCGCAGGTGCCAGATATGGTCGAAGATATAGACCATTTCGCGAAAAGTGTTTTGGTCTATCTCTTGTTTCGTGGCCAGCTGTTTTAGCCGGGTCATGGTGTTGGCTTCGCGGATATCGTGTTTTAACGCGTAGATGCGGCAGAAGATCTCCATCGGCCGCAGGCACTCTTTCAGGTTGACCGATGCTACGCCGTCATAGTTTTCTGTTTTGATCTGTTGCGAGGCGTTCAGCGGGACTTTGTAGGAGAGGCAGTTTTTGGCGTAGTTCGGCAGAAATGCATCGTTGCCGTGGCACTGCTCAACAATATGTTGCTGGATCTGATCGACCAGTGCGGCTTCGCCATAAGTGGCACGAATATCGAAGAACACATTCAGCTCCAGGATGGTGCTGGGGGTGGCGTTCTCTATCCACTCACTGAAGTTGGCCTGCCACTCCTCTACGGTTAAACACCATTGGTGGTTAGTGGCCATGATCAACCCTTCGCAATAGCTGTAGCCCGCCTGATTCAGTAAGCCACAGACCCGTTCTGCCAGATGCAGAAAATATCGGCGCACCTGCTTTAGGCTGTCATTGTCATCCGGTGCCTCAAATACGATGCCGTTGTCTTGATCTGAAAACAGTGTCATGTCGTGGCGGGCGTTACTACCAAATGAGATAAAGGAGAAGGGCACTGGCGGCTCACCCAGTTCGATGATGGAGAGATCGATAAAGCGGCAGATCGCGGCGTCATAAGCGCTGCCGATGGCACGGCGCAGATTGTCGGGGCGCGACCCTGCATCAATCATCTCTCGGACCAGCTCTGGCAACTGATTCAGCGATTCGACGACATGGCCCTGACTGTCGCTCTGTTCTATCTCTTCGACGATACGGCTGGCTAGGCCCTGATAGTCGTTGACCTGTTTCACCAAGCCATAGGCGCCGCCATAGATCTTGCGGGTGATGGGACGAAACGAGATCACATGGCCATGTTTCTCAGAGAAAAACAGTTTGGTTGAGCTGAGAATAATATCGAGCGGTTTACCGCTTTTGGTTTGTAGCTGTGCTTCAAATTCGCCGGGCTCGGCGGCATGGCTAAATAACAGCGACAGGTGCTGTAATACGCGGGCGTTTTGTTGGTTGTCAGGAAAAAGTTGATGCCAGATATTGTCTGATTTTAGTTCGGCGTCGGTATAACCCACCATGCGATGTAGGCGGTTGTTTGAGTAGAGAATGTCGCCGTCAGCTTCGAGGATATAACCTTCGTTGGATGATTCGACTAATGCGCGGTAGCGATCTTTGGCTTCATGCAGGGCGATCTCGGCGCGTCTTTTGCGGTTATCGATGGTACGGCTCTGAGTGATGATATACCCCATAAACGCGGTGAGTCCGAGGGTGATAAGGAAGAAGGTGGAGAACAGCGCGCGTTCAAGTTTATCGATCGCCTTCTGTACGTCATCAAAGTACACCCCGGTGCCGACTATCCATTGCCACTCTTCTACGCCATGGACATAACTGAGTTTCTTCGCGGTTTTGTCGGGATCATCTTTCCACTGCCAAAGGTACTTCAGGTAACCTTCCTGTTCCGCTTCGACTAGCTTGGTAAATTCAACAAAGATCTGCTTGCCGTTGGTGCTTTCGCTGTCGGTATAGTGGGTAAGATCCTGGCCTTTAAGATCTTGACGGTAGGGGTGCATCACCATGCGCGGGTGCATGTCGGTGATAAAGAAGTAGTCTTTGTTCTGATCGCCGTAGCGCATTGCTTCTATTTCACTGGCGGCTTTACTTTGTGCCTGTGCCAAACTTAATTCCCCTTGTTGCTCAAGGGCGACATAGCTATCGACAATGCTCACGGCGGATGAGGTCAGCTCTTTGATCATCTGCCGTTTTTGCCCCTCCATCGAGTCCTCAACCAGCGGTACGATGAAAAATATAATTGCGGTGACAAACAGCAGAATGGCCAAGATGGTGGGCATGACGATGCGAAAACCAAAACTACTGACAAAGCTTTTACCGGGCAGGTCGTCATCGCGGATGCCGTTAAAGTAGTCGGCTAACTCATTGGCATCGAGTATCGCGCTTAGCTCTTCGGCATGGATCGCATCGTGATATTTTGCGGTGAAGGTGCCGTTTTCAAAGTCAGCACGAGAGGGCAGGTAGCCGTCGTAATCATCCTTGATGTGGGTTTCCACCACGTTTTTAATTTGGCTACGGGAGTACTTATCGCCAAACTCCTGATAGGCCTCTGCCAGTGCTTCTTTGCAGTGGCGAAAGCGGCGGTGATCGTAGGGGTCGTAATTCATTATCTTGCCTTGGCGCAGATAATGGTCAAAGCCATCATGATCGAAAAAGCCGTCGATCCATTTATGGATATCTTCCGCTCTGATACCAAACAGTTGCTCGGTGTGATCCGCATGTTCGGAAATTTTCATATCAATCCACTACTCAAGTCACTACGCATTCAGGTCAATAGCCCTTGGGTTGTCAGTATAACCACCACCACATGGGAAATGTGCGCGGCTTAGCATCTCGGCCAAGCCCCTTTCAAAATACAGAATTCAACTGCCCACAAAACAACCTAAATCAAAGTAGTTTCTTTTAGCACTCGTACACTGTGACAAATTTTTAACATTACAAGTTACATAGGGTTCACATTGCACCCTTTATCCCCAGCGGGGATAGCCAAGTAGCCATGAATTTCCTCCTTTAAAGCGAACAGGTTTTAAAGGTGTTCTGTAGCGTCTGGGATGTCGTCTCGTGCCGGTTGAAGATCGGCATACAGAGCGTAATTGGAGTATTTATGCGCCGCTCTACAGCCCCGCAAAAAGCATAGGAAGAAAGTAGATGTCGAAAGATAAACAGAAATTTTATCGGGACATGCGCCGCAAAGCGCAGGATTTCGAAAGCCGTGAAGAGTTTTTGAATCACGATCTTAAAATTATGAGCTTTCGTCGCTGGGGCATTCATTTGCCATTCCGCGACTACAGTATCGAGATTGAAGATTGGGTGCCTGCATTAGCGGCCACCATTGGTAAAGTTGTTATGGTGGCGGCCATGGTTGCGGCATTTGCTGCTGAGTTTGGTTTGTCGCCGGAATTTGTGGCTGAAAACGTGCGCTATGAACTGCTCATCGCAGGTGCACTGTTCGTTATTCTGTTCTCTGCCATCCTGAACCCGAATGCCAATCTGGCAGGTACCCATGGCCCGATGATCCCGCTTATCCCGCTTATCGCAGCGGCCGGAGGGCATCCACTGGCACTGGGTATTATGGTGTGCGTGTTTGGTCTGATACTCGCCTATACCAAGGGGGGCTCGAAATTAATGACCCTCACCGGGGTCGGGGTCCGAGGGGGTCTGTTGATCTATCTCGGGGCATTTGGCCTGATGGGGCAGATTAACAAGACTGAGGCGTGGGCATCGTCGACGGATCAGGGCTATATCGGTTTCGCGGTGATTGGCGTAACCGTACTTGTTTATGCCTACCTGGCGAAAATTGGTAAGCGTTGGTTGGCGATCCCGCTGTGTTCTGCATTGGCTGGTATTGTTGCCTTTGGCCTTGGCGCAGACTTCGCGTTCTCTTCAGAGCCGGGTTTGCCACACTTTAGTCCGCTCTACTGGTGGGGTGAAGATACCGGTTGGCAGTTGGGCTGGCCTTCCCTGAACCATTTTATTGCGGTAATGCCCTTTGCATTGCTGGCTGTGGCTATGTGGTCGCCGGACTATCTCGGTCACCGAGTGTTTCAGGAACTTAACTATCCAAAAGAAGCAAAAGGCGTACTGATGGATGTCGATGACACCATGGTCGGCGCTTCGATCCGTCAGGGCGTGGGTTCTTTCCTTGGAGGCGGTAATCTGGCGTCATCATGGGGTACCTATATGATCCCAGCGGCTATCGCCAAACGCCCTATTCCTGGCGGTGCGCTGCTGACCGGTATTCTGTGTATTCTTGCTGCAGTGCTGGGTTACCCAATGGATCTGGCAATGTGGGAGCCGGTACTGCGTGTGGCACTGATTGTGGGTGTATTCCTGCCGTTGCTGGAAGCGGGTATGCAGATGATCCACAAACATAAAGATTCTTTGAGTGCAGGTATCTGTATTTTCGCTTGTGCCTTTGTTAACCCGGTATTCGGTTGGGCGACCACCATGCTGCTGGATAATATGGGACTGATTGGTGATCACGAGCGTGCCAAAGAGCTGTCAGCGAAAGATAAGTATCTGATCCCTGGTTTGGCCTTTGTGGTTTGTGTTGGCTCTCTGGCCGTCGTTGGTCAGTTGCCAGGTATTCCAGCGCTGATTGGTAACTAGAGCGCAATATTAATGCGTTAACTAGTTCACTTTGAATGGTGACCTTGAGGGCAGTCTTTGACTGCCCTTTTTTATGGTGCGCCGGACATGGCGCTGATGTTTAATCCTTGCCTGATGTTCGGCGAATTAAGCCATCAAATACTGAGCTGGTCATTTGCATCTCTCAGTCACTTCCTGCTTTGTGGAAGGTTGACGCACATCATCTTGCGAGTAAAAAAACTGGCTGACTTATTGGTTTGTGACGTCACTTCTATCTCTACCCTTGTTCGCTCACTAAACTTAACGGCCATATACGTATTATGTAGAACGCTAATGCGGCGCTTTTTCATCAGTGATACCGAGCATTTCTCTCTCTTAAAACTCAGTCGCCAATTGCTCTGTGTATTGCTGTGTTGTGTCAGTTTCAGCGTCATCGCCAAAAGACCTGTGGTGTTAGTGATTGATAGTTATCACCAAGGCTACGGTTGGGTTGACCATTATCAACAGGGGATCACAGAAGCTTTAGCTAAAAGAGCACAACTGCATTTTTATCAATTAGATGCCAAGCGCTTGCCTGTCGATGCGTATGAGAATAGAGCCGAACAGGCGTGGCAAACTTACCTTGCACTGAAACCTGATGTGGTGATCTTGTGTGATGATGAAGCGGTGGCCTTGCTAACAATAAGGATCTCCAACCACGGTACGCCGGTGGTCTATTTTGGCGTCAATAGTGATGCCAGGGATCACGGCTTGCTGAAATTGGAGAATGTTTCCGGATTGGTTGAGCGGCCATTGTTTAAGCGTTCGCTGGCATACCTACGAGAACTGCTGCCGTTGCCGCCGAAAAAGGTGTTGGTGTTATGGGATGATAGCCCGACGGCGCAGCGTACTTTAGTAGAGTCCTTTGATGGTGGGGGGACAACGACAGTCTATGGTATTCAGGTGGAACATCGACAGGTCAGTCATGTCAGTGCGTGGCAGCAATCTATCGTGACGAGTCAACAACAGGGCTTTGACGCCGTGGTGGTGGGTTTGTATCAAAAGCTATTAGATGAGCAAGATCTGCAGGTGGATGATAGCGCCTTACTGGCGTGGACATCGCAACACACACCTTTACCTATTTTCTCTTTTTGGGACTTCGCAGTCGGCAAGCGTGGCACGATTGGCGGCTTGGTTATGTCAGGAAAAGAGCAGGGGCGGGCTGCGGCAAAACGGGCTGAGTTGTTTATCCACAAAATACCTATGAGCAGCTTCCCCTCTACCGAAAATTCGGGCTATTTCATCTTTAGTCGTGAGCAGTTAAAGCGCTGGCAGATTGTCTTGCCTGAACAGATAGAAGAGATTGCGACTTTAGTCGAGTAACGGCTGTTTTGACTGTCTTTTTTAACTGCACGGTGCTAATAGGTATTTAATGCTTTAGCGTTATGGATGGCGTTAACCATTACTTTTGATGCATGAAGCATCTGCCAAAAGGATCCTTTCATGAGTATGCGTAAGAAAATGCTGCTGTTGGCGTTATTGCCAACGCTAGCGATGTTTTTAATCACCTCTTTTTTGACTGTGTATCAGTTGAATCAAGTCTCTCAAGTGAGTATCGACTCCTCCAGACTGACCTTGTTAGAGGCGGAAAAACTAAAGCTGAAGAATCTGATTGAATCTGCCAAGTCGTCGGTGCAACCCGTACTCAGTGACGGTAGTCTTAGTCGTGATGAAAAGGCCTTGCGGGTAAAAGAGCTGCTTAGTCATATCAAATTTGGTGATGATGGTTACCTTTTTGGTTATGACAGTCAGGGCGTGCGTCGCCTGCTTGGCAGTTCAGATAAAGGTCTCGGGGATTCCTTTATCGGCTTAAAGGATGCAGATGGCGTATTTTTTGTGAAGGATCTGATCAGCAAAGCGCAGGGTGGGGGAGGCTATGTGTTTTATAGCTTTCCAAAACCGGGTTCGAGCGACCCTAAACCGAAAGTAAGTTACGCCGCTTCGTTGCCAGAATTAGATTGGATGATTGGCGTTGGCACCTATATCGATTTCATCGATGAGAAAGCCGCAGAGCTTGAAGCGCAGCAGGATGAAACACTGAATAGCATCTTGGCGCTTTATCTCACCGTCGCCATTGTCGTCTTCGCTATCGCTTTGGGCTTTGTATTGATAGTGTCCCAGCGTTTAACTCAGCGCCTGACCACGGTGAAAGATCGTCTGTTAGAGATCTCGCAAGGTGACGGTGATTTGACTCAGCGGCTGGTGATTAAAGCTGATGATGAGATTGGTGCGCTTGCTGCTGCATTCAACGATTTTGTTGATAAGGTGCATAAGACGGTTGCGCAGATTGGCAGTGCTGTATCGGAGTTAACTGATACCAGTATCGAAATGGCAGATTTAGCCCATGGCACAAAATCCACGATCCAGGCGCAGCGTGAAGAGACCGACTTGGTGGCGACCGCAATGAATGAGATGAGTGCGTCATCAGCGGAAGTGGCACGTTCGGCGGAAGATGCGGCGAAAGCTGCCTCGTCAGCGGATGAAGGTGGGGCGGAAGCACAGCATGTGGTCGCGCAAACGGCTGATGCGATCAATCAATTGGAATCAGAGATCGGCCACAGTGCCAGTGCCATCGAGACCTTGGCCAATGATGTGGAATCGATTGTTACCGTTCTGGATGTGATCCGTAGTATCGCAGAGCAAACCAACCTGTTGGCATTGAATGCAGCGATTGAAGCGGCGCGGGCTGGTGAGCAGGGGCGCGGCTTTGCCGTGGTGGCGGATGAAGTGCGCTCATTGGCGAAACGGACGCAGGAGAGTACTGCAGAGATCCAGCAGATGATTGAGCGCTTACAAAGCGGATCCAGGGAAGCGATCACGACGATGAGTAATAGCCGTGAAGCGGGAGAAACCGCAGTGGAGAGAGCGACTGCAGCCACGGCTGCGCTGCAAGCGATTGCCGATGCCATCGGCCTAATCAGCAATATGAATGAGCAGATCGCCAGCGCTTCAGAAGAGCAGAGCACGGTGGGAGAATCCATTAATCAGAGCGTTATCAAGATTGCAGATAACGCCACTGAAGCCGAAGGCTCTGCGGTGAATGCGCAGGGTGTCAGTGAAAAGCTGGCAGAGTTAGGGGATCGCTTAAAGGGGCTGGTTGGCCAGTTTAAGTTCTGATCGCCTACGGTTTGCTTATTGAGATAAGGCCCCGTGATTCGGGGCCTTTTTTATCGGCTTGTGGGTGAACTAGATGCTGTTCTCTGCGATGTAGTTATCCACCAGACGTTCGAGGATATCCAAGGGTACAGCGCCATTTTTCAGTACCACATCGTGGAAGTCCCGTAGATCAAATCTATCACCTAGCTGCTGCTGCGCGCGTTGGCGCAACTCGAGGATCTTGATCATCCCTACTTTATAGGCCGTTGCCTGACCAGGCATAACGATATAGCGTTCAATCTCTGCTACGACATCGCTTTCTGCCATACCGGTATTGGCCAACATATAGTCGATGGCCTGTTCGCGAGTCCAGCGTTTATGGTGAATACCGGTATCCACGACCAGGCGCACTGCGCGGAACAGCTCAGCACCTAGCCGACCGATGTTGTCGTAGGGATCATCCTGAAAGCCAAGTTCCCAGGCTAGTTGCTCGGCATAGAGTGCCCAGCCTTCGGTATAAGCGGTAAAGGGTGCCATGCGACGGACGAAAGGCATTCCTTCCAGCTCCATGGCGATGGCTATTTGGAAGTGATGACCAGGAATGCCTTCGTGGTAGGCAAGGGTACGCATACCATATTTAGGGGTCGCTTTGACGTCGTACAGATTGGCGAAGAATCGACCGGGGCGGCTGCCGTCAATGGCGGGCTGCTGGTAGTACGCGCCAGGGGATGTTTTTTCTTTGAACTCGGGAATACGTACCACTTCCATACCTGCTTTTGGACGAATGCGGAAAGCCTCGTCGAGGCCTGTATTGATCTCATCGAGGATCAGCTGGTAGTCGACTAGGATCTGCTCGCGTCCGCTATCACTATCTTCATAGTAGAATTCGGGCTTGTCTGACAATTCGGCCATTGCGGCGGTAAAACCCTGACTGGTCGTGATGCCCTGTGCTGCTAGTATCGTCAGCATCTGTGCTTGAATGCGGTCGACTTCAGTTAATCCCAGATCATGGATCTGGTCGGCGGTGTAATCTGTGGTGGTAAACAGTTTGAGTGCTAGGGCATAAGCTTGATCACCATTGGGTAGGTGCCAATAGCCGTCGTCACTGCCAGCCTTGTCTGCTAGGGCGGTGAAGTAGTCAATAAACAGCTGGTAGGCAGGATAGACATGGTTTGTCATCTCTGTAGTGGCTTGTGCCAATAATGCAGCGCTTTGCTCCGTACTGATGCTATCTACGTTTTCTAGCTTGCGACCGAAAGAGGTGATAAGAATGTTTTCATCGGTAGGCGTGGCAACAAACGCTTGCATCTCATCCAATACGCGGTCGATAACAAAACGGGGAGGGATGATCCCTGCCTCCTCTCTTAATTTGAGCCCTTGTAGATTCTCGGCGAACTTACGTTGCACATCTTGAAGGCGGGCAATGTAATTCTCTGCGTCTTCGAGGCTGTTTACTTGATGCTGTGCCTCCATAAAGCTGGGATAGCCATTTTGTACGCCAAATAGCTGATTGACCGGGTAAGTGTGTAGCTTGTATGGCTCTGCAGCGATAAAAGTATCGAGTAAATAGGCGGTGATCTCTTGTGACAATGCTTCTTGCCCCTCAAGGTCATCGTACTGATCTAACCCGGCGCGAAACTGTTTAATCGTGGCAAACAGTTCGGTCGTTTTCTCCGGTCTGTCATCATCAAGTTTGGCGTTGTGCCCCGTAATACCGACCGACTCAAGAAAGCCTAGCGAGGTGAGCGTTTCTGGGCTATCAAACGCGATTTTGACCACTTCGCGGTCAAGAAAGGCGCGGAATAGTATGGGCTTGTCGGCGTACCATTCATGGGCACCAAAGGCGCCAGCAAGCAGCACGAGGGTGAGTAAGCTGGCACCCAGCCATTTAATAGTTTTTTTTATCATATTAATTCGATCCCTGGATTTATTAGAGCCAATCACCCTGAGGTGGCAGCGAGAAGTTTCTGCTGGCTCCTCACATGAAACTGGCAACAATAAATTAACATAGGAACCACCTCGTTATGGGTAGGGTTATTGGTAGATGTTTTACAAAATGTGTCTGTGTGAAGTGATCTATATTCGTTATGAAATCAACAGCGTAATTCAAACGAGCTTGATATCGTCATGGCGTTGTCTTGAGTTGCTTCGCTGAACTGAAATAAGAGTTAAAATTGGCGCCAGCTCCATGTTTTTTTGTTTCGCCCGAAGGGGTTAAGTGCTCACTGTTTTAGTGTTTGCTTTATTTGGTTCCTATCGCCGCGGTGGTCATTTCGCGGCATTGATGTTGCCAATGGCTAGCTGCGCGATCCGATCTCATGGCTGAATTTACGTGCCTATATGTTAAAAAACTATCATATTGCGCCAATCAATATACAAATAACGACAGCTTTCTCACCCGCAACAAAAAGCGATTTGAAAACCTTTTCTCGCATTGATCCAGAACAGTTTTTGCTTAACTAACCCTGCCTCTGTATGTAATTTAAACAGCCTTATGATACCGATCTCACTGTATAACTTAGATCTAACATTTTGATTGAATAACAAACGCCAACTGGCTATTTTATCATCTGTCATAAAATTGACGTTGGTTACCCGTTAGTAGATTTGTATTTGCTATTTTTTTTATTATCGAAAATTCGTTGCGAATACTGCTGATAAATATGACTTAATTTGCTTTGTTACTTTGTGTGCGGATGTGGCTACTCGCTGCTTTGGCGGCTTGCTCCAAGTTATCAGCTTGCTTGGATGACGCGGTAAACGCATACACATTTGTCAGGTTAAGCTCATTATTGCCATATTTTTGATGTTAAATATGGTAGCGGTAACGTACCCTGCTTCAATTTTAGCTGAAGGTGCTGTTGGATCGAGAGCCATCTGTGATGGGGATGAAAAGGAGCGCAGCATTTTCATTGTGAAGGGTGTTTAACGTCGTTTTAGTGGTGACAAAGCGTCATTGGGGCGAAGAATTCAAAGGTTTGACTCGTTAGTGAGGCGACCTTTTTTTTAATCCGCGCAGGAAGCAGTCGCGTGGAAACTTTAAGCAAGAACCGAGACAGGTTCATACACGAAGGAAATATCATGAAGCGGCTAGCAAAGACAGCCAGTATCAGCGCCATCGCGGCGGCGATGCTAGGACTATCAGGCCAGGCATATTCGAAAGATGTGGCTGTTCACCTGTTTGAATGGAAGTGGACAGAGATCGCCAACGAATGTGAAACATTCCTCGGCCCAAAAGGCTATAACGCAGTACAAATCTCTCCGCCTAATGAGCATGTTGATGCTCCGAATGATCCTAATAACAGCGCTTGGTGGGTAAGGTATCAGCCTGTCAGCTTTGTTAATTTAACTAGCCGTAGCGGTAATGAAGCTGAGCTGCAGGATATGATCCAGCGCTGTAACGCGGTGGGTGTAGAGGTTATTGCGGATGCCGTGATCAACCATATGGCTAACTACCCTGCAGGTTTCGGTGTCGGTAGCGGTGGCTCCGTTTGGAACAGTAACAATGCTGACTACCCAGATATGGATGGTTGGGGTAATGATTTTCATACCTGCTATAGCAAAATCGATTGGAATGATCGTGAGTCAACATGGGGCTGCCAGTTGGATGGTATGCCTGATGTCAGAACTGAAAACCCAGCGACACAGGATAAACTTGCCGCCTATCTGAACAAATTGACAGGCATGGGTGTGGCTGGCTTCCGTATCGATGCGGCTAAATCTATTCGTCCTAGCGAACTGAATACTATTTTGGAAAAAGCCGGTAATCCTTGGGCATTCCTTGAAGTGATCGACAACGGCGATGCTGTTGGCTTGGATGATTATGACTGGATGTATCCACTGTTGACCGAATTTGGCTACGCCGTAAAGATGCAAGAGCTTTTTGTTGATGGCCAGCTGAAATGGTTAGAAACCTTTGGTGATAGCTGGATGTCTATTGGCAGCGATAAAGCCTGGGTTTTCGTGACTAACCATGACCGTGAACGTAATCATGGTGGTGGTAATACGATTCATTATGATGATCCAAATGGCGCACAGAATCTAGCTACGGTGTTTATGTTGGCTCACCCCTTCGGTACGCCAAAAGTTCATAGTAGTTTTGCATTCAGTAATGGTGACCAAGGCCGCCCAGGTAGCTCGGTTGATTGTGATAGTGATGAGTGGGTATGTCAGCATCGCTGGGGCAATATTGCCAACATGGTAGGGTTCCGCAATGAAGCTGGAGATGCACCAGTAGCTAACTGGTGGGATAACAATAATAACCAGATTGCCTTTGGTCGTGGTGACCGCGGTTTTGTTGTGATCAATAACGAAGGTGGCACCTTGAATCAGACATTGCAGACTGGCCTTAAGCCGGGTAATTACTGCGATGTGATGTCCAACCTTGATGAGTGTGAAGGCGATATCGTTACAGTGGATGATAATGGTTTCGCTACTTTCGTGGTTGCTGGATATAGCGCTGCGGCGATCCATGTTGGTTTCCAGCCAGACGTTAAAGATAAGCCAGTCGCTGTGATTACTGGTGCACCTGCCCGTGTTGACGTGGGTACCTCTGTATTGCTTGATGCCAGCTCGTCAACTGACGCCGACGGCTATGTCGTTGGTTATCAGTGGAGTACTGGTGAGACAACTGCTGCGATCACTAAGGTTTTGGATACCGAAGGTCTGCAGACATTCAGCGTGACTGTTGAAGATAACGACGGCCTGTTTGGTACAGCTGAAGTGAATATCCAGGTCGGTGATGCACCAGCAGAATGTCGCTTTGGTAGCTTGCACTTCCGTGGCACAGCTAATGGCTGGGCAGCGACTGAAATGACATGTGTCGAAGAGAATGTCTGGGAAGCCGAAGTGACATTTGATGGTCAGGCTGATCAGCGTTTCAAGCTTGATGTGAATGGTGACTGGAGTGAAAACTACGGTGATACCGGTGCTGATGGCACGCTTGAGCAAACCGGTACTGACATCTTTACTGATGTGGTAGGAAAGTATGCTGTACGTGTTAACGACAGCACCATGACCTATGAACTGAAGTTGATTGAGGGTGTTGATGAGAAACCAGTCGCAGTGGTGACACCTTCGTCAGTGACGGTTGATCTCGGTGATACCGTGACTTTCAGCGCGACCGACTCTACCGATGATAAGGGTATTGATGGTTATGACTGGAGCACAGGTGACAGCGATGCCACCATCCAGGTGACATTCAATCAGGTAGGCCCACAGCAAGTAACAGTCACTGTTATCGACACTGCTGGTCAAACGGACACCGCGGTTGCCAATGTCACTGTTGTTGACCCAGGTGAGTTCGTGAGTAACCTCGATGCCCTCAATTTCCGTGGCACTGCTAATGGTTGGAATGCTTCTGCAATGACCCTGATTGCGGATAACACTTGGCAGATCCAAGTTAGCTTTGACGGTCAAGCTGAGCAACGCTTCAAGTTTGATGTACTGGGTGACTGGAGCAACAACTTCGGTGATGACGGTGCTGACGGTAGCTTGGAACAGACCGGTGCTGATATCTACACTGATGTTTCTGGTGAATATCTAGTGACGGTTAATGACGACACCATGACTTACACCATCAAGCCCGTTGCTTGCGATGATTGCGGTTTTAATAGCAACTTAGATTCACTCTATTTCCGCGGTACGCCCAATGGTTGGACGACAACAGCGATGACGCTGGTTGCCGATAACACTTGGTTCGTGGAAGTGGCCTTTGATGGTCAAGCTGACCAGCGCTTCAAGTTTGATGTCCATGGTGACTGGAGCTACAACTTCGGCGATGACGGTGCTGATGGTAGCTTAGAGCAAACCGGTGCTGACATTTACACTAACGCCAATGAAACGTTGGGCGTGACGGTAAATGATGCCGACATGACATATACCTTCACAACGCCATAAGTCATGTGATCCCTTAGCCACTCATCTCTTCTCCTTTGGGAGGTGGGTGGCACCTTCTACACCTTTTACTTTTACCTCTATATCGCGTCGCATTGACTGCGTCGCAGCGGGTTCGAACCCGGTAACTACCTGCGTGTTTCAATGGACGAGATATGCATCTCGGCACTGGTCTGAGCCCGAACGTGAATCATCGTTTGGAAAGAGAAAAAATAATGAAAAATAAATGTGTACCCTCGTGTTTTAAGTTAAAGCGCAGCGTCTCTGCGATCGCGCTTGGCTTAGGTTTGGGCTTGAGCGGCTTGCCAGCTGTTCATGCTGAGATCGCAGCCACCCATATCTACCATAACCATATGCCCAACTTCTGGCCGTTTTATGATGTGTCGACATATGATGCAACGGCGGTTGGTGCGCCTATCCGTTATACCTATGACGGCCAGGTGATCCTGCTCAAGCAGAATCCGCCAGCTAATTACAGCTTCTTTATTCCGGGCAGTGGTGCACCCATGCCCCATGATGATTTGGTTGCCTACTACTCGCATCATGCCAAAGTAGGTGCGTATCAGGGCTGGCCTTCAGACACGGCAAAAGCGAACAATGGCAGTCATCCTCTGAGCCAGACTCATGTCACTATGTCAGCCTCAGTGATCAACAACGTGCAGAGTTTTACTGAGCTGGGCTTGTTGGGCGATTACCATTCAGGCTGGGGCAACTACTGGCGTGAAACCCAGCAAAACACTAAAACCAGCAACGGCTATAATGCCTTGGATACGATCCATTTCACTGGTCACCACTCGATGGGGCCGTTGGTGGGTAATGATTACTTCCTAAAAGATCTGATCTATCAGAATGTAACGCTGGCGCAGGACTATTTCCTCGGTGATTCATTCAGATCATCGAAAGGCTTTTTCCCTACTGAGTTAGGCTTTTCCGAGCGTTTAATTCCAGCTTTGACTAAGTTGGGTATTGAGTGGTCGGTATTGGGTAATGTGCACTACTCACGCACCCTGCGTGACTATCCTTACCTCAATGATCCTGGGGTCGACACCATGGTGTCACCACCAAACCGCGCTGACCTGCAAAATGTCAGCAATGTCGGTGACTGGGTCTCGTTACCTATGTTTAACGAAGCACAGGTCACCCAGAATAAGTTCCCGTTTGCGTCGATCCCGCACTGGGTACAGTACGTTGATCCTGAAACTGCTGAGCAGCATAAAGTGGCCGGTATTCCAGTCGAGCAAGCCAGCTCCTGGGAAGAGGGCTATCAATGTAAGGTCACCGCTGATGCGATTAAGGCGTATGAGCTGGATGCCACCACTATCGGTCGTACGCAGTACTTCGTTATCGCTCATGACGGCGATAACTCGCAGGGCTGTGCTGGTGACTCCAACACTTGGTATAACTCTGGTCGCGTGACTTATGCTGATTCTGGCGTTACCGGTAAAGGGGTTGATGAATACCTGAAAGCCCATCCTATCCCTGAAAATGACGTGGTTCACGTACAAGATGGTTCCTGGATCGATACCCGCGATTCCTCTGCGGATCCTACGTGGTATCACTGGCATATCCCGATGGGTGTGTGGGCAGGCCAGATGGCTGACTTTAATCGTGTCAATGACACTGATTACGTCGCATCGCGCGAGCATATGGTATCGATGGAGTTTGGTTACCACTATTTAGAGCGTAATTTTGCTTTGCTGCAAGCGGCAGAGAACTATGCCAAGACGGCAGAGCAGATCTGGTTACTGGACAACCCGAACTACTGGCAGCCAACCACGGCTATGGATCACGAAGTGACCTATCCGGGTAACCAGTTGAACCCTTGGATGCTTTCATATCCGGTGAAAGGTGATGCGGATAATAACTACGCCGGTGGTGCAAACCCCGCCGAGTTGGGTTGGTACTTCCTGATCGCCGCAATTGATTCTGGTTTCGGTTACTACGATGAGAACGTGGATGATGGTGTCAAACCGACTATTTCGTTCAATCAGTCGTTGCACTTTACCCAGCCGTACGTTGAAGCCAACATCAGCAAAGATAGCATTGGCCCATCACTTTGGTGGCCGCAGCGCTATCCATACAATCCGGGCAGCGCAAACAAGAGTAAAGCGGAAGGTTGGGCATCGCTGTACGCCGACACCAAGTTTGCTATATACACCTATGCCTTTGATGTCAGTGGCATGCAGGATATCAAAGTGAAGGTGCGTACCCACACGAACAAGTGGGCAGACGCCAACGATAAGACATTTAAGCTTTACGATCCTAAAGCTCATAGCTCAGATCCTGCGGTAGATCCGTCGCGTGTGGGTGACTGGAAGTCGTTTGACATGGTGGAGCGGGATCTGACCCCAGACATCAATGGTGTTGAGTGGCAACCTGCGGGCAAAGAGATGTTTGAAGTGGTACCGGCACAGAAGATCGGTAACCTCTTCTACACCTACATCGATGAGTATCAGGAGCAGTTGCTCGATTACTATATCGAAGCCGTTGATACCAAAGGCAACGTTACTCGCAGTGAGATCCAACAGGTATACGTTGGTGCTGGTCGATTCAAGAATGAAGGCGGCAAGTTGATCGAAGACGTCAATGGTGATGTCGCTGGTGAGCGTGCTTTCTTTAGTGATGATTGGGATGGTAACAAGCGTCCTGTTGCCGTGATCAACCCAGGCAGTCAAAAAGTAGAGCGAGGTACCCAGATGGTACTGAGTGCTGCTGAGTCTACTGATGCTGATGGCACCATCGCAGGGTATGAATGGAGCACAGGTGAAACCACTGCTGAAATTACAGTCACTGTGGATGAGAAAAACACTTATTCAGTGACCGTGACGGATGATCGCGGTAAGACTGATGCCACCAGTGTCACCATGAGTATTCTTGGTGAAACGGTCAGCTCAAACTTGTACTACAAGGACACCAATAGCTGGGGCCAAGTCTGCCTGCACTACACCATCGATGGCACGACAACCTGGACCACGGCACCTGGCGTACAGATGGAAAGCTTGGGTGAAAACTGGTTCAGCTATACCGTTGAACTGGAAGATGATCTGCCGTTGGAGTTTGTCGCCAACAACTGTAGCGGAGCTTGGGACAACAATGGTGGCCAGAACTATCAAGTGACAGGCGGTGACTGGTCGTTGGCTGCGGGTGTGATTACTGCAGGCAAGCCAAACATTGATACAAACCAAGCACCAGTAGCGAGTATCTCTCCGGCGAGCAAAACGGTAGCGAAAGGCACTGTTGTTGCGTTGTCTGCTGCGGGCTCAACTGATAGTGATGGTGAGATTGTTAGCTATAGCTGGAGTACCGGTGAAACGGGCGAAGCGATCTCTGTCACCGTGAATGAGACACAGGATATCTCTGTGACAGTGACGGACGACGGCGGCAAAACCTCCACTACGTCAGTCACCTTGACCGTACCTGCTAACCAGATACCAGTGGCTGTTATTACGCCAGCCAGCCAGAGTGTAGACGCGGGCACGCTGGTGACGTTAAGCGCAGAAGGTTCCAGTGATGCGGACGGTGCTATTGCCGGCTACCTCTGGACTACAGGTGAGACCACCTCAAGTATCACCGTGACGGCAAACAGCACTATGACTGTGGGTGTCACAGTGACTGATGATGAAGGTGCCAGCGCTTCGGCCGAAGCTACTATCACTGTCAGCAGTGGTGGCTATCAATCCAACTGGAATCAGATCTACTTCCGCGGGACCGCGAATGGCTGGGCAAATTCGGCGATGACTTTGACGGCTGACAACACTTGGCAGTTAGAGGTGGAGTTCGATGGTCAAAGCGAGCAGCGTTTCAAGCTCGACGTAAACGGTGATTGGAGTCTGAACTATGGCGACAACAACAATGATGGTGTGTTAGAGCAAACGGGTAGTGATATTTATACTGACGTTGCTGGTACCTATCTGTTGACTGTTAATGACAGCACCATGGCCTACGACTTGCAGCCAATCAGTGTCTGCAGTGATTGCACGACTTACACCAGTACGTTCGCTCAGCTCTATTTCCGCGGTACGCCCAATGGTTGGACGGCCACAGAAATGACGCTGATCGCTAACAATACATGGCAATTGGAAGTGGATTTTGATGGCCAAGATCAGCAGCGCTATAAGTTTGATGTGAATGGTGACTGGTCACAAAACTACGGCGACAACAACAGTGATGGTGTACTGGATCAGGCTGGGAGTGACATCTTCACTGGTCTGTCTGGACTCTATATCGTCACAGTTAATGATCAGGACATGAGCTACTCGGTGTCCATGTACTAATTCGTTGGCATTGGTCGATGGATTAAGCAAATCAGAGGGCTGGCTCAATTGTTGAGCCAGCCCTTTTTTGTCTGCTTTGCTGTGATGAATGAGTGCTTTTTATCAATGTCGAAAAATAAGATGATAGCGATCACATTGGCGTCATTTTGCAACCGATTTTCGTTGAGTTGATAACGATGATTGGTTAATTTGTAACCATGTGAGTTAAAACTACCTCATCGGCTCTTAGACATCCTGTTTTGCAATATATCTGTACCCCAATATTAGTTTTTTGTTGATTAAAATTACAAAATAAACATAGGCTTAAAATGAACATTAAATTACTGAGAACCCCGGCAAAGCGATTGTGTGCAATCACAATCGCTGCTGGTTTGTTGGTACCGAACGCATACGCGGATTGGTTTTTTCGTGGTACGCCAAACGGCTGGGCGACAACGGCACTAACCGCTGGTAGCGGTACCGAGCTCACCCTTTGTCAGAGCTTCGGCAATGGCGACGGGAATGGTGGTCCGCGTTTCAAAATTGACCGTTATGGCGATTGGAGTGAAAACTACCCTGGTGCCGATTACAGCGTGGCGGGTAATGCGAGCTACCAGATCACTTTCTTTAGCGACAGTCATGACCTTGATGTGGTGCCGGTTGCCAGTTGTGATGAAGATCCTGACGGTTTCAAAAAGAACTTTACCAGCCTGAATTTCCGCGGCACAGCCAATGGTTGGACGGCAACCCCAATGGCGTTAGTGGCGGATAATACGTGGGAGCTGGAGGTCAATCTTGATGGTCAGCCAAACCAGCGGTTTAAGTTTGACCTCTATGGTGATTGGGCGACCAACTACGGCGACAATAATGCTGATGGTGTGTTAGAGCAGACCGGTGGTGATATCTTTAACACGGGTTCAGGTGATTATAAGATCACAGTCAACGATCTCTCGCTGGCTTACACCGTCACCCCGCTCGATATCTGTGTTGAAGATTGCTGTGAGACGGACTGTTGTGAAACTGATTGCGGTGGCGACGAGGTCGCAACATTAGGTGCGATCTATAGTGCCGATAAAACGACATTCTCTATCTGGTCTCCCGACCACAGCAATGTAGAGTTGCGATTGGATGGTCAAACCTATGCGATGGCTAAAGTTGCTGGGTTTGAGGGTTACAATGATGTTTACCAGGTCACCGTCGACGGTGATTGGCATCTGAAAACCTACTCCTTCATGATCAACGATATCGCCGTTCGCGACCCATACGGCAAGATGGTTGAGCCGAATACGCAAAATAACATCGTCATGGATATGAGCCGTACAGATCTAGCGGCGGACTGGGCTCCTACGCCAGCATTTGCCGCCCGTGAAGACGCGGTGATCTATGAAGTGCATATTCGTGATTTCACCATCCATGCCAGTGCCGGTGTGTCTGCTGAGAAGCGCGGTAAATTCTTAGGTATGGTTGAGCCTGGTACTCGCTATAACAGCGTGGCGACAGGTATTGATCACCTGAAAGAGTTGGGTGTTACCCATGTGCAGTTGCTACCTGTGTATGACTTTGGCTCTTGTCCTGATGTGGCAGATACCGATTGTTATAACTGGGGTTACGATCCACGTAACTTTAATGTGCCAGAAGAGCGCTATTCACAAACTCCTTACGATTATGAAAATCGTGCTCGTGAATTCAAGCAGATGGTCGATGGGTTCCATAAAGCTGGGATCCGGGTAGTGATGGATGTGGTATACAACCATACCTACGCCGATGAGATGTTTGAGAACATTACCGACAAGTACTACACCGACAGCGACCTCTCAGGTACGGGTAACTCTGTTGATGCTAACGTGCCAATGGTGAGCAGGATGATCCGCGACTCGTTGGAGTATTGGGTGCGCGAGTACAACATTGATGGCTTCCGCTTTGACCTGATTGGTATCTTTGATTATGACGAAGTAGGGGAGTGGGGACGCCACCTGAACGCGACTTTCCCTGACCGTAACCTGCTTATTTATGGTGAACCATGGAACGGCTATGCCAGCGATCCTAGAGAAGCTGAGCGCGTACGTTTAGGCACTATTGGTCGAATTGCCGATGCCCGCGTTGGTGTGTTCAACCCTAAATTCCGTGAAGCGATTAAAGGCCTGAATGATCAAGCTGGATGTAATGCCGGTGATTGTTTTGCTTTCAACAACAACCCTGATGTTTGGCGCATAGAAGTGGGCTCTCGTGGCGCTATCCGTTACTCCAACAGCAATCCTAATGAGGCTATCGATACTTGGGATCCGATGTTTGCGATGGATCCGGAGCAGACCATCAACTATGTGTCTGCCCATGATAATCTGGCACTAAGGGATAAGATCCTACAGTGGGCTGACCTTAATGGTGTGTCCCGCAGTTCGACTTACCTGCGCCGTATTCAGATGTTTGCCAATGGTATCGTATTGACCAGTCAGGGCGTGCCTTTCCTGCATGGTGGTGTCGAGATCATGCGTGACAAACAGGAAGATCATAACAGCTACCGTTCACCAGATAGCATCAACCAGTACTACTGGAACTGGAAGCAGGATAACGCTGATGTATTCGCCTATTACCAGGATGTGATCGCCATGCGCAATGCACACCCAGGATTTAGGCTGACCAGTTGGGATGCGATTAACAATGATGTGATCAGCGAGCGCCCACGATACGGTGTGTTGGTAAACCGCATTGCTGCTGAGTATCACGGTGATAGCTGGAAGCAGATCATCGTCATCTACAACAGTTCTGATAATTTCACTTACCAGCTGCCATCGGGTACTTGGAAAGTGGCAATGGAGAAATCTGATCCAGCGGCGGGTAATGGACGTCAGGTCAGTGGCTCTATTGTGGCTGAAGGTACGGCTGTAACTGTGCTGTATCAAGACTAATTCAGTGGTTGTTGAAGACTAAAAAGGGTGCCATCTGGCACCCTTTTTTATGCTTATTAATCTCTTCGGCTAGTCAGAGAAGGATGCTTTGACTTCGAGTACCTTTGGTAATTCAGCAACAAACAGTTTTACCAAGCGAGGGTCAAAATGCTCGCCCGCCTCTTTTTCTAACAGTGCAATGGCGTCCTCCACTGACCAGCCCTTTTTATAAGGGCGCTCTGAGGTCAGGGCATCGAAGACATCAGCAATGGCGACAATACGCCCTTCCAGGGGGATATCTTCACCAGCAAGACCGTTGGGATAACCTTTGCCATTCCATTTTTCGTGGTGGGTTAGTGCCACCAGTTTTGCCAGTTTCAGTAGTTCCGATTCGTCGTCGCCAAGGATCTCGCCACCGATAACGGCGTGGCTTTGCATAACCTCCCACTCCTCTGCATCCAGTTTGCCTGGTTTTTGTAGAACGCGATCGGGAATACCGATTTTGCCTATATCGTGCATGGGAGCGGCGGCTTTAAGTAGATCGGCATCGGCTTCATTCATGCCGACGGCGACCGCTAGTATCCGTGAATAATGGCTCATCCGAACAACGTGCATCCCCGTTTCATTATCTTTATATTCAGCGGCACGGCCGAGGCGCTCAATCACTTTTTGCCGGGTTTCAGCGATGGTTGCGGTCTGTTCCTTTACCTTTCTATCGAGTTCTCGGTTTTGGTTAAAGAGCGCCAGTTGGGTCTTTACCCGAGCTTTAACAATGGGTGGGCTAATGGGCTTGGTAATGTAGTCCACAGCTCCCAGCTCCAAGCCGCGTAGCTCATCTTCCGGACTGATTTTGGCGGTAACAAAGATCACCGGTATATGTTTGGTTACGGGGTCTTCTTTTAGTCGGCGACACACCTCGTAGCCATCAATGCCAGGCATCATGATGTCTAGTAGGATCAGTTCAGGAGGGGGTGACAAATGAGCGATCTTCAGCGCAATCTCGCCATTTTTAGCTGCTTTGACGTTGTAATCATCTCTTAGCAACCCAGCCAGAACGTCAATGTTCTCTGGCGTGTCATCGACCACCAGGATCGTTGCTTTATCGTTCGTCACGTCCTTCACCTCACTCTCTTAGTCGCCGTCAGTTACGGCGAAATGATCACTTGTTTCATCTGCTCTACGACTGCCTGAGCGGTTTCAAATTCATATTCATCGATAGCATTGCTGAGCTTGTTGATCAGTGGTTGTAGCGTGTTGCCTTGTAATACCGTCTTGTTTTCAGCGAGATAATCACCGGCATCGGCATCATAATTACTCACCAACTCAGCCAATCGGTTGAGGATCTTCTCAGCGAGCTCTTTGTCGATAGGAGCGGCCTCTGCCGATCCGGTAGTTTGTTCAGCACTATCACTATTTAATGCTCTTAGTGCCGCTATCAGCGGTTCAAGCTGAGATTCAACCTCTTGGGCTAACTCTTCGGCCACATCACCAGCCAGTGCTGCAGCTTCCAGCAATGTCGCCTGCTCGGCGAGTTGTGAGGCGCCAATGCTGCCGGCCAAACCTTTTAGCGTGTGTGCTTCCCTTACTGCAGCTTCTTGATTATTTTGCTGCCAAGCATCGCGGTAGCGAGTTGGCATCTCCGCCTGACTCGTGGCGAACCTTGAGAGTAATCTGAGATAGAGCGAATGGTTTCCCTGAGTATGGGCTAACCCCTCTTGGATGTTCACGCCAGCGATCTCCGGTATGGGCATAGCTTCTGCGTCAGCACCAGCTGTCTCAGTAGTTTCCGGTTGCCGTTGGATCGGTGTCGCCGGTGTGATCCAGCGTGCCATCGTGGTGAACATCTCTTGTACATCAATCGGTTTTGGAATGTGGTCGTTCATACCCGCTTTGATTGCTTTCTCACGGTCTCCCGCCATGGCGTTAGCGGTTAAGGCGAGAATAGGTAAGCTCTTCCATTCCGGATTCTGGCGGATCAGAGTGGTGGTGGTGTAGCCGTCCATCACCGGCATCTGGCAATCCATCAGGATCCCATCAAAGCTGGTCTCATTGAGCAGTTCTAATGCATGTTCACCGTGATTTGCCAAGGATACCTTGATCTGTTGTTGTGTCAGTAGCTCCTCAATCAGCTCCTGGTTGACTTCGTTGTCTTCGACGACCAAAACGTTCGCGCCTCGCAATCTGTCTATCGCGTCCAGCGAGAGCCCTTGCCGCTGCTGGTGGCGGCTAATGTCGGCGACCTGATGCCCCATTGCCAGCATGAGCGCATCAAGCAGTGATGAGGGGGTCAGGGGTTTGGTGAGTAGGCCGTGAAACTCTATACCGTGGGCGGCGGCAGATAACTCTTCGCGGCCATAAGCGGTGATCATAATAATTTTTGGCTGCGGCTCGATGAGTGTGGAATTTTGTATTCTTCGCACTGTTTCTACACCATCGATGGCAGGCATGCGCCAGTCCATCAAGACCAACTGATAACTCTGTTGCTGGAGGGCTTCAATGGCCAGCTGACCACTGTTTACAGCATCTACTTGGCAACCAAAGCGGGATAGCTGGCTGCAAAGGATCTCTCTGGCTGAAGCATTGTCGTCAACCACCAGGATATTGAGCTTGGCCACGGCATCTTCGCCAGCTCGTGTGGGGGCGAGCTCCACCTGTTGTCTTTGAAATGTCAGGGTAAAGCTAAATGTACTGCCAACGTCTGGCTTGCTTTGTAAGCTGATCTCGCCGCCCATCAACTCTGTTAATTTGCGGCAGATGGCCAGCCCCAGTCCTGTGCCACCGTACTTCCGATTGGTGGAGCTGTCGGCCTGGGTAAAGGGCTGAAACAGCTTGGCTTGCTGTGCGTCCGTCATCCCTATGCCAGTGTCTCTGATGGCGAAAGAGAGGGTGGTTGAGTCATCGCTGAGCTTACTGCTATTCACTGAGATCACTATCTCGCCAGACTCGGTGAACTTCACTGCGTTGTTACCCAGGTTTGTTAGGATCTGCCCTAAACGCAAGGGGTCACCTATCAGTGCGGTGGGCAGATCAGGCTCAATATCGAACAGTAATTCCAGCTCTTTTTCTTCAGCTTTAAGCCCAACAAGATTGGCTAAACCATCTAGCACGTCTTCGAGACGAAACGGGATCAATTCAATATCCAGCTTGCCAGCTTCGATTTTCGAGAAGTCTAAGATGTCATTGATGATGCCCAACAGTGCTTCTGAAGAGCGATGCACTTTTTCAATATAGTTTCTTTGTTTATGACTGAGCTCTGTTTGCAGGGCCAAATGCGACATGCCGATGATCGCGTTCATTGGGGTGCGGATTTCGTGGCTCATATTGGCGAGAAAGTCACTTTTCGCCTGATTAGCCTCTTCTGCCCGTTGTCGTTCTAAGTCTGCTATCTCTTTTGCCTTGGAGGTCTCCGCTTGTAGCTCTTTTTGCTTTTGAATATTCAGAAATACACCGCTGAATCGTACTGGGTAGCCTCGACTATCTTTGCGTGAGACCTGACCAACGTTTAAAAACCAGCGGTATTGACCATCTTTCTGCTTTAGTCTGATCTCGCTCTGATAAGGGGCGCTGGGATCTCTTTTCAGTTCAGCTAAATGTTCATCGTTAATGCTTCTGTCATCAGGGTGGGTCACCTGCTGTAGGCCTTGATGTCCCCCTTTGATACTTGACCATTTCTCGTTGGAGACCAGGAGCTCTTTGGCTGAGTAGCCCAGCATATGAGCGAAATGTTGATTGACCATGACGATATTTTGGGTGGGATAGTAATCCCAGACCCCAAGACCGGCACCTGATGAAGCGGCATCAAGTCGGTCTTCGCTCTCTTTCAGTTTGTCCTCTGCTTGTTTGCGCTTAGTGATATCTCTGACAATACCGGTGAAGCTGAGCTGGCCATTCCGAGTTGATTTGCCAACCATCAGGCTCATCGGAAACTCTTCATCAGCTTTAGTTTTGCCTGTCACTTCACGTTCATTGTTGACGACGCTAGAGGGCTTTCCAGGATAGTAATTAGCTAAAATATTATCGTGCTGAATTGCGATGTCTGCGGGCATCAGCATGGAAACATTTTGTCCTTCCACCTCTGAGGCGGCATAGCCAAACATACGTTCGGCGGCAGGGCTGAATGTTTCGACTATTCCTTGTTGGTTAATAACGATGATACCGTCAGGGACGGTCTCCAGAATATTGCGTATTCGCGCATCGCTCTCTTGCTGCTTTAGTTGCAGCTGTTGTTGCTCGGTAATGTCGAACATGGTGCCATCGAACAGGGTTGCTATACCCTGTTCGTCAAAATTGAATGACGCACTGATGCTGACAATCCTCATGTCATTGGCATCACCACGTCGGTGCAGTCTTATTGTTACATCGGTCGGCTTGCGCTCTTTTTGGGATATGAATAACGCTTGTGGAATGATGTGTTGATCTTCCGTGATTATGAGCTCCGACAGCTTCCGCTTTGGTTGGCTGCCAAGGTAGTCTTCTGCTGGAAAACCGGTGATATCTTGCCAGCGTGGACTGATATAGACAGCATTGGCATTTGCCAGATTATTGTTGTGTATTTCATAGCGGAAGATGGCGCCTTGCAGGTTCTCTGTCAGGGTTCGGAACTGGTATTCGCTGGCTGAAAGTTGCTGTAAGACTTGTTCTCGGGCTGAGAGATCTAACGCAGAGAGGTTCAATTCGTCTCTGTTTTCGGTCGGTTTTACCGACAGCGAGACAGTCACCTTGGTGTTGTCGTGCCGCAGTAGTATGACATCTTTATCTTTTATCTCGTCGCCTGCAGCGAGGTGATCAAAGGCGGTATCCGTTGCCTCGACTTGTGTTGGGGGTAACAAGTTGTTCCAAGTCAGACGCTCAAATTCATGACGGTCATAACCGAGCAGTTCGGCAAAGGCCGCGTTGTGCTTAATAAAACCACCATCGCTGTTGAGGCTGGCATAGGCGACAGGGGAGTATTCATACAACGTCCACAGCATATTTTCGCGGTCTTTGAGATCGGAGGTTCGTTCAGCTACGTTGTGTTCGAGTTGGGCATTGGCTTGCTGCAGCTTTAGGGTGACCTCGCGACCTATCCAAAAGATGAGTAATGCCATCATCAGACATAGCAATAGAATACAGACAATGATGACGGAGATAATGTTTCTCAGCTCTAGATAGCCTTCTAATACCTCATTACGATCGATCTCAGTGACGACTCCGAAGCCCAATTCGTCGACCCAGCGCCATGCGCCCAGCACCTGGATCCCGCGATAATCCATATAGCCTTCGCTATGGCTACCGGTACTCTGCGCAGCGATCTGCGCTGCGCTGAAGGATAGCGGAAGAGAGTCTCGTTCTGATGGTTGTAGGGGAGCATCGTGGAGATCTCGGCCAGGATTGTTTAGGGTAACGTTGAGCACCGAACTGGTATCTTCTGCCAACAGCCCCATGGCCTGGAGTGAGGGTTCAAATCGGCTAGGGGAAAGCATACGTCCATCATCACTGACAAAGTAGGATTCCCCCGAACTGCCGAATTGGCCGCTGACCGTGAGAGAACGAAACTCACCGATAGGGTCGATACGCAAGGTCAACACTGCGATGACTTCGCCACTATCATCTCTTATCGGTGAGGCAATAAACATGGTCGCAACATTATGGCTTAGCTCCCCGCTCTTCGTAGGCAAGGCCACGTCAGTCTGCATCGGGGGAATAAGCACAGTCTCGCCGTTGAAAGCGCGGGCAAGTAAATAGCTGTGATAATGGTCGATGATATTAATCTGACCCAGATTATCGTCCCGCATCGAGCCGATGTTTATTCGGTTTGGACTGATAATGAAGAAGCCCATATCACCATAACTATCGCGAACACGCTGGAACATATCCCGTAGGGTCTGCAGCGGTGCACTTTGTTTTAGTGCTATCGCGTTAGGCGGTACTTTCAGTAAATCAGCTGTCAGCTGTTTAAAGCGAGGAAAGCCGGTCACGGATGTCGCCCGGAATTTCCAACCATCCAACCAGCTGACCAGGGCAGCTTCCATGGTGTCAGTCACGGCCGCCAGTGTATCCACCGCCTGATTTTGCATCCGCTGTTTAGATGTCGCTAAGCCGGCTTGGGTGATCAGCAGAATCAGGGCGAGTAGTAACAAAATGGCAGTACTGGCGAGCAGTTTGGAGCGTTGGCCACTGCGATGTGTAGTCACAGCGCGTACCGTTGAACGATATAGCAGTGCAGCATTAACCAGCAGTGCTAGCAACAGCAAGATACCGAGGCCGAAGATCACCTCAACTGGCATGAGAGATAGCTCCCGACATGGTCATTATCGTGAAGCAGCCTGTGGCAGCGCGATCATGATGCTGGTGTTGTCATTGATCTCATCGCTGGAGCTTTCCACTCGGCCACTTTGCGCCTCGGTGAGTAGTTTGGCGGTGTAATTACCGATAGCGTGTTGATGTTTGGCATTTTTTTGCCACAGCGTTGCTTGTTGCTGAGCAGTCAAAACACCGGAGAAATTGATGATCACCTCGAGTTGCTGCCGTGCTCTGAGTGTCAAAGATACCTGAGTTTTATCTGGTGCCGATTCACAGGCAAAGCGGATCAAATTATAAAAAATTGAGTAACACCAAAGCGGATCGGCATTGGCTTTTAATGACAAGTCCTCTTCATCATGGTTGAGAAACAGCATGAGACGTTTTGAGGCGTAGCTGTTTTTTGCCTGCTCAAACAGCTTCTCCAACAAGGGTAAGAGTTGAAAGGGTTTGGGTTTTAGTGTGAATTGACCCGATTCAACTTTGTAAAGTTCGGATGAGAGATTCACCATATTCAAGATATGCAGTGCCATCTCATCGATCTGCATCGCTTTCTCTTTGATGTCAGGGCCAATGCCTCGCTGGGTACCGATCTGTTCGGCGAGTTTGATGATGTCATCTAATGGCGACGTGAGATCGTTCTTCAGGATCCGTTCCACTTCATCTTGTAACTCACGATTTTCGAGCATGGTGTCATAGTCATCCTGCAACTGCTTATGATGCATGACGTAACTCATTAAGTTACGTACCCGTAGCTTTAAAAGCTGTGGCTCAATCGGTTTTTTAACGTAATCAACAGCGCCTAGGTCGAACCCTTTCAGTTGATGCTCTATGTCGTGGAGGGCGGTGATTAAAATGACAGGAATATTTTCTGACTGCGGATGTTGCCGCATGGCGCGCAAAACGTCATAGCCACTTATTTTCGGCATCATAATATCGAGCAGTACGAGGTCGGGGGGCGTATCTGATTGGGTGATTTCGATCGCTTTGGCGCCATCTTTGACCAATAAAAGACGATAGGTGTCTTTTAGTAATCCGGAGATCAACATTAAATTATCTGGGGTGTCATCGACCACTAAAATGGTTGGTTGGGCGTTACTTTGTTTGACGTCTGCTGAGCTACCGGCGGCTTTCTGTTCTGAGGCTGAGCGTCGTATTTTAGCGGCTTTTGGCTTATCGGTGAGCGCTTTGATTACACGGTTTCTTAAGTCTCCAGTGGTAAAGGGTTTTACCAGTAGGTCGGTCACTCCCATCTGAATCGCTTGCTGTACATGCTCGCGTTCCGCATCGGCAGTGATCAAAATAAAGGGAATATTCGCGGTTGAAGGGTTTTCTTTTACCTGCTCTAGTAGCTCAAAGCCACTCATTTGCGGCATGTTCCAGTCGCTAAGAATGATGTTTACTCGGCGTTTGGTTAGTTGTAACAGGGCATCTGCGCCGTTTTTGGCGTGGATCACCTCTTTTACCCCTAGTTTGCGTAATTGTTCGCTGGTGATTTTGCGCATCGCTTCCATATTATCGACCACCATGGCGATAATGGTTTGATTATCGAGATGCATTGGCATCAGCATGAATACTCTCCCGCGAAACGTGGTTCAACCTGATTATTCAATATCAAAGAAGATTATTGATTAGTGTAGGGAAAGTATTGTTGATCAAGGCATTTTTTCAAGCTTGATCGAGGGAGATGTGAGCTGAGTTTGCAGATTAAGTGGTGATAAATAACGGGGAATGAAGGATACGCGCGTTAGCGCATATCCACGACCAAGCCTTCAATAAATACCACGCGTTGCGGGCGGTAATCCTGAAATACCCATTCTACAACTTCTGAGCCTTCACCATTGACGTGGCTGTACTCACGGAAGTCGAGACCGCGACTCACTTTCCGCACCTGCGCCATCGTCATGCAACGACGAACTGTCCAAGCACGGATACCGTCTTTGATTGCGGAGCGGGTTTGATAGTCCATTTGGCATTGATGGCCTTTGGTGGTGTGGACTACTTGCCCATCAGACTCTGCAGGCTCATCTAGCCCACCCCAAATTTCTGCCTTGGGTTTGCTACCTGGTGATGCCAGTACATTGACTTCACTGCCTGGTGCGTCGGCACAGGGCGTGTCTTGAAATGAACCATCTTGGCACTGATATATCTTTGCTTGTGCCAGTGGCGAGAAAGCTAGGCAAAGCATTACTAACAACCGAAGCATGTCGACTTCCTGAATCTGATGAATCAATACAAACTGATAATTACACGTATGATGCACGTGGTTCGGCTAAAAATACCATAATTCAGCTCAAATTTGAGCCAGTTTGTGAAGAAGTTGTAACAAAATGCGGCAATCATCACGGCATTTAAGTGAGCTCTTTATTAGTGATATTGCGTTTGGCGTGCAAACCCAGCACTAATCATTGGCTTAAGAAGTGCTCGCTCAAGTAGTGGGCGACGGCTTCATCGACATGACTGCCTATCACCGGGAGGCCTGGTAGCCTGCGTTTTAATTCGTCTGAGCCGTTGGCCATAATGGCGCCATGACCTGCAACTTCAAGGAGTTGTTGATCGTTGAGGCCATCGCCAAAGGCAACGACTTGATCGCTTGTCAGGCCTTTGGCATCCATTACCACTTTCAGTGCTTCTCCTTTGGAAACGCCCCCAGCCATGACTTCCAGGCAGATAGGTAAACTGAACGCAATACTGAGGGCGTCACCATGGGTGGCTTTTAGACGGCTTTCCAGTGCGAGCAGCTCTTCGTGTTCACCTAACCAAAATAACTTGGCGACATTGGATGTCGGCAGCTTTTCGTGGGCCACAATCTGATATTTAAAGCCGGAATCCTTATGAAATTCTAATATTTCCGGGTGCGGGCGCGTCACCCACCAGTTGTCATCTTGATAGATATTGATCTTAATATTGTCTGAAAATTGCTCTTGTAGCAGAGATTCAACCAGTGGTGCGGGAATGTCATGGCGAAAGATGCACTGTCCCTCACGATTGTGGACGCGAGAGCCGTTGCTGGTGATGAGAAAAATCTCCATGTTGAGCTTTTGCCGGATCATTTCGACATCCGCCCAGTGACGACCGGAGGCAAGGATCAATTTCATCCCTTTTTCCTGAGTCAATGCATTCAATACGCGTTGGGTGTAGTCGCCAACGGTGTGATGGTCGTTTAGTAAGGTACCGTCAAGATCTGAAACGATCGCTTTTATCATCATGGTACTCCGCAACAACATGGATTAGTTAAGTTTAGTGTTGAAGCCCCGCTTTGGCGCTATTTTGGGCAAAAAATGAGAGTATGGCTTGCATCGTTGGCTGACGAAATTGGTCCGCTTCGATCAGTAGCTCGTGCTTAGCCCCATCGATACAGTGGTGTCGACACTCTTGCGCTGCGGCGGTAAAGGCTACGATACCTCGCCGGTCGACTATCTCATCATCACCTGCTTCCAGAATAAGGATGGGCAGGCGTATTTTGTGTGCATGCTGCAGCACGCCTTCGCAGGCCTGAACGGCTTCTTCGACCCATTGTGGCGTTGGACTGCCTAACTGTAATTCAGGACGAGATTGGTAGAGAGCGCGAAATAGTTGGTAGCGGGCGCTACTGTGACTGAGCAGATTGTTGTTAAAGGGCTTGTCTTTGTAATTGGAGCCAAACAGAAAATAACCGGGTTCACCACCAAATAGGTGGCAGCATAATCGGCTGCAGAAGGCCCAGCTGTTTACTAATTGCTTGGCCAAGAACTCAGGTATTTTGCCACTGTGGATCTGAAACATTGGCGAACAAAATGCAACGCTACAGATATGAGGCGCATGGGCGATCAGGTAGTGAGCGGCGACACAACAGCCCATTGAGTGGCACAGTAAGTGAGTCTGCTGGTATTGCCTTGGCCATAACTCATGTTGGCAGAGCTGGTGGAGATCGTCACTGTAATAGTGAAATGCTTCGACGTAACCTTTGTGTGGGTTTTGCGTCATCCGCTGCGAAGCACCTTGGCCACGGTGGTCATAGGTAAAAACGGCATAGCCAGCGGTGACCAGTTCAGCGATGGTTTCCCAATATTTGTAATGGCTTTCTATTCGCCCGTTGACCACCAGTACGACCTCGGTGGCGCCTTCGGGGTGGTAACAGGCCCAATCTAATGCAATCTCATTGATCCCAGCGAAGCGTCCGCGACAGACAATCTGCTCCAATTCCGCTTGGATCGACTCCGCTTGCGCTGCGTTCAGTTGAGATTCAGATAGCATTAGCCATTCCGGTTATTCTGTTGCTGCAGGCTTATTAGCTGAGGGTAGCAGACCCTCTTGCTGGAAGCGCTGGCTGAGGCGCAATTGCAATTTACCGCTAAGTTGCTGTGCCCAAGCCTGACCAATCAATGTGCTCTCTTGTGTTAACTGCGGCATGATGCGGATCGATTTTTGCCCTGTTGGCGACTCGTAAAAAGCGAGCAATACGTTTAGCTCTTCGAGCGTGAAATGGCGATGGTATACAGGCATGAGTGAGCGTTGTAGCTCGCCTTTGGCGACCTCTTCGTCGACGACTTGATTAACTTCATCAGCAATGACATCAATGGCGCGAGCGGGAATATCTGGATAGGCCAGCTGCATGGCGGCTGCACTTTGCTTGATAAACATATCGGCGAACATCTTACCCATCTGATCTGAGCCAGTGATCTCCATCAGCTTCATGATTGCCGCTCGTTTCTCTGCCGGTATGGCTGAGTCGGTGTCAGTTTCAGCTTGAATCGAGGCTGAAAAAACGAAAAAAAGCGTGCAAAAGATAACGAGATAGCGGGACATATGGCCTCTGATTAGGTAATGGATCAGGCAATTGACAGAGCAGAGTAACCGCGAACCTTTGTCGCGGTCAATTGCTACCTAGTATGAAGGATATTGATTGAATTTATACCGCAATGGTTTGGCTTGCGGGGCGATCCGATTTGGCGTTCTGCTGGGCAAGCATACGACAACATTGTGTGAATGCTTCGCCATTGTCCTGGCGCCAAAGATGCTGAAACTCTTCTGGTTGTCTAGCAATAAAATGCGGCCACTGTTCCAGCGAGATGGCATTTAGACCACGTTTTTCATGCACAATGAATAGCTCACTGGGTTTGGTCTTACGTTGCATCTCTTCGCTGCATACGTCGATAAGCTTTTCCAGTAATAGCAGTCGCCATGGGGTGTCATCAGTCGCTGGTTGACGCTTCAGTTGATAAAGGCAAAGCTGCTGCACCTCTTTCACCAGCAGTAAACAGAATTGATCGCGATTGTGGCTATTGCCAACCGCTTGCCGCAGTTGACGGCGGGAAAGATGAAGATCCCGTTTTAATACTTCCGTGCGGGTATAGAGGTACAGTGATAGAACAACGAACAGACCAAAACTCACGACGATCCAGAGCATTGTGATTTCCAAGTAATAGTTATTATTTCCACGGTACACTTTTGCCACCACACTCCTTATCATGCAAGGAATAAATATGAGGAATGTCGATGAGAAACTTATTTGATACGCCGGTCGATCGCTTACAGACGGCCAGTCAGAAGTGGGATCGTTACCAGGGACAAGATATTTTACCTATGTGGGTGGCTGATACCGATTTTCGTGCTCCCCAAGCGGTGATGGATGCATTGCATCAACGGATCTCCCATGGCGTCTTTGGTTACACCTTAGCGCCAGAGTCGCTGAATCAGACCATTATCGAGCGAATGGCTAGATTGTATGATTGGCAGATCGAAGCTGACTGGATTGTTTATCTGCCCGGGCTGGTTTGTGGCTTGAATGTGGCGACCCGCTCTCTTGCCAGTGAAGGGGCAGGGGTGATCACGCCAGTGCCTGTGTATCCTCCGTTTATGTCGTCGGTGCTGTTATCCAAGCGCAAGCTACTTAAAGCCCCCATGCTATTGATTGATGGTCGCTGGCAGTTAGATCTGGATGAACTGCGCCGTCAAGCAGTCGATGCTGAGCTGTTGTTGCTGTGTAATCCACATAATCCGGGAGGAACCGTTTATACCCGTGACGAGCTGGAGGCTATTAGAGCAGTGGCCGAAGAGTTCCAGTTGACCGTCTGTTCCGACGACATTCACTGTGACTTGCTGCTAGATGAAGACGCTAAGCATGTGCCATTCGCCAGCCTCAATGATGATGCAGCGCAGCGCACCGTGACGCTAATGGCTCCTTCAAAGACCTTTAATATTGCCGGTTTAGCCTGTTCATTTGCGATCATTCCTAACCCAGAGTTGCGGCAAAAATTTATCCGTGCCAAACGAGGTATTGTGCCGGATATTAATCTGTTGGGTTATACCGCTGCAGAAGCGGCATACCGTGACGGTGATGAATGGTTGTCTGCGCAGTTAGATTATCTGCGTGGTAATCGAGATCGTTTACAACAGGCGATCGCCGGGATGCCCGGGTTGTCTTTGGCGCATATCGAAGCGACTTATTTGGCTTGGATTGATGCCAGCGAACTGCAGTTGGATTGTCCTCATCAGTTCTTTGAAAAAGCGGGTGTGGGTTTATCCCCTGGACGCGATTTTGGCGCACCTTCTTTTATTCGTTTGAACTTTGGTTGCACCCACGCCACCCTTGAACAAGCGATAAAGCGGATGCAGGTCGCATTAGCGGAACGTTAACGACATAAGCCACAGAGTAGCCGGCCATTCTCTACTACTATTGATTCAGTAGGTTAGCAATCGATAGGTAGTGAGTGGTTGGTTTATGAGGCGACGTTCTTGGGGCGCATTTTTCGGCTATTTTTTTGCGACGTTCATTGTTCTTGAAGCGCTCGTGGTGGCTGTCGGTTTTCAAAGCTACAACAAAGTGATAGCGCTGAAAAAGGATGCCTTGATAGGTAACGCGGCGAACAAATTAGCGGTGGCGGAGTTGGTCCTCAACAATAAGATTGAGTTGATCAACGAAACCTTGGAGCTGTTGTCGCATCACAGTTTGGTCAGGGATTATTTGATCCGTGATACTGCCGGGCGCCGACATGCTGTTGAAGCACACTGGGTTGCCATATTAGAAGCGGGACTCGCTTATCAAAAACTCGCTCTAATCGATTTGACAGGCCAGGAGTTGGTCGGCAGTTATCGGCTCGAAGATGGCTCTATTACACGCTTACCTAGTGAGGAAAAATCTAATTGGGCTAACTCTTTAGAGTTTTCTTATGTGCAACAGCTAGGCTCTGATGAGAAATACTACCCCCCGCCTGAGTTCCGTGAAGATGAGAAAAACGAACCAGTCGTGCCATTAGACGCGACCATTAGGGTGTTTACACCGATAGAGTTTGCCAGCAAAAAAGCCGGTTACTTAATGCTGACGTTGAAGGCCGACCGCCTCGTTGCTCGCTTAAGATCGTTGCCGCAGATGGTGGTGGGTGAGCCCATGATGGTGAGTCAGGACGGGTACTACACCTTCCACCACGATATGACAAAAATTTATGGCAACCGCTATCCATCACGCAGTCACCACAAGTTTCAAAATGATTACCCGGAAGCCTGGGCAACGGTGAAATCTCAAGGCGTGGGCACCCATAGCGGTGTATTTACCGGTGACCATGCGACTTTTGTGTACAACCGTGTCGATCCGGATCGAAAGTTTAGAAAGCCTTTTTATTTGGTGCTCCGCATTTCTGATAATGCCGTCCAGTTGGCCGCCATGGAACCAATCAAAAGTATGTTGGTGACCTTATCGATAAGCGCTGGCTTAGTATTTTTGCTCGCGATTATTGTTGGCGGTATTGGTGGCGGCCGGGCTAAAGCCCAGCATCAGCGGCGTTTGTCTCAAGCGATGGTGGAATCGATGTCTGCGGTGATCGTGACCGATGAGCAAGGACACGTGCAGGATGTAAATCCCAGTTTTGAGCGAATTACCGGTTATAAAGAAACAGAAATTATTGGCCAGCTGCCAGATATGCTGAAGTCCGCTGAGCATAAACCCACTTTTTATGCGCTGATGGTAAAGCGTTTATTGAAAGAGGGCTTTTGGCGGGGTGAAGTATGGTGTCAGTTAGCGGATGCGCGCAGCCACCCTATGCTGGTTGAGATCCACGCGATAAAAGATAAGCGTGGTCGGGTGACTAATTATGTCGGATCTTGCTTGGACCTCAGTGAGCAAAAGCTTTTAGAAGTGGAATTGCGAGAGAAATCGTTGCGAGATCCGCTGACTCATTGTTGGAATCGACGCTATCTTACCGAGTTGCTGAAAAGTGAGCTGGCTCGTCAACGCCGTTATGGCCATCCTCTTGCGGTGGCCACGTTTGATATCGACAAATTTAAATCGATTAATGACAATTTCGGCCATGATGTCGGTGACCAGGTATTGGTGCGCTGCTGTGACCAGGTGCGACGCCAGCTGCGCAGAAGCGACAGCCTGTCGCGCGTGGGTGGTGAAGAGTTTGTGATTGTGTTGCCAATGACTCACCGTGATGGCGCAGAGATACTGATTGAGCGTATCCGTATTAAGTTGGCAGCGTTACTGGATGAACCGCGCTTTACGGTTAGTTTTGGACTAACTGTGGCGTTGCCTACCGATGATATGGATGATCTGCTAAAACGAGCGGATCAAGCACTCTATGAAGCCAAAGCCGCAGGGCGCAACCGCAGCTTCTTTGCCAAGATCAATCACACGGCTGAAGTGCATGTTAGTGCTGAGCTACTACAACCAGAGGCAGGGGTGCCGAAAAAGGCACAGTGAGTATTGTCTGATGTGCCTGCTGCTTCCGGCTTTTACGGCGTAAGCTATTTACACTGTTAGCATCGAAAAATGAACTGCGACAACTTGTCGCAGTTCGTCGATTGTTGATTGCCCGCCGCTATTACCTGCATCGAAAATAGCTACAACTCCCTTACATTTCAAAAAGTTCATAATAACAATGATGAACAAAGCCGTGTTATTGCCACCCCTGCTTGCGACTGGCCTGTGCCTTTTGTCTCCGCCCTCCTACGGGGAAACCGACGAAATTGAACATATTGAAGTGCACGGCCAGCGGCATGTCGGTCAGTGGATGGGCGAAATACAAGCGCCAACCCCAACCCCGGATGTCGCCGACTGGCTAAAAGCGATGCCTGGCGCTGACGTCAATAAGAATGGTCCGGTGTCGGGGATCGCTCAATATCGCGGGCTGTATGGTGATCGTGTCAGCGTCTCTGTCGCGGGGCGTCCGGTGGTGGGAGCAGGCCCTAATGCGATGGATGCGCCATTAAGCTATGCGCCCGCCATTAATACCGAGCAGTTGCAGGTGTTCCGCGGTGTTGCGCCGGTCAGTGCTGGTATGGACACTTTGGGGGGCGCGGTTAGCTCGCAAGCGTATCAAGCAGACTTTACCATGGGGCAAGATCTGGCGCTCAATGGTGAAACCCGCGCTGGCTATCAAGACAATGGTCGAGCTTCTGATCTGGCTGGGCGTTTGCATCTGAGTTCGCAAGATCATGGGGCGGTGATGTTCGTTGAAGATCTGTATGGCCGAGATGACCAAGAGGATGGTGATGGCCGTGATATCCAACCCACTGAATACCACAAGCGCTCTGGCGGCGTCGATTATCGCTATCGCCTCGCTGCTGGCTACATGGGCGGGGAATATCAATATCTAGACACCAAGGACGCCGGTACACCCGCCTTACCGATGGATATTGATTACATTCGCACCCACCGTATGGCGTTGAAAGGTGGCTATCAAACTGTGCTCGGCGAGGTAACGGCACTGGTGGGTTATACCGATGCGGATCATGTGATGGATAACTATCGCTTGCGACAAAACAGCTCACCACAAAGATACCGTAAGACCAAAGCGACCAGTGACAGTGTTGATTGGCAATTAACGTTAGCGCACGAATTAAACACCGAACAGAAGCAGACGCAAACACTGCTTTTCGGATTGGATGGCGTGATCTCCAATCATGATGCCACCATCACCAACCCTAATAATGCCATGTTCTTGGTGGAAAATTTTAATGATGTGGAAGATCGCCGGTTTGGTGCTTTCGTTGAGTGGCAAGGCAGTCGCCAAGGGTGGGATTGGCTTGGGGGGGCGCGGGTTAAATATGTCGAAGCCGATGCCGGAAATATCTACCATTCAGCGGCGATGATGAACCCCAATATTGCCGGCTTGATGCAGGATTTTAATCAGGCGGATAAAAGCGTTGACGATACGTTGGCCGATATCGCTTTTGTTACTGGTTACCAATTGGCTCCGCGCTGGCGTGGGGTGGTCGGGCTGGGGGTCAAGCAGCGTGCCGCCGCTTATCAAGAGCGCTATTTGTGGTTACCGATGCAATCCACCGGGGGCTTGGCCGATGGAAAAACCTATGTCGGTGATATTAATCTTGACCCCGAAACCGCCTGGCAGATCGATCTGGGGCTTGATTACATGTCTGACGATTGGTTTATCTCACCACGCGTTTTCTACCAGCGTATTGATGATTATATTCAGGGAACACCGGTGACCGATGATGCGGTTCTCAATGTGGCTGCCATGATGGGTGCCGAGGAGCCGCTGCAGTTTAGTAATTTGGATGTCGAGCTTTATGGCGCTGATCTCAGTTGGTATGGGCAGTTGAGTACCGCATGGACAATAGGTGGCCAAGCTACCTATATCCGCGGCAAGCGTCGGGATATTGATGACAACCTTTACCGCATAGCGCCGCCGAATATGGGCGTTTACCTGCAATATGAGATCTCGCAGTGGCAGATGGCGCTGCATTGGCATGGCTATGCTGCGCAGGATGATGTCTCTGCTACCAATAATGAAAAAACCACCGCCGGTTACGCCATTGTCGGCTTTGAGCTGAATTACCAATGGCAAAGCGGAGTTGAAGTGAGTGCCGGGGTAGAAAACCTATTGGATCACGCCTATCAGGATCATCTGGCGGGATACAACCGGGTCAACGGCAGCGAGCTGGCGTTGGCAGAACGATTACCCGGTGCGGGTCGTACCGTTTGGCTTCAGGGACACTACCTGTTCTAGCTCTGCGGCAACTTTTGCCACTCTCACGCTTAGCTATTCGGTTGCTTGATAGTTAAGCCTTTAGGCCGCCCCGTTATTCTGATGCGGGGCGTTTTTTTAGTTTCCGCTGCAGCGTTCTGCGATGCATATTGAGTTGCTTGGCGGTATGAGACACGTTGCCGTGGTTGGCTTTTAACACCTGCTGTATATGTTCCCATTCAAGCCGTTCCGGTGACATCGGTGCCTCACTCATGGTGGGGGCGGGTCTGCAGCCAGTTAAGGCCGCTGTCATAGTGGCCGTGTCGGCGGGCTTGGTCAGGTAGTCATCGGCACCTGCTTTCATCGCTGCAACGGCAGTCGCAATACTGGCGTATCCGGTAAGCAATACGATGCGACTGTCAGGTAACAGCTGCCTGAGTGGTGCGATAAGGTTCAGCCCGCTGTCATCTGCCAGCTTCATATCTAACAGAATGCATTCTGGCTGATGCTCCCGAGCCGCAAGTAACGCATCACTGGTATGGTGTGTGGCGGCACAATCGAACCCTTGGCTACTTAGCCTGTTGGCAACGATGCGGCTGAAATCGAGATCATCATCAATGATCAGCAGGCGTGTCACTCTCTACCTCCTGATCTTCTGCCATCGGCAGGTAAACAGTGGCGATGGCACCGCACTGCGGATGGTTCGCCATCGTCAAATGTCCGCCGAGACGTTCAAATGTGGCATGACTGAGCAGCAGAGAGACCCCTAAGCCCTGCTTGCTTGGCACCGGTTCCAATCCCAATTGAGTGAGTTGTGAGTTCTCTATGCCGGGACCGAAGTCGCGGATCTCTATCCGTACGCCTTGTGCTTCGCGTTGAAAGCTAATGATCACTTCGGCGGTTGTTTCGCATTGGTACTGATTGGCCTGAAACGCATTGGCGATAAGGTTCATTAGTGCGGGAACCAGCGCGGGATCATCGATGACAGTTAGCGCCGGAATCTGGGTGGGCAAAGTTAACTGCGCGGCGGGCAGCGACAACAGGGTTTGCTCTTTTAGCTGATTCATCAGATGTATCAGCGAACAGGGTTGCTGCTGCTGGATCTGGCTTTGCTGTGCGGTTTTGCGGAACTGCGATAACTGTTGACTGCATTGCGAGAGCGGGCGCTGCAAGTCAGCAACTAGCTCCTCGTCTGGATAGCGTTCTTGTAGCGATTCAGCGACTAACTGCATGGTATTGAGTGGGGTGGAAAATTGATGAACTACCTGAGTTGAAGCGATCCCCAGCGTCAGTAGTTGTTCGTGACGCAGCTGTTCTTCCCGTAATAGGGCGATGGTTTTTTCTTTGTGCTGTAGGCGTTTTGCCAGTCCGGCCACCAACAGCGTGATCATCAGCACTGAGGCGAGGAAGGTGACCCACATGCCAATGAAGTGGCTCTGCATCTGCTGGTGGCCGTGATGACTGGTGGGGAGCTGCCAGAGCAAGAGGGTGTAAGCGCCCAAAGCGGCGATGGTTAGCCAGGCCTGAAGCCAGCGGGGTAGGCAGATTGCGGCGAGTGCAACGGGCAGTAGCAACAGTGAAACAAAAGCATTGCTGGCCCCGCCACTGAACCAAAGCCAACAAGTTAGCAAGGCGGTGTCCAGTAGCAGTTGGACAAAAAGGTGGAGGGTATTTAATCCATGGCCATGACGCACCGCCCACGCACTGAAGATTAATCCTAAAGTGCCTGAGGCGATCAATAGGGTGGCGATGGGTTGTTGACTGCCTGAACCGAGCCATTCTGCAGGCAGCAGCATCAACAGGCTGAGAAGAATGAGTAAACTGGCACGCAGTAGCAGCAGGTATCTGAACTGGCTCTTCATCACAGCAGTTCCATCAAAGCCGAGTGTTAGAAAGGTGTCTCTTTAACTGAGGGGTAGGGTTGCTAGCCCCTCAGTTAGGCGATAAAAACGAGCTGTCGGCAGTGGCCTAAAGCGTTTTTAAAATAGCTTCCGGCAAGGCTAACTCGTCATTTAGGTTGACCTTGATACCACGGGCAATGATGTCACTCGCGATCTGCTTGGCTTCATCCAAGGAGTGCATAGAATAGGTGCCGCACTGGTACTCATTGAGCTCAGGAATGTCGTTTTGTGATGCCACTGCGGTGACATCTTGCATCGCCGCTAGCCAGGCATCAGCCACTTGCTGTTCGCTTGGCACGCCAATTAGGCTCATGTAAAAGCCTGTACGGCAACCCATCGGGCTGATATCGATAATTTCGACGTCGGCGGAGTTCAGGTGATCGCGCATGAAGCCGGCAAATAGGTGTTCCAGAGTATGAATGCCGCGCTCACTGAGTAGCTCTTCATTGGGGATGCAGAAGCGCAGATCAAAAACGGTGATAGGGTCTTTATGCGGCGTGCTCATTTTCTTGGCAATACGAACCGCGGGTGCGTGCATTTTTGTGTGATCTACGGTGAAACTGTCTAGTAATGGCATGGCCATCTCTCCCATAAAACCTAAGTGTACTAGCACTTAAGTGGAACAATTTTTGTGTCAGGCCGATATCATAGCAGTTTGACGAGTATCGTCATTCTTTTGCGCGACTGGCTGTGACCACAGAGATCGGATCTTGGTGGATAATCACATCACAGTTGCCGAGGGCTTTTTTCAGCTTGGCTTCTATATCGTCGGCGATCTGATGGGCATCTACCAGGGGCAGTTCATCGGCTAATTCCACATGCATCTGCACAAAACGGGTACCACCCGCTTGGCGGGTACGCAGGTCATGGATGCCGTGGACGCCAGGGTGGGCTTCAGCCAAACTTTGGATCTGCTGCTTTTCCTGTTCCGGTAACTCTCGGTCTAAAAGGTGTTGGATAGCATCTTCGGCGATCCCTTTCGCGCTCCACGCCATATACAGACCAATGGCTATCGCCAACACAGCATCTGCCATGCCTAGCCCCCAAGCCGATAAGCCGAGGGCGAGTAATACCGCCAGATTCATTAACAGATCACTACGGTAGTGCAGCGAGTCAGCCTTAATCGCTAAACTGCCGGTCTTGCTGATGACATAGCGTTGATACAGCAGTAGCGCCGCAGTGGCGATGGTTGATAGCACCATGACGAATACTGCCATGCCGACTTGGTTAATCGGCGAAGGGTGGGCCAGCCGATCGATACCGTGCAGGATCAATAGCAGGGAAGAGCCGGCGATAAACATGGCTTGTGCCACGGCAGCAAGGCTTTCCATCTTACCGTGACCAAAGCGATGCTGGTCATCCGCAGGCTGAGTGGCATAGCGCAACGCCATTAGATTGAGCAGCGAAGCCGCGACATCCATCAGTGAGTCGGTCAAACTGGCCAATAAGCTGGCTGAGCCAGAACCTAGCCAGGCGATCAGCTTGCCTACGATCAATAGGGTGGCGGTTAGTGTGGCAGCGAGTGCTGCGCGACGTACGAGTCGCGCATAGTGTTCAGGATCATTTTGCATGACCCTAGTATATCGTTATCTCTGTGACAGATACTTTAACCGTAAACAAATTTACGATTTGCCCTTGCCACGTTTTTCAGCCCGCTTTTCATCTCTTTGCTGTTCAATCAGTTGCAGGAATTGAACCTGTTGTTCTGGTGTCAGCAATTGATAGATCTGATGTTGCATCTGGAGTCGCTGTACCATGCGGTCTTCCATCCGCTGGCTATGTTGTTCGATCAGCGAACGTGCTTTGCTTTCATCAAAACTATCGGCAGTGATCAAGGCTTCCATGTCGGCTTTCATCTGCTGGCGCTGACCTGATTTTTGCCCCTTACGCTGCTCTTTTTGTGCCTGGAATAGCGCTTTGATCTGGGTTTGTTGTTCACTGCTCAGGTCGAGTTGGGAGATCACTTCTCGCATCCCGTTCTTACCCGCACCTGGGCCAGGCTTTGCCATGGCAATGGGTGCGACTAAGGCGGTTGCTAGCGAAAGTACAAGTAGATTGCGTTTTAACATGGGAGGCTCCTTTGAGCGTTGTTTAACTACGGCATAGTGTATGAACTGGAATGCAAACTGGGGTTTGGTTAAGTAAAGATTTGCAAAGGCCTCTGCCGTTGTTGTGTATCTTTCGTATCATGTCGTTAGGTATTTTGCAGTTTGCTGCTAGCTTAGCAGTTGTGTCACGCCTGCTTAGTTTGCTGAAAAGTGGAGGTAAGTTTGAAGATATTGATCATCGATGATGACCGCGCACTTTGCGAACTGTTAGCGGAGCTGTTGGCATTGGATGGCTATGAGTTAACCATGGTTCACGATGGTAAACTGGGCTTGGCCAAGGCCAGATCGACGCAGTTTGATCTGATTTTGCTGGATGTCATGTTACCTGGGCTCAATGGTATGGCGGTGCTGAAGGAGCTGCGTCAGCATCAAGATACGCCGGTGTTGATGTTAACGGCTCGTGGTGAAGAAACCGACCGTGTATTGGGGTTGGAGTTTGGTGCTGATGATTATCTGCCAAAGCCGTTCAGTGATCGTGAACTGTTGGCTCGGATGCGCGCCATATTGCGACGCACCAATGTATCCAGAAGCGATGAACCGACAAGCGATCGATTGAGTGTCGGTGAGTTAAGCCTCTATCCAGGCCGGCAAGAAGCAAAATGGCAGGGTGAGCGACTGGACCTGACATCAACCGAATTTGCCCTGTTGCTGCAATTAGTCAAAGCAAAGGGCGAGATTTTGTCGAAGGACTATCTCAACCAAGCGGTGTTAGGGCGTGCTTTGCATCCGTTTGATCGTAGCTTGGATGTGCATGTCAGTAACCTGCGCAAGAAGTTGCCACAACGGTCGGATGAAAGTGACTGGATCCGTACTGTCAGGGGTAAAGGCTATCTGTGGATGGAACAGTATTGATACGTTTTAAAGCCAATCTCTACCTAAAGCTGTTTCTCTGGTTTTGGCTGACACTGATCAGCATGTTGTTGATTGTGCTGCTGTTGCCGCGCTTTCTCTATGAACCTTTCTTTCTGCTTCCGCAAGGAAAGGCTGAGCATATGCATCGGTTTGTTGAGCAGATAGAGCGCAAAGCACAACGCCATGAGCGTCTGCCTCCGGGGGAGGGAAAGCGTTGGTTTCTTATCGACCCAGAGGGAGAGATGCCAAGCCGGCCACTGCCGGATGTGGTTATCTCTTTACTGATGACCAGTGCCACCGACGGTCGGCCTCGCGGTGTCATAGACGATGACTGGTTTTATGCTGGCCCGTGGACGGCAGAGATTCGTGGCAAAGCGTGGCAGGTAGTAACGCGGCGACCAATGAAAGACACGCCATTGCCGTTTCTTCCCACTATTTTGGCGCATCCCTGGTCACTGTTTGGTAGTGTTCTGGTCTTGAGCGGATTGCTGTGTGGCTTGCTTGCTTGGCGGCTGGGAAGGCCACTGCACCAATTACGCAGAGTATCTCAGCGGCTAGCCAGCGGTGATCTGGAGGCGAGACCAGAGCAGGACTTGTTACGGCGTGGGGATGAAGTGGGGCAGCTGAGCCGGCAACTGAGTGACATGGCTGATGCGGTGAGTACAGAGATTGAAGCGCAGCACCAGTTGCTGCGGGATGTCAGTCATGAATTACGCTCCCCTTTAACGCGTTTGCAGTTGGCGATCGGTTTGATGCGACGCAGTGAAGGGGAGTCCTCTCTGTTGTCACGTATCGAGAGTGAATCACTGAAACTGGAGGAGATGATCGCCGAGCTGTTACAGCTGGCGAGAATGCAGCGCCGTAGCGCCAGCTTGGAACCGGTGGATCTGTTTGCCCTGCTATCGTCGGTGGTGGATGATGCCACGATTGAAGCCAATCACCGTCATCTGACGTTGACGCTGCATGGGGAGCCCCAGGTGCACTATCGGGCTGAGCCGTTACTTTTGACGCGGGCGATCGATAACCTGCTGCGCAACGCCATTCGCTACGCCACTCAGCGCATCGAGACATCACTACGCCTGACCGCTGAATATTGCGAGATACGGGTTGAAGATGATGGCCCCGGAGTGCCAGATAATCAGCTACAACAGATCTTTCGGCCATTCTATCGCTTGGATGATGCCAGAACGCCAGAGTTAAATGGGGGCATTGGCCTCGGCATGGCGATTGTGGCTGCCGCAGTGGAAGCGCATGCTGGCGAAGTGATGGCGCAGCGCAGTGAACTCGGTGGGTTATGTGTGACGATAAGGCTCCCTCTGCTGAGTGAATACTAGGGGGACATCGCTTGTCATGGGTGAGCTCGGCGTCAGGATCTGGTAGAGTGGCCAGCGGTTTCACGACGACGGACTCCCATGCTAAACATCGCACTTTTTGAGCCGGAAATTCCCCCGAATACCGGCAATATTATTCGCCTGTGTGCCAATACTGGTTGCCATCTGCACCTGATCGAACCACTAGGGTTTGATTGGGATGACAAACGGTTACGTCGAGCCGGGCTGGATTACCATGAATTTGCGGCAGTAAAACGGCATAAAAACCTAGCCGCTTTGCGTACGGCATTACCTGAATCCCGTGTGTTTGCATGCACCACAAAAGGTAGTCAGCCGTTTCATCAGGCGAATTATCAGGCGGGTGATATTCTGCTGTTTGGTCCGGAAACGCGGGGTCTGCCAGATGATGTGCTTAATACAATAGAAAGTGACAGCCGTATACGGATCCCGATGCGCCAAGACAGCCGCTCGTTGAACCTGTCGAATGCGGTCGCCATTATTACCTACGAAGGTTTGCGCCAGCTCAATTACCCTTCACTCACATAAGCTCATTGCGGTTGAAGTGTGAGCTAAGCAACAGTGTAAAAAATCCTGATACTGTATATTTTTTTGCCTATTTATATCGCCCAAGGTATCAGGTCAAGGAATGTCCGTTAAGCAGTCGGTATTTTCAGATGCGTTGCAACTTAATTGGCAGCGAGCCAATGAAGAGCAGGCTACCTTTAGCTTCTATCAAAGCCAGGAGCCTGAGCGCTTCCTGAGTTTTACTACGGCTTTTGCCAATCAGCAGGGCGTGGCGGTAAAGCATTTACCACACTATAAATCCGCAGAGTTCTCACCTTATAACAGCCTATTTGACCTGTTTCGTACGCGGATGTTGGAGTCCCATCTCGATGCTGATGAAATGGCGATGTTCGCCACCGATTATAAGCCGTTACAGCAGGTATTAACCGGTTGGCTGGGCGGCAACAGTGCAGAGCGAACTGAACTGCCAGTGCTTGATGATCTCTATTTTGAACAAGATCGGTTGCGTTTGGCGATGATTAAGCTGGTTGAGGTGCTGCTTGCTGAGCCCACCGTGATTGTGGTGACCGGTTGGCATTACGCCTCGGCATCCGCCATTGAGATGTTAAAGGCTTTTGTTAGTGCTGGCCTAGCCGCCCCAGTGATGGTGATGGTCTGTTTGGATACCCAATACGCTTTGGCACATCGGCAGGACGATGAATGCTGGGAGGGGTTTCTAGATTGGTTGGACGATCACTATCTGCTTAACAGCATTCCAGCTTGCTTCTCTCAGGTTGAGCTGGCGAAGCAATCCCATGTGCAACATAAGCCAAGCTATGCATTGATGTCGCAGAACATGGAGCTGATGGCTTGGCCTGAGGCGGTCAAGGTTGCGCGCTATCTGTTAGCCGGCGAACTGAATTCTGACACCGCACGGATGCGCATTCAGTTGCGGCTTGCCGAAGCACTGCTTTATTTAGGCGAGCTAGATGATGCACTGAATGAGATGGAACAGCTGCAGGAAGCAGAAGCGTTACTGAGCTGCCCCGAAAGCCATGTGCGATTGCTGTGTTTGATATCGCTGACACAAGTGCGGCGGCAGAGCTTCGAGTATGCATTGCAAAATGCCCAGATGGCACGGCAGGTGGCGGAAGCCGCTGACAATGACAAGTTTCGGGCTCAGTCACTGTTTATCAACTTCTATGCCCACGATAAATCGACCACGCCAGTAGATATTGAGGAGTTTGAACGGCTCAACCAGCTGTTACAAAGCTATCAGATGGATTGTTCGCGCCTCTACTGTTTGCGTAATTACTACAATTATTTACGGTTCTATGAGCAGCTAAAAGCCAGTGCAGCGCTTGTTGTGACTGACCAAGCGATTAGTTTGGCAAAAGCGATGGGGCACCGCCAGGGCATCGCCGCTGGCTATCACAGCAAGGGCATTATTTACTCATACAACTCTCAATACCATCAAACATTCCGCTGCTTCGGCGTCAGTTCGCGGATCCGCGAAGAGTTGGGTGAAGCACTGGAAATCGTGCGAATGCACAATGGTATTGGCTATTTTAATACCTTATTGGAGCAGTACCCGCAGGCGCAGAAAGAGTATTTGGCGGCTTATGCGACAGCACGTCGATTCGGTGATTACAGTGAGTTAGTTGTCACTTTATATAATTTTGCTTGGCTCTATTTTTGTACGCGTAACTATCGTGATGCGCTCCATGTGTTAGATCGTCTGGTGAAAATTTGTCGTATTCGGCAACTGACCCATTTTCCATTTCGTAATCTCTATGATGTGTTCAGCCTCAAAGGATTTTGTCACGCTAAACTGGGTGAGTTAGCGCGCGCGCAACAATCCTTAGATCGGATGCGTGGACTGGCTTTTCGACCATCTAGCACAGGACTGTTTTTACGCTCGCTACTGCAAGGGGCTATCTGTTCGGCCACCGGTGATCTCGCTGGCGCAAGGGAGCGTTTCGAAGACGCTCCTACCTTGTTGGGGCAAGTGGTGGACATGGATTCACGCCTGCTGCCGCAATGCTATATGGAGCTCGTGAGTGTCTACAGTCGTCAAGGTGACTGGCAGGCATGTAATGCGCTCCTCACTACCAGTCTTGAGATGTGTGATAGCTTGGCTCTGCCCAAGTTTCGCCGTTTGTTTATGGCTATGCTGTCAGATATTGAGATTAATCTGCCGGTGGATACCAGCACCTTGCCCAATCAGGCATTAACGCCAGTGTCATTACAGCTCGATGAACTGGTGATCATGACCCAGCAGGACACAAAATTGAGTCAGGCGAATCAGCGGTTACGTGAGATCCAGCTGATCAGTCGCCTGCAATCCTTGCCGGAGCGCTACCCGTGCCCTCAGCAATTAGCTTTTGAAACCCTGAAAATGGTGTGCGGTAATTTTACTCTACAGGCTGGGTTGATCCATCGTCGGCAGGGCGAACATTGGCAGCTTTGGACGCAAGTAGGCGAGTTGACTGAAGATATTCAGGTCAGCTCATATTTGATGCAGGTGCAAGCGAGTCAACGGATCATGGTCGACAATCGACTCCATTTTCAAGGGGAGGGTGGTCAGCGAGCAACTTATGATTCAGTAGTCAGCTTGCCTCTATTTAGCAGTGGCGAACTGACTGCTATTTTGACCCTTTGTGCATTTGATTGTAACCGCTACTTTGACCGCCAAGATCAGGACACATTGCAGCTGTTGAGCCGTCAGTTAGGCGGCCAATTACAGCAGTTGGAACATAGCGAACGGTTATTGAAAATGTCGATGACCGATGTACTGACCGGATTATTCAACCGGCAAGCACTGCAAGCCAGATTGGAACAGGAATTAACGGCGATCCGGCAACAGTGTGGGGCAAAAATCTGCTCGCTGGCCTATCTGGATCTGGATAATTTTAAGGTGATAAACGACACCTTAGGTCATGGGGTCGGTGATGAAGTGCTCAAAGAGTTTGCTCGTTTGCTAGAGAACTGTTTACGCCATGAAGATGTCGCTGCCCGCTGGGGCGGAGATGAGTTTGTTGTATTGTTCCCTCACACGGACTCTACTCAGGCGCAGGTGGTGGCTGAACGGTTACTACATAAATTGGCACAGCGGCACTATTTCATGCCGGAACTTCTGCAATGGGCCAATATTACTGAGCTGCCCAGCGAGATTGCGTTGAACTGTTCGATCGGTATCGCCGAATGTCACGCTACAGATCTTCGCGGTGTGGATGAGGATTGGTTACTGCAGCAAGCAGATAAAGCGCTCTATCGAGCCAAAGATGAAGGAAAAGGCCGGGTTCGTGTCATTGCCCCCCCGGCACTTAGCTATTCGAACGTTTGATCGCGGCTTAGCAATGCGGCGGCCGCTTGTTTTGGCGGCTTGCCCTGATAAAGCACTTGATACAACTGCTCAGTGATAGGCATTTCTACTTCCAGGCGTTTGGCGAGCAGGTACACCTCTTTGGTATTGCGATAACCTTCAACTACCTGACCAATACCTTGTTCAGCTTCTTGCAGCGATTGCCCAGCGCCGAGGGCCAAACCAAAGCGACGGTTGCGCGACTGATTGTCGGTGCAGGTCAGCACCAGATCTCCTAGGCCGCCCATGCCGTTGAATGAGCTAGGCTGTGCGCCAAGCGCTTCACCTAAGCGGATCATCTCGGCCAAGCCGCGGGTGATCAGTGCGGTTCGGGCATTGGCACCAAAGCCTAAGCCATCGGCTAAGCCAGCACCAATCGCAATCACATTTTTCACAGCGCCGCCAAGTTGCAGACCGATAAAGTCCTGATTGCGGTAGACCCGAAAATGGGAATCGTTATGCATCAGTTCGGTTAACTTGGTAGCAAAATCATCATCGGTTGAAGCTACCGCGATGGCTGTGGGTAGGCCTTTGGCGACTTCCATCGCGAAAGTGGGGCCGGAGATCACTGCCAGTGAACAGCTATCACCCAGGATCTCTTTGGCGACATCCTGTAGCAACCGGCCGGTGTCAGCTTCTAGACCTTTCGTTGCCCAAGCTACGCGCGCCCCTTTTTGCAAATGGGGTTTCATGCGCTGAAGGACATCACCGAAAGCGAAACTGGGTACAACGACCAAGATATTTTTCGATGCGCCAACGGCAGTTGCTAAGTCAGCTTCCAGTGCCAGCGTGTCAGGAAATGGAATGCCGGGAAGGAATGCTTCGTTACTGCGCTCTTTAATCAGCTGCTCGACATGATCAGCTTCATGACCCCATAGCAGCGTCTTATTGCCATTACGGGCAATAGAAATAGCAAGGGCGGAGCCATAAGACCCCGCCCCCAGCACAGTAATATCATACGCGTTAGCGTTCATCACTTATGCGTCTGCGCCTGCTGGAGCGGCTTCAGCTTGCTTCTTCTGTACATAGCTAGCAAACAGGGCATCAAAGTTTACTGGTGCCAGGTTCAGTGGCGGGAATGTGCCACGGCTAACCAAGCTGCTGACCGCTTCACGTGCGTATGGGAACAAGATGTTAGGGCAGAAAGAACCCAGAGTATGCGCCAACTGTGGCTCAGGCATGTTGCCGATAGAGAAGATACCCGCTTGCTGTACTTCACACAGGAATGCTGTTTCATCACCAACTTTTGCAGTCACTGTCAGCGACAGTACGACTTCAAAAGCAGCGTCATCTAACTTATTGCTCTTGGTGTCCAGGTCCAGCTTCACTTCAGGCTTCCATTCAGCTTTGAAGATAGATGGAGAGTTAGGTGTCTCGAAAGAGATATCTTTAGTGTAGATACGCTGGATGTTGAATTGAGGAGCCGCTGCTTGTTCTGCGCTACCGTTTGTTTTTTGTTCTTCAGCCATTTTCTTAACCTTAAATGTAATATGTTCGAATTCTGTGATGTGGCTTGTGTTGCCATATCCTTTGTTAGCGGCTCAGCATCGCTGCTAATTTGCCGCCGTTATGCAGTGCCACCAAGTCGTCACATCCGCCTATACTGGTTCCATCGATAAATATCTGTGGAACTGTGTGACGGCCACTTAACTCCATCATTTTTTCTCGCAGTGCTGGCTGGCCATCGACCGCTATCTCTTGATAGCTGAGCGACAGTTTTTCCAGCAGTGCCTTTGCTCTGATGCAGTATGGGCACCACTTAGTGGTGTAGATAACTACTTCTGTCATCGGTGCGGCCACTATTTGCTGACTGGCAATTTAGCATTTTGCCATTCCAGCATGCCGCCCTTAAGGCGGTATGGCGCACTGAAACCTTGCTTTTTAAGCAGGGAACAAGCGCGAGAAGCGCTGGCTCCGGTTGCGCACACCACTATAATGGGATTCTCTTTGTGCTTTTCAAGGTTGCCGACCCCTTTCTGTTGCAGATCATTGAACGAGATGTGACTTGCACCAAGAATATGGCCCTTATTGAACTCTTCGGCTGTTCGAATATCGAGCACTTGGGCATTTTCTTTGTTCATTTGCAGGGTGGCTTCCTGCGGTGTAAGGGCTTGTGCGCTACTTGCACCGACAAAAGAATAGATAAGAGCGCCGAGTAGGCCCACCCAAGCCAAGCTTAATAATGGAGCGCTGCTGACAAACTCGACCAATTGCTGCATGAAATGTCCTCTATTCGATAATGTTTTGTGCGGTTGGCGCACTCTGAGCGCCTGAATTATACCTGTAACAAGCGACATGGACAGCCAAGTGTCGTCTGTGGGGTTAAAAAATGGCTGGAAAAGATGTCTAATATGGCACCATGAGGGTGTTTCTATATGCACCCGTGACAGTACAACGAATTTTTTATTTCTATTTTAGTTAGCACACACTAGGAAATATTCATGAGTACAGCGAAAAAAACTACAGCACTTATCATCATGGATGGTTGGGGTTATAGCGAAAACCCAGAGAACAACGCCATTTTGAATGCCAACACACCGGTATTAGATAAGTTGTGGGCCGATTGTCCTAGCTCTCTTATCTCTGCCTCAAGTTTTGATGTGGGTTTGCCTGAAGGGCAGATGGGCAACTCTGAAGTTGGTCACGTTAATTTGGGTGCGGGTCGTGTTGTCTATCAGGATCTGACGCGTATCGATTTGGCGATTAAAGAAGGTACTTTCGCAGAAACAGCTGCATTGGCTAGTGCAGTTGATAAAGCGGTTAGTGCCGATAAAGCCGTTCATATCATGGGGCTGTTGTCTCCGGGTGGCGTGCATAGTCATGAAGACCACCTGATGGCTATGGTCGAGATGGCTGCGGCCCGTGGCGCAGAGAAAATTTATCTGCATGCCTTTTTAGATGGCCGAGATACGCCACCGCGCAGCGCTAAAGGTTCACTGCAGGTGTTCCAGGATAAGTTTGCTGAGTTGGGCAAAGGCCGTGTCGCCAGCTTAGTGGGTCGCTACTATGCGATGGATCGTGATAACCGTTGGGAGCGCGTGGAAGAAGCTTATAACCTGCTGACACAGGCCAAAGGCGCTCATACCTACAGCACAGCGGTTGAAGGCCTGGAAGCTGCGTATGCCCGTGATGAAAACGATGAGTTTGTAAAGGCCACTGTGCTGCAGGCCGATGGCGAAGACAGTGCGGCAATGGAAGATGGCGATAGCCTGATCTTTATGAACTTCCGTGCTGACCGTGCCCGTGAGATCACCCGTGCGTTTGTTGATGCTGACTTTGCCGGTTTTGAACGTGAAGCAACGCCAGCCTTGGCTGACTTTGTCATGCTCACCGAGTATGCCGCAGACATTAAAACCGCCTGTGCCTTCCCGCCAGAAGCTTTGGTTAACACCATGGGTGAATGGTTGGAGAAACATGACAAGACGCAGCTGCGTATCTCTGAAACTGAAAAATATGCGCACGTTACTTTCTTCTTCAGTGGCGGTCGTGAAGATGAGTACGTAGGCGAGAAGCGTGAACTGGTCGCCTCTCCTAAAGTGGCTACCTATGACCTGCAGCCTGAAATGAGCTCAGAAGAGTTGACCGACAAGCTAGTCGCGGCGATTAAGAGTGGCGAATACGACTTTATCGTCTGTAACTATCCTAACGGCGATATGGTAGGACACACTGGCGTTTATGAAGCGGCGGTTAAGGCATGTGAAGCGGTTGATCACTGTATTGGCCGTGTCGTTGAGGCATTACGAGAAGTAGACGGTCAGTGCTTGATCACTGCCGACCACGGTAATGCTGAGAAGATGGTGGATAACACCACGGGTCAGGCGCATACCGCTCATACCAGTGAGCCAGTTCCGCTTATCTATGTAGGTAAGCAAGCAAACATGGTTGAAGGTGGTAAGCTCAGCGATCTGGCGCCGACTTTGCTGGACTTGATGGGCATGGAAATTCCAAAAGAGATGACGGGTAACGTACTGGTTAAGGCCAGCTAACCCATATGGAGCTGAAGTATTCTAGCTCCTTAAAAACACAGCCTGCTCACTGGTTGAGCAGGCTGTGTTTTGTCTTATGTCTGATTTTCTGTTTCGCCATTGCTCATGTGGGAGCGACGGAGAAAAGTAAAAAAGGTGATCGCCTGTACCAACTGCAAGGGCAGATTAAGCGCACCGAGCAACAATTGCAGGAACAAAAAGAGAAGCGTGAGGCGCTTTTTAGTTCCTTGCGGGATGCAGAGCAAGAGATCGCGAAAGTGGCCAAAGTGCTTCGTATGACACGGCAGGAGTTGACTCGTACCCGAGATGATTTGGCCGATGCGCAGAAGCAGCAAGCAGAATTGAAAGTGCTATATGGTCAGCAACAATCCGCATTGCAGGCACAGATTGTTAGTGCCTATATGTCTGGTGATCATGATTATATCAAGCTGTTAATGAATCAGCAGGAACCGGGCAAGATCGAACGCTCGCTGACTTATTATCAATATATGAATCAGGCGCGGATGGAGAACCTGGAAGCGCTGAAAAAAACCCGTCGTCAGTTGGCTCGGGTTGAGCGCCGCCTGGCTGAACAAGCCAGTCGCCTGCAATCCTTAGAGCGTCGTCAAGCCTCTGAAAAAGCACAGATGGAAGAGCGTCAGTTGGCGCGAGAGCGCGCCCTGGGCAAGTTGAAAGGAAATCTCTCCGGTGGTCGTCAGCAGCTGGTACAGCTGCAAGAAAATGAGCGCACTGTGCGCAACATGATTGAGCGCCGTCGGCAACGAGAAAAGTTGGAGATGGATGGCCTGAAGGCATTGAAAGGCAAACTTTCCTGGCCTGTGAATGCACGAATTAGTCGTAATTTTGGTTCTCAGCGAACGGGTAATATCGTTTGGAAAGGGGTGATGTTAAACGCCAAAGAGGGCACAGACGTCAACACAGTACATCAAGGTGTCGTGGTTTATGCTGACTGGTTGAAAGGCTTCGGTTTGTTAATGGTGGTTGATCATGGCGATGGTTACATGAGCCTCTATGGCCACAACCAAGCACTATTAAAACGCGTGGGTGACCGCGTAGAAAGCGGTGAACCGATCGCTTTGGTGGGGAAAAGCGGGGGCCGCAGCTCCGCTGGTCTATACTTTGAAATACGCCATCAGGGACAAGCACTCGATCCATCAGCCTGGTGTCATCGTAGTTAACCTTAGCGTCAGCGTTACGCGGGTTAGGTGTCACGGTACACTAGGTTTAAACCGGCTACTGCGGAAGTAACGGATCCTTCTCTCAGAGCCAGACTGACACAGGAGTTGCTTATGCAACACTTGCTATCGCGGTCTTGGACTTTCTTTATCGGTTTGGCTACAGGCATGATGTTGACCTTGGCCGGCAGTGGCTTGGCTTCCAAACCTCAAGATTCACCTGCGTTTCAGGACGCGGCACGGATCTACTCCATTCTGCAACAGATCAGAGAATTTTACGTCGATGAAGTGGCTTATGATGCCCTCGTTGATGATGCCATTTCCGCTATTGTTTCCCATTTGGATCGCCACTCCGACTATTTGGATCGCAATGAGTTTGCTCATTTGACCGATGTAACCTCAGGAGAGTATGCCGGTGTTGGCATGGAGCTCGCGATAACCGAGCAAGAGGTAACCATTGTGAATCTGTTTCCCGGCTCTCCTGCGCTCGAAGCTGGTGTGGTGGCGGGTGATCGAGTGATCAGTGTTGATGGTCAGCTATTAGCAGACTCTGATGCTGAAACACTGCTGATGGGGATGCGTGGGCCGGCAGGATCGCTGATGCACCTCACTGTGCAGCGCGAGGGAGAGCCAGAGTTACTTAACTTTGCTCTCGAACGCCGCCAAATTGACGTGAAAAGCGTGAGTCAGCGAATGCTAAATGACGCCACCGCGTATCTAAAGATCAACAGCTTCACCCAGACCACACCGCAAGAGGTGGCTACTGCATTGAAGGAGTTGGCGCTAGCACCACAATTGTCTGGACTGATATTGGATCTTAGGGACAACCCCGGCGGCTTGCTAGACAGCGCGCTAGAGGTTGCGGATCTGTTTCTTGATGAAGGGGTGATCGTAAAGACTCGTGGTCGTTATTACGAGGCCAATGTGATCTATTTCGCCAATACCGGTGAAAAGATCAGTGGTATCTCTATCGCTGTATTGATCAATGGTCGCTCAGCGTCCGCCGCTGAGATTGTTGCTGGTGCGTTGCAGGGTAATCGGCGGGCAACCGTGTTCGGTGAACAGTCCTTTGGTAAGGGCTCTATCCAGTCGCTATTTCCTGTTCAGCCAGGAGAGGGGGTTTTGAAACTGACGACGGCGCACTATTTCACACCTGATGGCCTGGCTATTGATGGGAAGGGGATCACACCGGACAGATTTGTACCTTCACAGGTGGTTCTCGAAAGTCTGCTAACCCCTATAATAAACCCCCTGCCATTGAATACGGTGGTAGCATATCAGGGCGAGAAGAAGATCCAGATCGCTAATCAAGACAATCAACTCAGAACGGCACTCCAAGCACTGGATCATCCAGATTGACTGCAAGGGCTGAGATTAACCGGAGCATGCTCAGCCCTATGTATCGTCGTTGGCATCATTGCCGAAAAGAGCCGAGTTGCCATTGGCGATTGCTCTTGGCTATTTTTTTCTCCCTGCTCTCTTCAGATCTCGCGGCTGAACAGCCTGCGGCCCGTGTTGCCTTGGTGATTGATGATGTCGGCAATAGCGCATCGGATAGAGAGGTGATCGCGTTGCCTGGCCCGGTAACGCTGTCGTTCTTACCTTTTACTCCCCATAGCCGACACTTAGCACGACTTGCCCATGAGAGTGGCAAAGAAGTGATGTTACATATGCCGATGGAAGCTAAGGCGGGTAATCGTTTAGGGCACGGTGCATTAACCAATGAGATGTCGCAATCCGAGTTGCAGAGCATGCTGATTAAAGCATTGCAGTCACTGCCCCACGTCGCGGGGGTGAATAATCATATGGGTAGTGATTTGACCGAGTCCCTTCCCCATATGGCTTGGACGATGCGTGTTCTGCGTTATTATCCGCTCTACTTTATCGATAGCCGTACCAGTGTGAATACCTGCGCTGAGGATGTTGCGTTGGCCACTGGCGTACCAGCGTTGCGACGCCATGTCTTCCTGGATAATCTGCAAGATCAAGCTGCTATCTCCAGGCAGTTTGATCAACTGATAAAACTGGCGTTGCGTCAGGGATATGCAGTAGGGATCGCTCACCCCTACCCAGAAACGCTCTCCTTGCTTCAACAACGACTACCCGAACTGACCGCATTGGGTATCGAGCTTGTACCTGCTTCGGCGTTGATCGACGATGAAAACTGGGCGGCTCGGGAAAAAATTGGCACAGCCCCATTGGCAGTCAGATTGCCAGATACAGATATTACCGGTGCTGCTGACAGCAATGGTTTGGCGTTGTGAATCGTTGCCGGATCCTGCCATCGATGTTTAACGCCTGACACATCTCTCACTGCGGTTGAGGGCTAGCTGGCGGTGGCTTGTTCCAGCAACGTCAGGTTAAACATGGCGGCTTCATCATTGTCACCACATACCGAGGCACAGGCTTTAAAAGCGTCACATAGTGCTGGCCGTTGTGGTTGGCCAAACAGCATGCATAGGTTGTCTTCGTTTAACTGTACACAGCGCTCACCTGCAGGTTTTCCACTGGGCATACCTGGGATCGGTGAGGTAATAGAGGGGGCAATGCAACAGGCTCCACAACCGAGTCGACAGGAGATGTTGTTGGGGCTGTCGACTTCCCCGGTTTGGCTGCTAGAATCCACCCAAGACATAATGAGAATTTTTTCCTATGCGTTTAACGGCATTAACGACTGAGTTGCTGGATCAGGGGATGCGTACTGATCTGGCGAAACTGTTTACACCCGAGCAGCTAGAGCAGCTTGAAGAGCAGGCGGCTGAAGCTGGCGTGCATTGGGTGCTGGCTAAATTTAACGGCCGCTATATTGGCGCGGGTTTGTTCAATCTGCAAGCGGCATCATTAATCGGTTTAACAGTGAGGGATGTCACCCGTCGTCGTGGGGTTGGCCGTCTTCTCATCGATTACTGTCTGCAACAAATTAAGCATGTCGCTGAACAGCAGAAACTCTTTGTCTATTGGGACAGGGCGGATGCTGATATTGCAGGGTTTATGTCGGCATTGGCAGCGACACCAAGTGACAAAGGCTGGCATATTTCATGAGCTGGGCTGATAAATAAAAAAAACCGACCATAATAGGTCGGTTTTTTATGTTGGAGGAGACCGTTCGCAAGTTATGCCATGGTTAGGCGTAACTTCTTCATCGCGTTCTTTTCCAGCTGCCTGACGCGTTCTGCTGATACTTGATATTTATCAGCTAGGTCTTGCAGGGTTTGTTTTTCATCGCTAAGCCAACGGGCTTGCAGGATATCGCGGCTTCTTTCATCCAGCGTATCAATGGCTGATTTCAGACGACTCGCAGCGTTAGCATCCCAGTTTTCCTGTTCGACACTTTCCGCGAAATCAGACGTTTTATCTTCTAGATAAAGCGCCGGGCTAAAGCTGGTGCCCTTTTCGTCATCGTCGTTACTCAGTTCAAAAGCTTGGTCATGGGAGCTCATGCGGGCTTCCATCTCCATCACTTCTTTGCGGCTCACACCTAGCTCTTCAGCGACGGTACTCACCTCTTCCTGATTGAACCAACCAAGACGTTTCTTATTCTTGCGCAGATTAAAGAACAGCTTACGTTGCGCTTTGGTGGTCGCGATCTTAACGATGCGCCAATTACGCAGCACGTACTCGTGGATCTCTGCTTTGATCCAATGCACAGCAAACGAGACCAAGCGTACACCCACGGTGGGATCGAAACGCTTAACGGCCTTCATTAGCCCGATACTGCCTTCCTGAATCAGATCTGCTTGCGGTAGACCATAACCTGCATAACCTTTCGCCACATGCACTACAAAGCGCAAGTGAGACATAATCAACTGGCGGGCAGCGGCGAGGTCGCCGTCTTGCTGCAGGCGTTCAGCCAAGCTTTTCTCTTCCTCAGCGGTCAGCATAGGAATGGCGTTGACCATACGCACGTAGGACTCAATATTGCCCGACGGTACGGTAAGTGCCATTGACTGAGTTGATGTTGTCATGTGTACCTCTTACTCAAATCTTCATGTCTGTGAGCTTATACGCCCAGGATCCAGACGAGATCGAATTCTGATCCATTCGATAAGACCCGTCAACCACTAAGAAAGTTTCATTCGATGTTCAAGCAGGTTCGATATGCGCAATGTGACGTTTAACAGATATGTAAGCGCCACACAGCCCCAGTAGTGACGAAAGCAGCAGCAGGAACAGTGCTTCGAGTAGGCTGATACCGGTGAGTTCAAAACTACTTTGGTAAAGCCCCGATAGGTATTGAATGGCGTCGGCTAACCACCAGATGATCAGTGATATCGCGATCCATGAGATCATCGCGCCGACGATCCCGTACCAAAGACCGGTATAAAGGAAAGGGCGCTGAATGAAACCGTCGGTTGCGCCAACTAGTTTCATCACTTCAATCTCTTCCTTTCTGCCCATAATCGCGAGGCGAATGGTGTTACCGACAATCAGTACGACGGAGACCAATAGCAGTGTTGCTAGCGCACCAAAGGAGTCTTGGATTAAGGCGATAATGGCATCTAGCCGCTCTAACCAGTCAATATCCATTTTTCCCATATCCACTTCCCGAGCAGACTCGAGCTTTTGCAGTAGCGCCCGGGCTTCATTAGGGCCACGGTTTGCCAGCGTCGGTAAGACGACAACCACAGCAGGCAGCGGATTACGATCAAGATAAGCAAGCGCATCGCCAAAGCCTGATTGCAGTTTAAAGTCTTCTAAGCCCGCGTCTGGCGATATCAGGGTGACGCTATCGACTTCAGGATGCAGGCCGATACGATGACTAAATGCCCGTTGCACTTCTGGTGAGAGATCTTGGCGCAAAAATAGGCTGATCTCGGCGGCGTTTTGCCATGCGCTACTTACCGCCACCGCGTTTTTTTGCAACACATACAGCGCCGCTGGCAGTGACAGGCTGAGTCCCAGTACCGCCATGGTCATGAGAGAAGCGACGGGCGTGCGCCATAAATCGCCCAGCGCGGCAATCGATTGGCGTAAGTGATTGATAAAGAAACTACGAACCTGCTCTGCAAAGGAGAGCTTTGGTTTCATGCTATTGCTATCGGCACGCTCCTTAAATAGCAGACTCATAGCAGCTGTCCTCGATCATCTTGAAACAGACCATCATTAATCAGTTGGCCGTTGCGCAGTGTCAGCGTACGGTATTTCATTCGTGCGATAAGCCCGAGGTCGTGGGTGGCGATAAGTACGGCAACATCCACGCGGTTGAACTCTTCAAATAACTTAAGAATTTCGGCCGAGAGTTCTGGGTCCAAATTCCCGGTCGGCTCATCGGCGAGCAGGATGGGCGGTTTGTTGACAATCGCTCGGGCGATGCCGACCCGCTGTTGCTCACCACCGGACAACTGTAACGGTAGGTTATTGATTTTGTTAAGCAGACCAACTTTATCAAGCGCAGCCGAGACTTTGCGTTTCATCTCTTTATGGCTGTGACCAGCGATCACTAAAGGTAAAGCGACATTATCAAATACACTACGATCAGTAAGTAAGCGGTGATCTTGGAAAATGATGCCGATATCTCGGCGCACCAAGGGGATCTGTTGCTTCTTTACTCGGCTCAAGCTGTGGCCGTTAATAAAGATCTGGCCATTGGTCGGCTTCGCCAATAATGCGATCAGTTTCAGCAGGGTGCTTTTACCTGCGCCTGAATGGCCGGTTAAAAAGCCCATCTCCCCTTTCTGCAGATGAAAGCTAACATCTTTTATGGCGTGGTGACCGCCAGGGTAGAGCTTATTAACGTGGTCGAATCGGATCATTGCTGGCTGCTATCAGTTATTAATCTTCGTCGCTGAACAGGGCGTCAACGAATTCATTAGCATTGAATGTTCGCAGATCTTCAATCCCTTCGCCGATACCTATGTAACGAATTGGGATCCCCAACTTGTCTGCCACCGCAAAAATGACGCCACCTTTGGCTGTACCATCCAATTTGGTGAGCGTGATGCCGGTTAGTCCCACGGCTTCATTGAACAGTTCCGCCTGGCTGATCGCGTTTTGGCCGGTACCGGCATCGATGGTGAGCATCACTTCATGGGGAGCTTGCGGATCGAGTTTCTTCATCACGCGGACAATTTTTTTCAGCTCCTCCATCAGGTGCGCTTTGTTTTGCAAACGACCGGCCGTATCAGCAATTAGGATATCTACGTTACGCGCTTTTGCGGCTTCCAGTGCATCAAACAGGACCGACGCTGAGTCCGCTCCAGTATGTTGGGCAACGACAGGGATTTCGTTCCGTTCACCCCATACCTGAAGCTGTTCGACCGCGGCGGCGCGGAAGGTGTCACCCGCAGCCAGCATCACTTTTTTGCCTTGTGCCTGGTATTGCTTAGCCAGCTTGCCGATGGTCGTGGTTTTGCCGACGCCGTTGACGCCGATCATCAGGATCACAAACGGACCCTCATTGGCGTCCGTATCCAGTGGAGAATCAACCTTGTTCAGTAGCCCGGCCATCTCTTCTTTCAGTAAGCCAAGCAGCGCATCGCCATCTTTCAGCTGTTTGCGATCCGCTTGATCGGTCAGTGAGTCGATGATCTTCATTGTGGTATCGACACCAACATCGGCTAACAGTAGTTGTGTTTCCAGCTCTTCAAATAGCTCATCATCAATTTTTTTGCCGAGAAACAGGTTGGCAAAACTGCTGCCTATCTGGCTGCGGGTGCGCATTAAACCGCGCTTTAAACGGCTGAAAAAGCTTTCTCGGGTCGGCTTTTCTTGCACTTCAGGTTGCGGAGTGGCAACAACGGGTTCCGTAGCCGGCGACGCTTCTGCCTGCGTGGCTTCGCTTTCGTCCGCAATTATTCCGCTAGCTTCTGCGGCTGTAGCTTTGTCTGCCAATTCGGTGGTGACAGGCTCCGACGCCTCGGTTTGTTCGGGGGCCGCTATCTCTTGTTCGGCCGCAGCCGCAGCCGCATCTGCTGTCTCTGTTTTAGCTTTCTCTTTACCAAACCAGGACAAAAAGCCTTTTTTCTTCTCTGCCATGTTCAAACCGTAGTAATTACTCTGATAATGCCGGGATCTAGCGACGGGTTGCACGTTACACTGGCGTTACGCCGTGTTCGCACTAAAATGCGCCGAGATATTAACATAATTTAACTTTATATAGGGTGGTCAGCGATGGCGAAACAAGCAAATCGTGCGCCCACAGGGCAAATACGGATTATTGGTGGTCAATGGCGTGGCCGTCGCTTACCTGTGCTATCGGGGGATGGGCTACGACCGACTACTGATAGGGTGAAAGAAACCCTGTTTAACTGGCTGATGCATGATGTCAGAGATGCGCGTTGTTTGGATCTGTTTGCCGGCAGTGGTGGACTTGGATTTGAGAGTTTGTCGCGCCATGCTCAATATACTTTGTTGATTGAAAAAGCGAAGCCGGTGGCGCTGCAACTGGAAAAAAATTTAGCGACATTAAAAGCCACCAGCGGTGAAGTGAAATGTGCTGATGCATTGACGCTACTGGCGCAAAAGCCACCGCAGCCGTTTGATATTATCTTTATCGATCCGCCATTTCGTCAGGGGCTACTGCATGATCTCTTTGCGCTGATTGAAACAAATGGTTGGCTGGCGAAAGATGGCATGGTTTATCTCGAAACTGAGCAGGAGTTGGTACTTCCTCCTTTGCCGCAGGCCTGGCGTTTGTACCGGGAGAAAACCGCTGGCCAGGTGGCCTATCGATTGTTTCAGAATCAAGATGAAGGATCTGTTTGATGTATAAAGTGATGCTGCCGTTGGGTTATCTCGTCATGTTGGGCGTTTGGGCGGTGTTTTTCAGTAACTTCTGGCAACCTTTTGCTGGAAACCTGTGTCTGGTGATGAAGCTGGTCATGGGTCTGGTGATTATGATGCACCTCATTCAACTGGCCGTTTTTAAGGGGATTTTAGGGAGCCAGTTAAAACTTAGCGGTGCTGCAATCGTCGATATTATGCTGTTTGGCGTGTTTGCTTTGTGGCGTCGCTGGAACCAATTGTCTGCAGATAAGCCAGTTAAGGCTTCTTTTGATTAAGTCAGTGAGAGCCTAAATAACTCACTGACTTATTTAAAACACTAGTTACTAGTTGCCGTTGCCAGTTTTTTCGCTGCTGGCAGCGCGTCAAACCCAGCCAGTAGAGTTTCTGTGGCAAACTTGGCGGGCATCGGTTTGGCGTAAAAGAAGCCCTGCAGGCGGTGACAGCCAGCCTTACTCAATTTTTCAGTTTGGGTGGTGGTTTCAACCCCCTCCGCGATCACTTCCATTTTCAGCGTGGTGGACATGGCGATAATTGCTTTTACGATCGCCATATCTTCGTTGTTGCAATCAATTTCGTTGACGAAAGAGCGGTCGATTTTTACCTGATCGATCGGTAAGCGACGCAAGTAGCTTAGCGATGAGTAACCCGTGCCGAAGTCGTCAATAGAGATAGACGTGCCCATCTCCTTGAGTTGGGTTAGGCGTTCAGTATTGAGCTCGATATCGCTCATGACAATGCTTTCTGTCATCTCTAGCTCGAGCAAAGATGCGGGTAGGTCCGCTTCCCTTAATGCTGTTTTTATCCGTTCTACCAGATTGGTTTTCTTGAAGTTAAGCGCTGAGACGTTAACCGCGACGGGGCAGGTGATCCCCATGTTTAACCATTCGCTGGCTTGGTGGCAGGCTTTGTGTAATACCCAATTATCAATATCGACAATCAGTCCAGATTCTTCTGCCAGCGGGATGAATTCGGCCGGGGAGACGATACCGTGTTTCGGGTGATCCCAACGCACCAGCGCTTCGACGCCGATAAATTTCCGCTGTTGCACATCTACTTTCGGCTGGTAAGCGACTCTGAGTTCATTGTTGTCGATAGCTTTGCGTAACTCGTTTTCCATCCGCAACCGCTGCAATGCTCTGGCGTTCATTTCACCGCTATAGAACTGGAATCGACCTCGCCCTTTGGCTTTGGCGTTATACATTGCCGTGTCAGCATTTTTTAGCAGCGAGTCGATTTCGTCGCCATCATCGGGGTAGATAGCGATGCCGATACTGGGGGTTACTACCACCTCATAGCTGTCCACCACCATCGGCTGAGAGATACTTTCAATCACGCGGCTGGCGACGCGAGCGACATCTTCGTTTTGTGCCACTTGCGTCAAGCAGATAGTGAATTCATCGCCACCAAGGCGCGCCAGCGACATATCTTCTAATCTATCTACGCCGCGCGTCAGCAGATCACCGGGACGTAGGCGGGTTTTTAGTTGTTCAGCGACGCGATTCAGCAGTTTATCGCCGAAGGCGTGACCTAGGGTATCGTTAAAGCGTTTGAACTGGTCGAGATCGATAAATAGCAGTGCGGCCTTCAATCCTTCACGCTTGGCTTGCGCAATACTACGCTGCAAATCTTCGTTGAACATCTGGCGGTTCGGTAGGCCAGTCAAGTTATCGAAGTAAGCCAATACTCGCAGGCGCTCTTCGTTCTGTTTGAGGTGCTCTTCGTTACGCTTTAGTCGTTCCTCATTGCGTTTTAGATCGCGGAAGGCGCGACTGGCGCGCAGCATATAACGCACCCGCTGGCCAAGGATCTGCCAGGTAATCGGCTTGGCCAAGAAATCGGTTGCACCACTTTCATAGGCGCGATTGATTGAGCTGAGATCATCTGAAGAGGTCACCATCACCACTGGTACATCAGCGCCCAACGGTGATTGACGGATAACTTCACAGACCTCATAGCCGGAAAAATGAGGCATGCTAACGTCTAGCAGCACCAGATCAGGGGAGTGCTGTTTATACATCTCCAGGGCTTGTTTGCCATCGGCCGCCTCAATGACTGTGATAACTTCACGTTCCAGCGTTTCCCGCATCATCAAACGAATGGTGATGTCATCGTCGCACACCAGTACAACGGGTTTCTCTGTTAGTGGTGCGGGTACAGCATGCATTTAAGGCGTCCTAATTACGTCACTGAGAGCATCGATAGCTTGAAGATAACATTCCTCTAATCCTACCAGTAACGCTTTACAGGAGGCTAGATCCCCGTCACGGGCTGTCAGCTCTATTTGATGACTGAGCTGTTTTAGGCGTTTAGCGCCAACATTGGAGCTGAGCGATTTGATGGCATGGGCACAAGCCGCTATCTGTTGGCGGTCACGGTTATTCAGTGCTTGTTTTAATTCGCTCAGCTTGTTGGCAACCTCTTCTTTAAAGGCACTAAAGACACGGTTGAGGATATCGCTACCTGTTTCCTGCTGGATCTGACGGATATTATTAATCGCTGCCATATCAACAACGTCGTCACTGTCATTTTGCTGTACTGCACCAGCGGGTGCGGCAGACATTATCTGTTCGTGGCTATGTAATTCCGCAGGCAAAAACTCTTCTAGTGCATCATAGAGCTGGCGCAGTGTGAGTGGCTTAGTCAGATAGCCATTCATGCCACCCTGCAAACAGCGCTGGCGTTCGGTGTCCATCATCCCCGCGGTCACTACCAGAATGGGGGTTGCAGGCTTGTTGGTTTCAACTTCGAATTGCCGGATCTGCTTTGCTGCTTCATATCCATTCAGTCGGGGCATCTGCCAATCCATCAGTACCAGATCGACGGGGTGTTGTTTGAACGTGCTGACCGCTTCTCTGCCGTCGGCAGCAATGAACACCTGGCAGCCCATCATTTCAAGCATTGCGCGCAGCACTTCCTGATTGGCGAACGTGTCTTCCGCGACCATGATCGATGCGTTAAAGCGATTCATTACATCGCTGTTGTCTCGGAAGCTGGTCATTCCCTGCTGGCCGGGGATAGGTTGATTGGTCGCGATACTTAAGGCGATATGCAGTGTGCGACCGTCAATTGGTTTAGTCAGACGTTGGCAGTGCCTCAGTTCATCACTCAGCTGTTCGGTAGCGATTGGCGTGAGTAAGATTAAGCGGCGCTGTGTTTGCGTCGGTAGGCTAGAGAGCATCTGGATCTCTTCCCGCCTTAGCAGCTGAATATCAGCAATGACACAGTTTTCACTGCCCGGTTCGAGCAGAGCGGCGAGCAGCGGCGTTTCACCTACTGGGCGAGCGTGGATGCCGAGTAGTGCTAACTGGCTACTGACCATCGCCTCGACACCGGGTGAACACAGCGCGGTACGGACGTCACCTCTGATGGCTAAATAGTTACCTGAGGTTGGTCCGTTATTGACGTTAACCAGGGGCATTAAGATGCTAAAGCAGCTGCCTTGATCTGGTGTTGACTCGACAAACAGCTCACCTTTCATCAATTCCACCAGCTGCTTACAGATCGACAGACCCAAACCTGTGCCCCCAAAGCGGCGGGTGGTAGAGACATCGGCCTGAGAAAATGCGTCAAAAACGTGATCTAGTGCTTCAGACGTCATACCGATGCCACTGTCTTTAACGCTGATGCGTATCCCTTCGAGCTCCTGAGTGAGCACGACGTCGACTTCCCCCTCCTGAGTAAACTTCACTGCGTTGCTGACTAAGTTGGCAAGGATCTGGCGTAATCGGTTGGCATCGCCAATGACTAGCTCAGGTAAGCGGTGGTCGACAATATAGTTAATCTCAAGCCCTTTACGTTGTGCCTGATCCGCAAACAGGTAGCAGGTCTCAGAGACCAGCTGTTTAATATCAAACTGCAATTGTTCAAGTTCAACTTTACCCGCCTCAATTTTTGAGTAATCGAGCAGGTTGTTAATTAACCCCAATAGCATCTCGCCGGATCTATGGGTGGTGATCGCGAAACGTCGCTGCTGTTCGCTAAGGGGGGACCGCAATAACAGCTCTGTCATCCCCAACACACTATTCATCGGTGTGCGGATCTCATGACTAATGTTGGCTAAGAATGCGGTTTTTGATTGATTGGCTTCTTCTGCTCTTTCTTTAGCGTCATTTAACTCTTCAACGGTATGCCCCAGCTGCTGGTTGAGTTGCACCAAATCGTCGGTGCGAGCGGCAACTTCCCTCTCTAGCGCTTGTTTTTGCTCATAAGCGAGGCGTGTTTTCGCCCGTTGCTTCTGCCAGAAATGCCACACTATAAAACCAAGCATCAAGGCATATAAGGTATATGCCCACCAGGTTCGCCATGGTGGAGGTGTGATGGTGATGTCTAGGGTCATGGGGGGGCCGTCCCAGACGTTAGGGGAAAGAGCGGCTTGAACGATTAAAGAATAATGGCCTGGAGCTAGGTTGGTGAATGTCGCTCGATTCTGATCGCCGATCTCTACCCAGTCATTGTCAAATGGTTCTAATCTATATCGATATGTTACTCTTTTGGGGCTCGCAAACTCTAACGCAGAGAATTCGAAAGAGAGCAGATAATCCATATAGTTAAATGTAATATTTTTTAAGTTGTGAGTAGCGACGTTGAACTCTTGTTTACGATTCAGTCTGTAAACATTGGTTAAAACAATCCCTGGCGCTCGTTTTTGTGCTGTCAACTGAGTTGGATGGAATCTATTATATCCTTTGTTTCCACCGAACATGAGTTCGCCATTCGAGGTTTTAAATCCTGCACCAAAGTTAAAATCATTATCCTGTAAACCATGAGAACGACTGAAATTATTCCTATGTAAAGTAAAAGGATCTATTTGTGTTAATCCTTTATTACTGCTTAGCCAAAGTTGATGCGAGTCATCAAAAACTGCAGAATAAAATTTATAACCATTTAAATCCAAATTGGAACTTATTTCCTTGTAGCCATCTATTCCTAGTTTTCTTGATTCTGGAGGCCAAACTAATATTGAGTTTTCGAAAACAATCCACAGGTTGGCATCATTGTCTTCGACTATCTCTGTAACGAATCCTCTAGAGCTATTCGATGAGCTCTCAATTAAAAACCGAGTGAAATCTTTAGTTTCAGGGTTGTACCTATTTAATCCGCTATCAGTGCCTATCCACAGTTCGCCACTGCTATCTTCGTATATCTCTAATACCTTGTTGCTATTTAAAGACTGGTCTTCTAGCTCGTCATGCTGGAAACGTTGAAAGGTAAGACCATCTTCATTGAGGGCATTTAGACCACCACCGAATGTACCAATCCAAATTTTTTCATTACTGTCTATGAAAATTCTAGTGATGGCATTACTACTTATTGAATTATCGTCTGATGGTGAATTTTCAAACTGTTTAACCTTTCCTGATAATAGGTCTATTTTTTCTAGTCCTTTAGAGCGTGTCCCGAGCCATAGAACATCACCTTGTCCTTTAAGACACATGATTCTTAATGTGTTTTCTTTATTTGGGCTAATAAAATCATACGGCTTAGGATATTTTTCTCCTTTTGGATGTCGAGCTAGTCCATCATATGTCCCAATCCAAATGTCATTATTTGTTTCTGCAAAACTAAATACGATATTATTAGATAGACCTCTATTAGTATCTGTAGTTTCAAAGTTGTTTTTAACGCCAACATAAACACCAGAAAAAGTACCTACCCACATAATCCCTGTATGATCTTGATATATATTTAAGATCATGTTTCCAGATAAACTGTTATTTTGAGTAGGATATGGCGCTATTGCGTCGATTTCTTCATCATAGACAGCTAATCCTCGTTCCGTTCCAATCCAAACAGTCCCATTAAGATCTTCAAACAATACGCGTATCAACCCGTCTGAGCTAAGTCGACTTGTATTGACTAATTTAAATTTACCATCTTGAGCTAGAGTATAAATTTGATGGTTTTCGCTTCCGATCCAAATTATTCCATTCTTATCTTCTAATAGTGCGGTTACTTTTATTGGTGTATCTATTCCGTTGATTTTTCCTAAGAGAGGAAAGTGTTTAATATGACCACTGTTTGGTGAATATCTTACTAGTCCATTGCCATCTGTTCCTAGCCATATATTTCCTTCGTGATCTTCAGTAATAGAGAGTAGGGTGTTTTCTGATACGAGTTGCTGTAATGCTATTGAACCGCAATCAGTGTATATTCTTTCTAATGTGCTGAAACAACTAAGTCCTCCGCCATCAAGACCCAGCCATATTTTTCCTGAGCTATCAAGGAATGTTCTCCATAAATATCGTGATTTACTATATTGAGGTAGAGGATATCTAGAGAATGTTTTTCCATCTTCGTTTATTAGATTTAATCCGTCAGCAAAAGTAGCTGCCCAAATATTTTCGCTTTCCGTTTCTTGTATTATATCAATAACATTATTTGCAGAGATTGAAGTGCCATCTTCTTTGATGTTTGTAAAGGTCTTTGCTTCATTCCCGTTTAATCTTATCAAGCCATTCTGGGTGGCGAGCCAAATAAATCCTTTTCTATCTTCCAATAGTTTTTTTATTGTTCTTTGAAATACTTTATCATTGAGCTCAGCTAGTGAAAATTGATAGCTTTCTGGTGAATTGGATAATACTGCTTTGTTTGTTAAACAAAGCAGTATGAAAATGAGGTATTGAAAAAATCGTCCAACATAATATTTTTCGTTATTCAACAATCTCATTTTTATTTTTCTCTTAGGTTGTTATTGATGTGGTACCCAATTTGAGCTAACAACATAGGAACGGTGACTATCATCTATACTGGCTTGATATAGATTACCAACCTGCCACTGGTTTGTTACCTGCCACTGGTTTGTTACCTGCCACTGGTTTGTTACTTGCCATTGGTTTGTTACCTGCCACTGGTTTGTTACCTGCCACTGGTTTGTTACCTGCCACTGGTTTGTTACTTGCCATTGGTTTGTTGCTTGCCAAAGTGGCAAGTCTGAACCGTTTATGCCAAACCGGCCTTGCTCGTCTTGAAAAGCTGGGCCTTGAAAGTGCTCGGTATCAGCTATATCTGCAGTTATATTCAAACCTTGATTCGCGCAATCTTGCGCTTCGCTTTCAATCGCATTTTTGGCATTTAGGTAACCAGCACCTTGCTGAAACACGCTATAAATCGGTTCGCCATTGTCATCTACAGCAAAAGCCGATGTCGCAATCAGCCGGCATTTTACGGTATCTGGCGTTAATGTGGGATCGGCACTTAGTAAAAGTGCGGCAATGCCCGATGTTACGCCGGCGGCTTGTGATGAGCCCGATACCATCAAATGATTGCCAAGCTGATATTGCGGGAATTGTTGTGACAGTGCTGTGATTGGTTCAACGATCCCCAACATATGTCCACCGGGTGCTACGGCTTCTGGTTTCACAAACGCTTCATGGGTCGGCCCTGCAGATGAGAAGCTAGCAAGAAAATCATCGGAGATATCATCGGGGGTATAGTTATCACTGACGGCGCCGACCGTCATCACATAAGGTACGTTACCTGGCACACCTATGGTCATCGCCTCTGGACCGTTGTTACCAGCCGCTGCCACAACGAAAATACCGGCTTGCCAGGCCTGCATCACCGCTTGGTTGATTGGATCGTCCCAATAGTAAGAGGAGGGGGGAGCACTGAATGATAGGTTGAGCACGCGTATGTTGTGCTCATCTTTATGGTCGATGACGAACTGAATCGCTCGAATAACATCCAGATAAGTGGCTTTGCCCTCGACATCAAACGCTTTAACAATAACCAAATCTGCATCGGGAGCCACACCATGGTACGCGCCGGTAAAGGCACCCTCGGCTGTACTTTCCAGGCTGCTGGCGATCATTGAAGCAATATGGGAGCCATGACCATTCTCATCTAATGCGCTGCCTTCGAGATCCTGAATGGCATCATAAGTGGCTAGAATACGGCTTTCCAGTTGGGTGTTTTGACCCAAACCGCTATTGGCTGACCAAATTCCCGAATCGATAACGGCAACAGTGACTCCGGCACCTGTATTGCCTTCGGAATGGACTTGGTCGGCATCAATAGGATGAGTGTAATAGCTGTTTTCGACACTGTTATCTAAGCCGTCATAGCCGGTAACTAATTTGGTTTCGCAACCTTCTGCAAACCCAGCTATCAGCTGGAAGTCGGATTGCTCAGCGATGTTGTATAGCGGTTCGTTATTGACGAAATTGAGTTGCAGGTTGACTTGACCATCGCTAGGGATTTGACGCGCCAGTGCGGTTGACAACATCTGCTCTGAGGTTTGCAATAAACTGCCACTTGGCATCTCGGCTTCATCCAGCTCCTCATATAACAGGTCACCAAAAGTGATACTGGTCAGTTGCCCATAGCTTTCCGGCCAATTGAAATCGATTTGCGACAGCGTAATTGGCTCGCTTCCCATATTGAACAATGACCAGCTGATATGGTCTTGCTCAATTTTCAGGATATGGTCGCCTGTGACACCACAACCCGTTACCGAGTCCAGTGTTGCAACGCCATTGGCCTGGATCCGTCTTACCAGACTGGATTGGCTCAGGGCGTTTATCTGTTGCTGCGTCAGTTCCGCACCCACTGCATTGATCACATCCAACTGGTGAGTGACTTTGCCGCCAAGATCAGTCACCAGTTTGGCGAGTTGTTCAGTGTCTTTCCCCTGGATCAGTACTTGACTGGTGGGGGCGGTAACGTCGACCGCTTGATGATTTTGGTACACCGCATATGTGCTAAATGCGGAGAAAACAAAAGTGGCTGATATAAACAGCATATTACGTAGTGAACGCTTTTTGCTGTTGGAACTGTGCTGCGTCATTTTTACTGCCTTTACAATGGTTAAGTGACTGGGTTATGTGTCCAGACTTCTGTTAATCCATTGTCAAACGGCCGGGCGAGCATCTCTTGTGTGAGTCATCCGACTGCCCGGCTGAACGACTGGTCACAAAATGTCCCGCATTATTATGCAAATGTTATGCAAAAGTAAATAACATGATGTTTTATAAGGAAAATCTTATTCTGGTTTTGTGAAATAATTGTGACAATCTTGGTTGGGGGAGAGGGTGACAAATAAAAGGCGGCTTAGCAAAGCTGGAGCCGCCTTCTTGTCGACAGGCATGAGTTAGGGTTTGTTTAACTCTTGTTCCAGGCGGTGGCTGATCGCATCTGGTGAGCTAGTGTGTTGGGCCAATAGTGCATACATCACAGGCACAATGAGCAGGGTAAACAGTGTGGCGATCAAAATGCCAGCGAGTACCACTACACCAATAACAAAGCGGGTTTCGCTACCGGCACCGGATGACAACACCAATGGCAGTGCACCAAAGGCGGTGGTTACCCCGGTCATTAGAATGGGACGCAGGCGCTGGCCGGATGCTTGCAGCAAGGCCTCATCAAAATTCATTCCTTGATCACGTAGCTGATTAGCAAACTCAACGATCAGGATGCCGTTCTTCGCGGCCAGCCCCACCAGCATGATGATACCTATCTGGCTATAGATATTGAGCGACTGGCCAAATAGATAGAGACCAATCAAGGCGCCCATCATGGCTAAAGGCACGGTCAACATAATGACAATGGGGTGAATATAGCTTTCGAACTGTGCTGCCAACACCAGAAAGACGACAATCAGTGCCAGCATAAACACAAAGTAGATCGAGGCTCCTGATTCTTGATAATCCTGGGATAGGCCTTTGTAGCTGATCACCGCATCACCGGGCAGCACCCGATAAGCCAGCTCATCCAGATAGCTCAGTGCTTCGCCTAAGGTGTAGCCGTCTGCCAGATTGGCTTCAATAGTGATTGAGCGCATACGGTTGTAGCGATTCAGGTTGCCAGCGTCAGCAAACTCTTCAATATTGACCAAACTAGATAGCGGGATCAGCTCTTTGCTGTAATCACTGCGCACATAGATATTGGTCATATCCGTTGGCGCGCTTTGATCTTCACGGTTACCTTCGAGGATCACATCATACTCTTCCCCACGATGTTGGAAGGTGGTGGCGATACGGCTACCCAACATGGTTTCCAATGTACGACCTATGGTTTCCACTGATACGCCTAAATCACCTGCGCGTTCGGTATCTATGCGTACCTGCAGCTGTGGCTTGGTCTCTTTGTAATCGTGGTCGATACCGATTAAGCCGGGGTTGTTTTTTGCTTCGTTGATGAGCAGATCACGCCAGCGAGCCAGTTCATCATAGTCGCTACCGCCAATCACAAACTGTACCGGTTTACCGGTACCGCCACCCAGTGCTTGGCGCATGACTGGAAAGGCGCGGATTCCAGCAAGATCACCTAACTTGCTTCGGGCTTCCCCCATCAGCTGCCAGGCGCTTTCCCTGTTGGCCCAATCTTCCAATACGATAATGGCAAAGCCACCAGAAAAATCTTGGGTTTGCCCCCATGCCCGTGGTGTGCGGATCAGCAGTCGTTTCACTGAGCCGCGTTCTACTAACGGCATCAGGCGCCGTTCTACTTCGTCCATGTAGCTCTGGCTGTAATCAAACGTTGCGCCTTCTGGTGCGCTAACAACAATGAAAAAAGCGCCGCGATCTTCTTTTGGAGTGAACTCCCCTGGTACCTGTTTAAGCAGCCAGGCACAGCTGATCAGCGCAGCGAGAATCAATACCAGGGTCAGGCTTGGTTTATGGATCGAGGTGCGCAGCGCGCTGATGTAGTTATCACGAAACTTATTCAGTGCTCTGTCTACCTGGCGAGTTAACCAGCCAGGCTGCTCGTGCGGCACAAGCAATTTTGAACACATCATCGGTGAAAGGCTGAGCGCCACTAAGCTGGAAAATGCCACGGCTGCACTCATGGTGACAGCGAACTCGGTAAATAGCTTGCCGAGATCGCCTTCGAGGAAGGTGATAGGCATGAATACCGAGATCAATACTAGCGTGGTGGCAATGACCGCAAAAGAGACCTGGCGTGCCCCGAGAAATGCTGCAACTAAAGGGGATTCCCCTAGTTCTATTCGACGATGGATGTTTTCCAGCATCACGATGGCATCATCTACCACCATACCAATGGCGAGGATCAAGGCTAACAAGGTCAACATATTAATGGTGTAACCGAGCAGATAAAGCACGATAAAGGTGCCCATCAATGACACCGGCACCGTCAGCGCCGGGATCAGCATGGCACGCGCGCTGCCGAGAAACAGATAGATAACGATCACGACCAGCGTAATGGCGATAAATAGGGTTTGATAAACCTCTTTCACTGACTGCTCGATAAAGACTGAGCTGTCGTAACTGTTGATCAGCTCCATCCCCTCCGGCAGGGTGCGGTCTACTTCGATAGCCATCGCGCGCGCCGCACGTGCTACCGACAGGGTATTGGCAGTGGATTGTTTGGTGATCCCGATACCCACCATGGGTACGCCGTTGCCACGGAATGATAGCCGCTCCTCGGAAGCGGCCAGTTCGACCTTGGCAACATCACTTAAACGCACGAGATAACCGTCGTCACCTTGAGTCAGTACCAGATCCTGAAACTGTTCTGCGGTATTAAAGGCGCGCTGCACACGCACGGTGAACTGGCGATCCACCGATTCGACACTACCGGCAGGTAGTTCGACGTTCTGTGAGCGCAGCGCATCTTCAACGTCGTTCACTGTCAGGCCTCGGGCAGCCAGCGCTGAGCGATCCAACCAGATGCGCATAGAGTAGTCACGGCCACCACCAACGCGGATGCGGGCAACGCCATCAATGGTGCTGAAGCGGTCGACTAAGTAACGTTGGGCATAGTCACTGAGCTCCAACAGATCCATTCGGTCGGACACAAGGTTAAGCCACATGATGGTGTCATCCCCCGCGCCGGCCTTACTAATTTCTGGCGGATCGGCTTCGTCAGGTAAGTTGTTCAAAACCCGGCTAACGCGCTCTCGAATGTCATTGGCTGCGGCGTCGATGTCGCGTTCGACAGTGAATTCAATGGTGATAGAGGAGCGTCCGTCTTTACTTTCGGAGCTGATATTTCTGATCCCCTCCACACCACTGATCCTATCTTCAATCAGCTTGGTGATACGGCGTTCAACCACTACCGCTGAAGCGCCCCTATATCGGGTTTCGACTGACACCACAGGGGCGTCAATGTTGGGGTATTCACGCAATGGCAGCTTGTCAAAGGCGACCAAGCCAAAGGCGATGAGTAGCAGGCTGATAACCGAAGCAAAGACCGGCCGTTTGACTGACAGATCGGTGAGGATCATGCCCCGCCTCCTTCACGCCATGTCTCTTCCTGGATGGTGACAGTGGCGCCGCTGCGTACCTTTAATACGCCTTGGGTTATTACTTGCTCGTCAATGCTAAGCCCTGCAACAACTTCAATGATTCCAGGCTTACGTAGACCTACTTCAATCTGTTTCTGACTGACCTTGTTCTCTGCGTCCACCACAAATACGAAATGCTTATCTTTTAATGCGATGATGGCAGCTTCAGGGATCACCAGTGATTGCCTTTGGTCATGGATCAACTCAAGTTTGAGCAGCATGCCGGGCTTCAGTTGCAAGTCTTGGTTCTTTAACTGTGCACGAACTGTGATAGCACGGGTGATCGGGTTCACCCGCGGATTGATCGTATCTACGTGGGCATCAAACACCTGGTCGGGATAAGCATCTGAGTAGGCGCGCACAATCGAGCCTTTGGTCAGCGATGTCATAAACCGTTCCGGAACGGTAAAGTCTAGTTTGATGGTGGCGAGATCATCCAAGGTTGTGATCACGGTTCCCGGCGTAATTAGGCCACCTTTACTGACCAGTCTGAAGCCGAGTTGGCCTGCAAATGGTGCGCGGATCTGGCGGTCATCGATCTTGGCCTGTTCGGCGGCGATGCGGGCTTTGGCGGCATCAATCAAGCTCTGAATACGGTCCAGTTCGGAACCGGCAATAGTGCGGTTTTTTACTAAGTCTGCAATCCGCCGATATTCACGTTCCTGTTCTGCCAGCGCGACTTCAGCGAGCTGCAGGTTGGCGACCTGCTCGGCATCACGGAGCTTAACTAATAGCTGGCCTTTTTTGACCTGATCCCCATCTTCAAAGTAGATCGCAGCAATGTTTTCGGTCTCGTTGGCGGTAATGACGACAGACTCATTCGCTTTTGCCGTGGCTAGCGCTTCAACTTTGTCTTCTAAAAGCACGGACTTGACTGGTGCCACGACAACGGCAACGGCTCCTCTGGCCTTCTTCGCTGCCACGGGTGCCATATTGAGTGACCACCAGCGATAACCAACGGCAGAGCCGATGGTGGCAACGATGATAAAAATAAATAAAACCCGTTTCATACCTACTCCATTGCTGGTTGCTGGGTTACTAATATGTAAAACAGCCAGCAGTTTGAAGATCTGACCTAGTGACTGGCAATCTTGCTATGGGCAATAATTGCAACGAAATGTTTCATTCCTCCTGGCTCAAGCCCAAGTTGGACTCCAGCGGGGTGAGAAATGCTTCCCGCAAGGCGGCGATAGTTTTTTGTGTCGGCGCTCTGTCGCTTAACCACTCAGCCAATTCACCTTGATATTCAAACTCAAACTGCATCAAAGGGTGGTTTTTCAGATCAACCTCTTCGCCTTCGCTGAGCTGAATGTATTGTTTTACGGTGTGGCGACTGAGACGGCTGATCTCCACCACTGCCGGACTACTGGGCTCGGCAAATTGGCAAAATAGCGTGTCCAGTGCGGTAGTGGCGTCGAGTGCGGGCCAAACACCATACATGTCGAATTGCTGAGGATCGGGGATCTGGTCAGCTAATTTTTCTTGCCACCGTTCGTGATTAAACTGGGTGGTTTTGCTGCGTAGGGCATCCCATACCGCATTCATACTGTTCCTGAGGATGTTGCCATCTCCCCATTCAACCGCATGACTGAATAATAGGTAGTTAGGTAGCATGCGTTCACTCAGACAAGCTGAGAAAGCCAGCTGTTGCCATGGTGTCAGCTCACGTAGTTGTTGGTTTAGTTGTGCTGTACTCGCCATGAATTACTCCGATTTCGGCTGGCCACACTGCCAGCAGAGTTCAAAATTGCTACCATTTTTCTCACCGCATTGGTGGCAGAACCATTCGGTCTTGCCGTTGCCCTCGTAGCGACTAAGCAAGCGCAGAGCATCTTGGTAATCTTTTTCTACGATGAACAGATCGACCTGTTGTACCGACAGTGGCAGTTCGCCCGCTGCCCCGGCGAGGTTTTCGCCTCTGAGCTGAATGTCGAAGCCTTCGGCTTGTAACATCCCCTTCAGCAAATTTGCCTCCAGTGCATTTGCTGCTTGGTATAGGCGCATTAATGCACTCATCCTGCTGCATCCATGTGGGCGAAGTAGGCAAAGATGCCATCCAGGAACATCTGCACCGAAATCATTACCAATAACATCCCCATTAGTCGTTCCATTGCTGTGAGGCCGCGTTCGCCAAGCATACGATGGAACAGGCCGGAAAACAGTAGAATCAAAGAACTGACTGTCCAGGCTCCGACCAGTGCCAGCGACCAATCGACCATGCGACTGGGATCTTGATGCGCCAATAGCAGTAAGGCTGCCAATATCGATGGGCCAGCGATTAAGGGAATAGCTAACGGAACGATAAACGGCTCTTCGCCAACAGCTAATCCCGTTACGCCTCCAGGCTGCGGAAAGATCATTTTCAACGCAATAAGAAACAGAATGATACCGCCGGCAATACTCACCGACTCTTGGGTCAATTGCAGAAAATCAAGAATGCTACTGCCAGCAAACAGAAATAGCATCATGATCACCAGAGAGATCACCAGCTCGCGTATCAGCACCACGCGTCGGCGTTTAGGCTCGATATTCTTCAATACCGAGAGAAAAATGGGCAGATTGCCCAAAGGATCCATGATTAGAAACAGCGTCACCGCTGCCGACAGCGTATCCATCGAAGGAAGCCTCTAAAAACGATTAAAAAGCAGGAGCTTGTAGGAGGTTCAGTATATCACAGGCGAGCCAGCTTACCCGCCTGTATGACAAGCGGAGATCGAGCTGTTTGTAAAGTTAGCAGGACTGGTGTTAGTGGTGTTGGCAGATCTTGGTTTCATCGACATTTAGCGCGCCGTCGTCACCTGCCACTTTGCCTCGTGCAACAAAGAAGGCTAGCAAGCTATCCAGATCCATATCGGACTCAGAGCAGGTGTGATAGATGGCGTCAGCGCCGAAGTTATTAATCACTAATTGTCTCAGCTCAGTGAGGGACTGATTGGGGGCGCTCGACAAGATCAGTTCCAGCACTTTGTGGCCATGTATTGAGGTCATATCGGTATTCCATATCTGCAATAGCAAACAGTATGGCGGTGTCGTTACTCAATGGTGTTGATTTCGCGCAATCCGCTAAAGGTTGATCGCCGTGGCGGGGAGTAACAAAGGTGTTGTTACGGTATAGTCATGGGCAATAAACAGGGCGGAAACGTCGTTTTTAGTTGAGAAAGAGAGCCAAAGTGATGCGTTTTTTAATTATATTGTGTGCATTGTGGTTTGCCGGTTGCAGTGACACTGGCGATGCGCCTGCACCAGAGCAGCAGGAGTTGCAGCAGTTATTGGCGCAGGTGTGGCAGTACCGACTTGAACAAGATCCCCTGCTAGCAAGCTATTCCGGTAGTGCTCTTGGTGCCGATCGTCTCCCCGATCTTTCCCCGCAAGCTTTGGCTGCGCACCGTACTAAGTTGACCGACTATTATGAGCAGTTCAATTTACTGGCTGAGTCGGCGGAACTGCAATCCGAGGATAGAATTAACCTGCGGTTGATGCAGTATGCCATCAAGAACGAGATCGATGAGCTACGTTTCAACGCACAGATGATGCCGTTGACCTCAGAGTATGGCTTTCATGCGGGCATTGCTCACCTTCCCTCTATGACCACAATGGACAGCGTGCAGGAGGTTGAGGACTATTTGGCTCGACTGGCTGAGATCCCCCGTTATTTTCAGCAGAATATTGATTGGATGCGCAAAGGGATAGCGACTGGGCGCACAGTGCCAAAGGCGGTGCTGACCGGATATGAAACCACTATTTCTGCATTTATTGTTGATGATCCGGTAGAGAGTGACTTCTACCAACCCCTGAAAACTTTGGATCTTGATCTTCCTGTCGAACAACTTACGGCTCTTAAACTGCGGGCAAGACAGTTGGTTAAAACGGCAGTCATGCCTGCCTATCGTGACTATTTGACGTTTTTTATGCAAGAGTATCAGCCCGCGACGCGTGACACCTTAGCCGTGAGCGCACTGGAAAATGGCGATCAGTACTACGCCAATCGTATCGGCTATTACACCACCACGAATATGGGGGCGGGAGAGATACACCAGTTGGGCTTGCAGGAGATGGCGCGTATTCGCAGTGAAATGGGTGAGGTGATGCGGGATGCCAACTTTTCTGGCTCGCTGGCTGAGTTCATCGAGTTTCTCCGCACTGATCCGCAGTTCTACGCCAAAACCCCGGAACAGTTGCTGCATTATGCCGCTTGGTTGGCAAAAAAGGCCGACGCGGCGTTGCCTGCGTTTTTTAATACCCTACCGCGTCGCACCTATGGTGTAGAGCCGGTACCTGCGAATATTGCGCCTAAATACACTACGGGTCGTTATGTTGGTCCCAGCGGTGATGATCGCCCCGGTTACTATTGGGTTAACACCCATGCTTTAGACAAGCGCCCGCTCTATGTATTAGAGGCTCTCACCCTGCATGAAGCGGTGCCAGGCCATCATCTGCAAAACGCTCTGGCTCTGGAGATGGAGCAGGTGCCTGAATTCAGACGTCATCTGTACCTCTCAGCCTTTGGTGAAGGGTGGGGTTTATACTCTGAATGGTTAGGGCAAGAGATGGGATTTTATCAGGATCCTTATACGCGTTTTGGCCGTCTTAGCTACGAGGCGTGGCGCGCCTGCCGTTTAGTCGTTGATACCGGGATCCATGCCATGGGTTGGAGTCGTGATCAGGCGATTGAATATATGGAAGTGAATACCGCCTTATCCAAGCACAATATCCGTACTGAAGTGGATCGCTATATCTCTTGGCCGGCGCAAGCACTCTCATACAAAATTGGTGAGTTAACGATAAAGCGGCTGCGTAAAGAGGCTGAACTGACATTGGGTGAGCGTTTTGATATTCGTACATTCCATGACGCTTTGCTTGCCAATGGTGCGGTTACCTTACAGCAGCTGGAACAACAGGTGGCTGCCTATATCTCCCTGCAGGGCGCTCAGTAGTGAGTGCGTTGCAAGCCATTATTAGTACTTTGATCCTCTGGGTGCTTAGTGGTTTGGCTAATATCGAGGTGCCGGAGGCGTTGAGTTACTGGCAGCCGGACCGACCGCACCAGGCGTTGAGTGATTGCGTCGAAGGCTTGCCGGAGCGGCAGTTATTGCAAGCCGCCGCTCCAATGCAGACCTCACGCAAAACCCTTGGCCCGCTGCTCCGCGTTGCGGTGTGGAATAGCTATAAATTGGAGCAACCCGGCTGGCAGCAGGAGTTGGCCGAACTAACCGCACAACGCGACCTGTTGCTACTTCAGGAGGTTGTTGCACGAGCTGAACTGGCTCCCATCCTTGGCGAAAGGCCGTCATTTCTGTTACAGGCTTTTACTTATAATCAGTTAGCCGCTGGCGTGATGACCAGTGCCGTGGTCAGCCCTAGCGCAGTTTGCGGGATGCGCACCGCAGAGCCTTGGATCGGCGTACCGAAATCACTACTAGCCAATCGTTATCCACTTCATGATGGCCAGTCGCTGCTGGTGGTGAATCTACATGGGATCAATTTTGTTTGGGAGCTCGAGGCATATCAGCAGCAGCTAAATCTACTTGCCGCCTTGGTTAAGCAGCATAGTGGCCCGGTGATCGTGGCTGGCGATTTCAATAGCTGGCGCCAGAAACGTATCGATCGTATCGGGCAGACCCTAAAACCGTTGCAGTTGCGGGCGGTGAGACCCATGCCAGATCGACGTACACGGATATTTGGTTTTGCTATTGATCAGCTTTGGCTTCGAGGCTTCGAGGTTGAGCAGGCAGCATCTTATGTCTCAGAGAGTTCCGACCATAACGGTTTGCTGGTCGAGCTTCGGTTAAAACAGGTGCCGTCCGCCCATTGATGAGCGCTGTGTTTGCTCTGGTTTATTAATCAATCCGTGTGATCTGCGGCTTTGATGGTTGGCAAACACTTGCAGTCATGATCAAGCTTGGTTAGCTTAGGGCTGTCATTGCCATCGGATGTGCAAGTTGTGACCCAAACAGACTCACTGCCTACTCTCTACTCGTTTGCTCGTTTTGATCGCTCAGCCCGTGTACGTTGGCTGTTGTATGAACTGGGCGTTTCATATCATGAAGTGGTACTGGATCACGCCAAAGGTGAACATCAACAACCACACTTCGTGGCACGCAATCCGTTTGCCCTGGTACCTGTATGGGAAGATGACGAGCTGGTGTTGCATGAGTCTGGCGCCATTATCTTGCACTTGTTGGCGAATACACCAGCCCATGAACTGTTGCCTAACGATAAGTTGGGGCGCAGCCGCTGCATGAGCTATTTGATGTTTGGACTAAGCACGTTAGATGCGGCTGTGAGCCAGGTATTTGTCACGAAAAACCAGGCGGGAACAGCTGTGGTAAAGCTTAAGCGTTTGCTGCAAGCGTTGGATACCGAGTTAGTCGGCCAAGACTATCTGGTAGGGCATAGCTTTACTGTCGCGGATATCGTAGTGGGGCAGTTGCTTGGTTTGTTAGATCGGCGAGATCAGCTCGCAGGCTTCGATAATCTTGAGTACTACTTAACCCGGTTAAAACAGCGCAGTGCGGCGGCAAAAGCAGAGGTTTTTACCGCCGATGTGAACGCTTGAGCGAAGGCTTTCAGCGGTTAATTCAGCTTTTTATCCCAGAACATTGCCTGACCCGCCTCTGGGTCTAGGGCGTATCCAGCAAAGCCGCAGCGCTGGTATAAGCGCTGCGCTACCTTGTTGCCTTCAAGCACTTCGAGTGTGACCTTGCAACAGCCATGCTCTCTGGCATGATTTTCCACTGCCGCCATTAAAGCTTGACCGATGCCTTGGCCACGCAAGCCTGGTGAAACGGCAAAATCGTGGATATTTATCAACTTGGCGCAAGCAAAAGTAGAAAAGCCAAAAAAGCAGTTTGCTAACCCTACATATTTGCCGTCTAGTTCAGCCAAAAATGTCACCGCTTGTGGCTCGTTGGCCAGTGAGTGGAGGAGATTTGCTCGTGTATGAGCAGTGATGGGGGCGCCACCACCCATGGGATCCATCGCATATTCGTTCAGAAGTTGCAGCAGTGCTTCGCCTTGCGTCGGATCGCGGTAATCGGCAATCACTACACGCAGTGATGAGTCTGGCTTATTCAACATCGATGACGACCTTTTCTAACAATGACATGGCGAGGTTATTGTCGTAATAAGCCGCTTCATTGATAAATGCCGGATAGACGGTGTCAGCGCCCTGATAGGTGATGGTTTCACCGGCGAAGGTCATAAACAAGGGGTCTCCCGGATGGAGCGGCTTGAAGTCGTTATCTTGCACATGATTGTGCACCATACCTAAACGCTGCCCGTTGGCGTCAACCGGTAACTTGATGCTTTCTAGATAACGATACCCTTCAACCTGTTGCGGCAGCGTGGGCAAAGTGCCTAAGTTGCAGTGTTCGATGAAATCGAGAATATGGCGGGTTAATTCGGCACTTTGTTCCAGCACATCTTGACGGATCACTGATTGTGGCACTGGGCCGACTTCAACGATGACACCATAGGTACCCACTGTGGCTAGCAGGTGATGCTGGGCTGCGGAGAGATGATCTTCATCTCTAAAGATTACCGCTTCTGGCATCTGCATTTTGACGTAAGCCGCTAGCTGCCGGTAGATCTTGCCTTGCTGGGTGAGGAGTAAGCAGGGTCCCATGTTGCTGGTGGTGGTATGCAGATCGATAACGAAATCGCACTTTGCATCACCTTTCGGGCCAAGTTCTGCGTCAATAATCTTGGCGCGGGACTGCTCATAGCCAACTAGATTGACGTCGTCCAGTTGGGCTCGGGTAAACTGGCGGTTGAGATCCTGATCGCAATAGCGTTTGTTTTGTTCATGTGCTTTCGGATTTGCCCACAAGGTCGACGTGGTAAAGCTGCTGCGCGTAACCTCTGCTGGCTGCTGTTGCCACTTTTTAACCAAATAGACACCGGTAAACTCATTACCATGGGTGCCACCGACAATCGTCACCTTGTTAATTTCACTCACTCACGCCACCTTTCACTCAAGCTCTTATGCTGGATGAGGCAGTCTAGCAAGGAGAGCGGTGGTCGCGAAGTGGTATGCAGTCACAATGGCTAAAAAAGTTGTAGGGTGACTCGGGTGATGCTGATTAAGGCGGACAACGGATTGTTGGCGGGTTACAGGAATGTGTTCCGTTCTCTATCACCTGCTGTCTATGTCGCGATCTTCAGTTAAACTTAATCCGTATCAGTTTGTTAACTATGGCGGCTCCCGTCAGGAATTTAATGATAAATCAGGTTTGTGTTGCCGTGTCTTTGGTGATGGCAACAACAACTTAAGCGCTAATATTTAAGGTGTAATACGTAATGACAGAGCAGAGTCAGGTTCCCTCATCAATCGCTACATTGGCAGGGGGCTGTTTTTGGTGCCTTGAGGCGGTCTTTACCGAACTAAAAGGGGTGAAGCTGGTGACGTCGGGTTATTCCGGTGGCAGCGTGAAGCATCCTAGCTATAAAGCCGTGTGCACCGGTGACACAGGCCATGCGGAAGTTGTACAGATTGTTTTTGATCCCGCAGTCATTAGTTACACGACACTGTTACAAGTGTTTTTTACCATCCATGATCCAACAACACTTAATCGTCAAGGTGAGGATATCGGCAGTCAGTATCGATCCGCCATTTTCTTTCATGATGACGAGCAGCAACAGTTAGCGGCGACAGAGATCCAGCAGCAAGCGGTTGAATGGGATGATCCTATCGTGACGGAGTTGGTGCCGTTGGCGGTATTTTATCCCGCAGAAGATTATCATCAGCAGTATTTTTCCATGCATGGCCACGAGCCTTACTGTTCTTTGGTTGTGGCGCCTAAAGTGGCGAAATTCAAACAAAGATTTGCATCAAGGCTGCGCTAGTACTGACGCAGAGATAGGGGCTAAACAAATAACGGCAGCGATCTTCGCTGCCGTTGTCATTTCTGCTAGGGGCTTAAAGCAGCGCCGATTTAAGGGACTGCATCAGTGCGTTCCCCCCTTCTGAATTAACAAAGTCGAGCAGTATTTTGCTGTATTGACCGACCATGCTTGAATCCAGTCCAAGGCTCTCGAAAGCCTGAGTGAGGGCGATGGTATCGCTGCCTGCACTATCACCAAGCATGTCGGTTGCCATTGATGCGAGGCCACCGCCACCACCTGCTGCGCCTTCCAGTGAAGGAGCTGCCGACAGCAGGCTACTCATATCAGGAATGACATCGGTCAGGGCGGCAAAATCATCACCGGACATTCCCTGTTGGGCAGAGGAGAGTAGGGCACCTAAACCACCGGTGGCTTGATCCTGACTGACGCCCAGCTGTTGCGTGATCATGCCAACCAGCGGGTTATCCGCTGCATGGCTTTGAAACACTGGTAATAGAATGAAAAGTGTAAATAAACTGATTTTTAATGTGCGTTTGAGCATGGAATGTCCTCCTTGGAAAATACGTTTTAAGCCTAGTACAGGAAAGGTTAACCACCTAACGTGATTTAGCTATAAGACTTTTTGATAAAAATTGCGTATAAAATCGGGTTTAATTTTTATTAGCTAACGGAACTCGCTTATGTTCGCTCCGAAAAAACTAGCGCTTGCGGCGCTTGTCACGTCGTTGCTGGTGCCTAGTGCCCAGGCGATTATAAAAACACCTATCTTCCTGCGTATCGCTGAACATGATTATGCAGCGGAGAATCGCGCTAAATTCAAAGGCAAAGGCAAGTACAAAGCAACGGTAGAGTTGGAGAAGGGTACTTACCATTTCCGCTTAGCGGATAAAGAGTTCTCCTGCGGAACGTCATTTGGTCCTGAAGCCGCCGAAAAGATCAAATTCAAAACCCCTGTGCCAGTGTCGGATTGTGCAACTGATACCGATTTTTCTATTCGCATTCTCTTCCCTGGTGAGTATGAGTTCACCTTAGACACTAAAGCTGACAGCGGCAATGCGATCAGCGTAATGCGTAAGCCGAAGAAAGTCGCTGTTGTGCGTAAGCCGCCTGCAGTTGATTGCGGAACCTGGGATGGCAATGCCGTCGAAGTTAATGTCAGTAGCGTTTTTAAAGACGGTGAACTGGTAAAAGATTTTTACTCAGGGCAAACCGCAGAGGTTGCGGGCGGTAAAGTCTCGATGCAACCTAGCAAGGAGAGCGGCGGCCTGCTGTTGCTTGAGCCTGCGAAAGCCAAGCCCAGCGACTTCGATTGGGATAATGCGTCTGTTTATTTCATCATGACAGACCGCTTTAATAATGGTGATACCAGCAACGACTACCCATTTAACCGGAAGAAAGACGGTAAGTTGGAGACTGGTACATTCCAGGGCGGTGACATCAAAGGCATCATCGAGAAGCTGGATTACATCCAGGAACTGGGTATGAACGCTATCTGGTTAACGCCGATTGTCGAACAGATCCACGGTTTTATCGGCGGTGGTGAGAAGGGCAGCTTCCCATTTTATGGCTATCACGGCTATTGGGCGTTGGATTTTACCCGTTTGGATCCAAACTTCGGCACCGATGAAGATCTTGAGCGCCTAGTGACGGAAGCACATAAACGCGGAATTCGCGTTGTCATCGATGTGGTAATGAACCATGCGGGTTATCCAACCCTAGATGATATGCAAACATTCGACATCAATGCGTTAGCGCCAAACGCACCAGTGCCAGATCAGTGGACTGATTGGGTGCCGGATGAGAAGAAGGGACAGAACTGGCATCGTTACAACAACTATATCCGCTGGGGTTCCAGCGAGTGGGCTGAGAAATGGTGGGGACCAGATTGGGTGCGCAGTGGTATGGCTGGGTACACCGCACCGGGTGGCGATGACATCACCATGAACTTGGCTGGCCTACCTGACTTTTTGACCGAAAGCGAAAAGCATGTCGGTTTGCCACCGATCCTGAAGAACAAGCCGGATACACGTGCAGTGGAGCGTGAAGGCTACACCGTGGTTGATTACCTGGTGGAATGGCATACCACCTGGGTTCGCAAGTATGGTATCGATGGCTTCCGCGCTGATACCGTGAAGCACGTTGAAGCTGAAGTCTGGACTAAGTTAAAAGACTCTGCGACCAAAGCCTTGGCTGAGTGGAAAGCTGAGAACCCGGATAAGGCGATTGATGACAAGCCGTTCTGGATGGTCGGTGAAGTTTGGCACCATGGCGCTTACAAGGATTTCTACTTCGACCACGGTATGGATAGCCTGATTAACTTTGATTACGCTGGTGAAATGCAGGCGGTGAAAGGTGCGCAGTGTATTAATCAGAATGAAGATCTGTATGCAACTTATGCGAAAGATATTAATACCGACCCAGACTTTAACCTGCTGACCTATATCTCTAGTCATGATACCAAGCTGTTCTTCCAACGTTATGAGAACCTGGAGCTGCAGAAAGGCGCCGCCAATGGCCTGCTATTGATGCCGGGTGGTGTTCAGATTTACTACGGCGATGAGAGCGGGCGTCCAGCGGGACCTATGAGTGACGCGTTTGATTCTCCGACCCGTTCATTTATGAACTGGGATCAGCTTAAGGGGGATCGCGCAGCGCTGGTGGCTCACTGGCAGAAGGTTGGTCAGTTCCGTAACAACCACGTGGCTGTGGGTGCGGGTGAGCATAAAATGCTCAGTGAACAGCCCTATGCGTTTAGCCGAGTTAAAGGTGATGACCGCGTTGTGGTTGTCTACGCAGGTGAGAAGAAATAACGCTTTGTTATGAGTTGTAAGAAACGTTAGTTAAAGGGGCTCATATGAGCCCCTTTTCTGTTTGCGGCAAAAGTCAGCTAGTGAGGTTGGCATCAGCTGCACAGTGTCCATTGTTTGGATTGTGACAGAAAGGGTCAATTGCTCTCGGCTAGCACGTAATACCAAATGGCAAAAAAGTGGCAGATACTGCCGCCTAAAACAAACAGGTGCCAGATGCTGTGACTGAATCTCATTTTTTTGTTGAGATAGAAGATGACACCAAGGCTATAACAAAGGCCACCGGCAACCAGCCAGATCATACCTCCACGACCAATTGCGTCGGCAAGGGGGGCACCGGCAATCACTACCAGCCAACCCATTAATATATAGCTGCCAACCCGCAACGCCTTAAATCGATTACCAAAGCCTATTTTTAGCGCTAAACCGGCAATGGCCAGGCTCCATATGGTGCCTAGCAGGGTCCAACCTATCCATCCTCGTAAACTGACCAGTAGAAAAGGGGTATAAGTACCGGCGATCAGCAGGTAGATGGCGCAATGATCTAACAGTTTTAGATGGCTTTTGAGCCTAGGGAAGGATATTGCGTGATAGAACGAAGATGACGCAAAAAGGGTTAACAGGCTGATGCCATAGACCAAGCTCGACGTCAGTCGCCAAGGATCGTGCTGGGCCAATGAGACGTTGATCATCATCACCAAGGCTGCGACCGCGAGCAGGGCGCCGATGAGGTGGGTAACTGTGTTGGCCAACTCTTCTGCCGGACTGTATTGGGTGTCGCTCACGAATAAGATCTGCCGTACAAAATTTGAGCGTACAAGTGTACGCTCAAAATCTATCTGTGCACAGTGTTTTCGTTTTTGTCGCTACAGGGTGGGCAGTGACAATAGAGTTTTTTTCCGTGACGTCAGGTGTCATAGGCACTGCGGGGAACAGCTGCAGTCAATCCAAAAACGCCGTAATGGTATGGTTATCATTTGCCGTAGGCTGGTTTGACCACCAATGTAACAAAAATGTGAAATTAATCTGCCATTGTTTTGACCGTCGATGTTAATCTATTCAGATTCAGAGAATTAGGCTTAGATGATTATCGTCATCAGCCGGATACTTGTTTATTTGCGTAGTTAGCACTCAAAACGGGTGTTGTACCGGAAATTTGTAATAAAAGGAGTTTGTAAGGCGATGATCTTTAAAAAGAGCCTGGCAGCCTTGTGTATGGCTGGCGCAGTCATGTCTATGGCTGGTTGTAAACAAGATAGGCAAATCGAAGACGAAGTGTTTTATTTCGTATTGCCCGACCGTTTTCAAAACGGTGATTCTAACAATGACCTTGGTGGACTGAGTGGTGATCGCTCACAGACAGGGTTTGATCCTTCAGATATTCGTTACTATCACGGTGGTGACATTGCAGGTTTGATAGAGAAGCTATCTTACCTCGACAATATGGGGATCACTGCACTTTGGCTGACGCCAGTATTCAAAAACCAGGCTGTTCAAGGTGAATCGGCTGGCTACCATGGATATTGGACCACAGATTATACCCAGATTGATCCGCACTGGGGCAGTAACGATGAGCTGAAGCAGCTGATCCGTCTTGCCAAAAAGCGTGATATGAAAGTCTTTTTTGATATCGTCATCAACCACACTGCTGACGTTATCAAGTATGAAGAGTGTCATGATGCCGATGGCTATTTGCTAGAAGGTTTGGACACTTGCCCTTATAAAAACCGCGCTGATGGCCAATACACCACCTTTATTCCTGCAGGTCAGGAAGATGTGAAGGTTCCTGCTTGGCTTAACAATGTAGAGCTATACAACAACCAGGGTGATAGCACCTGGTCTGGTGAGTCGGCCATCTATGGTGACTTCTTAGGTTTGGATGATATCAACACGCAGCACCCAGATGTGTTGGCGGGTATGAAAGATATCTTCAAAGGTTGGATCAGCGAGTTCAAAATTGATGGTTTCCGTGTCGACACAGTGAAGCACGTTGATATGCCGTTCTGGGCTGACTGGACGCCAGAGATCATGGATCACGCTGATGCTGAAGGCATTGAGAACTTCTTTATCTTCGGTGAAGTATTTGAAGGTCATCCTAAGGTACTGAGTACCTTTACTACCGAAGGCAAATTGCCATCAGTTCTCGATTTTGGTTTGTATTTCCAGATTAAAGACACTGTAGCTTCTAATAAGGCGACAGATGGTCTGGCTTGGTTGTTCAGCCAAGATGATTACTATACTGATGCTGATAGCCATGCTGGTTTGTTGATGAACTTTGCTGGTAACCATGATGTAGGCCGTATCGGTTTCCACATCGATCAGGAAAACCCGACAGCCACAGAAGAAGAGCGTCTTGCTAGAGCAAAACTCGCAAACGAGATCTTGTTCTTTAGCCGTGGTATTCCAGTTGTCTATTACGGTGATGAGCAGGGCTTCACAGGCTTGGGCGGTGATACCGGTGCACGTGAAGACATGATGCCTTCGCAAACACCTGATTATCAAGCCTTGACGCAGATCGGTACTGACGCAACACCTGCCGATGATAACTTCGATCGCCGTCATCCGCTTTATCGTCAAATCAAAAAGCTGAGCAAACTTTCTAAGAAGCATTCTGCTTTGCGTCGCGGTAAGCAGTTTGTTCGCTACAGTGAAGGTGAAGCTGGTCTTTTTGCATTCTCGCGCGTTGAAACTGAAACGCCACGTGAATATTTGGTCGTGTTGAACACGTCTGCAGAAGAAAAATCAGTGAGCCTGGCCGCAACCAGTGCTACTTATCGTCAGGTTTGGCCACAGAAAGGTACAGAGCTTGCCGCCAACGGTGAAAACCTGATTGATGTGACAGTGGAGCCGTTTAGCACCGTGGTTTATCGTGCTGACGACCTGATCGAGTATGCTGCAGAAGCGCCGACGCTGACTATCGCTGCACCTGCTGACGGTAGCAAGGTGTCTCACCGTGTAAACGTTAATGCCATGCTAGAAGGGATCGATGCGGAAGCGTTGCCTCTGTACAACGTGTCTTTCGAAGTCAGTGTTAATGAAGGTGATTTCGAGTCTCTTGGCGTTGATTACACCCCTGAGTACCAGGTCTATTATGACGTTTCTTCTTATGAAGATGGCACCCAGTTTACCTTCCGTGCCACGGTAGATAACTTCAACGGCAGTCAAACCAGTGCAGAGACCACCGTTGAGAAAGGTGTGCAGGAAGGCATGACTTTATGGTTGAAGAAGCCTACTGATTGGGTTGGCGCCAATGTCTACTGGTGGTCTGCAGATCCTCAGCCAGCCGTTGACTGGCCAGGTGCTGCTATGGAGCACATGGGCGACGATTGGTACAAGTTCGAGTTTGAGAACGGTGTGACTGCTGCCAACATCATCTTTAATGATGGCCAAGGGCTGCAAACTCAAAACTTGACTGCTGACGGTGATGCTTGCTTCGAGAATAACAACTGGAGCGACAGTTGTGCTTTGCCTGTTCCTGGCATGACTGTTCATTTCAAGAAGCCTGCTGAGTGGGGCGATGATATCCACGTTCATTATTGGAATGCAGCCCCTGCAGACAACAGTGCGTGGCCAGGTGTTCAAGCCGAGTTAGTTGGTGACGGCTGGTATACGTTCCAGTTCCCTGTGAACGTGGGCGCTGCCGATATGATCTTCAACGATAACAGCGGCAATCAGACTGCGAATCTATACCACGATACAGATGCCTGCTACGTCGCCGATGTGTGGGACGACAACTGTGTTGCACCGGTAAAAGGCCTTGAGCTTGGATTTGTTCCTCCAGCCGGTTGGGGCAGTGACGTTAACATCTATTATTGGGATGCTGCCAACGCGCCTGCCGTTGATTGGCCAGGTGTTCCGATGACCGCAGAAGCTGATGGTTCATATAGCTTCAGCTTCCCGCTGAATGCAACGTCTGCGAACATCATCTTTAACGATGGCGCATCACAAACAGAAAATCTGTTTGCTGAGCAGGATGGATGTTATGTCGTAAACGAGTGGCAAGATATTTGTGGTGAGCCTGCATTGGAACCGGGAATTACGGTTTACTACAAGGCGCCGGAAACTTGGACTGAAGCTTATGTTCACTACTGGGCATCTGCGGGTGTTTCGTCATCGACAGATTGGCCTGGACTGCTGATGACATCTTTGGGCGGTGGTTTCTTCAGCTACCAATTTGAAGATGGTGTCACTGGTTCCAACATGTTGTTCCATAACGGTGCTGGTGAGCAGACGACTGACAGTTTCCGTGAAGGTGACGGTTGTTACATTGATGGCGCATGGGTTGATACTTGTGTGCTGCCAGGCATCGAAGTTTGGTTTAAGAAGCCAGATGCTTGGACTGCTGTTCAGGTTTACTACTGGGGTGTTGAAGGTGCTCCAGCAAGCTGGCCTGGCTATACCATGGAAGATGCTGGCGATGGTTGGCTCCGTTACCAGTTTGCCGATGGCGTACGTGCCGTCGACTTGATCTTCAATGATGCGGCAGACGGTGGTTCTGGTGCTCAAACTGACAACCTGTATCGAGATGCTAATGGCTGTTTCGATGCGGTTGAAGGTTGGGCAGATACCTGCGCTCACCCTTAATTAAAAGCCCCTTCGCAGGGGCTAAAGATTGAAACAAAAAATGGCCTCAACTGAGGCCATTTTTTTATGCTAGTAAAAGAGACTAACTCATATCTAGCTCTTTGAGTTTACGGGTTAGGGTGTTTCTCCCCCAGCCAAGACGTCTGGCTGCTTCCTGCTTGTGTCCGCCAGTGTGGCGCAAGGCCGTACTCAGCATGACTCGTTCGAACTCCGGTAATGCATCATTGAGTATGTCTATGCGACCTGTCGCCAATTGTTGTTCGGCCCAGTGGTTGAGCGATTGCTGCCAGGTTTGTGCTGCTGGGGCTTCGCCGTCGCTGATGACTGGTGGAGGTAACTGCTGCAGTTCTGGTGGCAGATCAGAGATCAGCACCTCTTGTCCCGAGGCCATCACGGTCAGCCAGCGACAGGTATTCTCAAGCTGCCTAACGTTACCTGGCCATGGCAATTGACACATATAAGTTTCGGTATCTGTTGCTAGCGTCTTCGCTTCAACACCAAGCTCTTCAGCAGCTTTACGTAAAAAGTACTTGGCCAATTGGCCGACATCGGTGCCGCGCTCACACAGTGGTGGCAGGTGCACACGAATTACGTTCAAGCGATGGAACAGATCTTCACGAAACTTGTTTTGCCGCACCAACTCTTCCAGGTTTTGGTGAGTCGCGGCGATAATGCGCACGTCAACTTCTATCGGTGAGTGGCCACCGACACGGTAGAATTGGCCATCAGAAAGTACTCGCAGCAAGCGAGTCTGAATATCGAGCGGCATATCGCCGATCTCATCGAGAAACAGTGTGCCATTGTTGGCTTGCTCAAAGCGCCCCTGACGGACCGTATTGGCCCCGGTAAAAGCGCCTTTTTCGTGGCCGAACAGCTCTGATTCAATCAGATCTCTAGGTATTGCCGCCATGTTTAATGCGATAAAAGACTCGTCAGAACGTGGGCTATGCCGATGCAGCGCTTGCGCAACGAGTTCTTTACCCGTACCTGATTGACCATTGATGAGAACGCTAATTGAGGAGCGAGAGAGCCTACCGATAGCGCGAAACACCTCTTGCATGGCGGGTGCTTCACCTATGATCTCGGTTTCTGGTATTTCAACTTCACGGCGACGGCGACTGCGGCGATTTTCTTGGCTGTGGGTGATGGCGCGTTGCACCAAAGCGACAGCCTCATCGATATCAAAGGGCTTCGGCAGATATTCGAATGCACCACTTTGGTAGGCCGAAACCGCGCTATCCAAATCAGAATGTGCAGTCATGATGATCACGGGAATATCCGATCCGACATCATGGATCCTGTCTAACAGCGTCAGGCCATCCATATTTGGCATGCGCACGTCAGACAGAACGACATCTGGGGTCTGATAGCGAAGCTGTTGCAGCGCATCCTCGCCTGATTCAAAGCTACTTACATTAATTTCTGCTGCTGCGAGAGCGCGTTCAAGTACCCATCTAATTGAACTATCGTCATCGACGATCCAAACCTGTGCGTCAGTCATACTGCTCCCTTATTTCCTGATTGGCAGGTGAATAATGAATTCGGTGTGTCCGGGCCAGCTAATGCATTCAATGCGGCCCTTGTGTTGTGTGATCAATGTTTGTGCAATGGAGAGGCCAAGCCCTGTCCCGTCAGCCTTTCCTGTCACCATGGGGTAGAACAGAGTGTCTTGCAGGGCTGGAGGGATACCAGGGCCGTTGTCTGTGATTTTTATTTCGGCAACCAGTCTGTAGCGTTCGCCGTTCAGAGTTATCTGACTGGCTGAGCGGGTTGAAACGTTGATTGTGCCTTTGCCATGCATCGCCTCAACGGCGTTCTTAACGATATTCAGAACGGCTTGCTCGAGCTGTTCTGGATCCATTTCGATATCGGGTAAGCTTGGATCATAGTCACGGTTGACGACTAACTGATCTAAGCCTTCCATGTTCACTAATTGGCAAACTTTCTCAAGCACCATATGAATATTATGGGACTTATGGGTAGAGGGGCGTTGTGGTCCAAGCAGCCTATCGACTAGATTTCTAAGCCGATCAGCTTGCTCTATGATCACGCCGGTAAACTCTTTTAGCTCTGGGCTTGGCAGCTCTTTTTCCAGTAGCTGCGCCGCGCCTCTTAACCCACCTAGCGGGTTTTTAATTTCATGAGCTAAGCCTCGGACGAGCTCCCTTGCTGCTTGTTGTTGGCTGGCCTGATAAAGCTCATGGCTGATTTTCTTTTGCTGATCGATCTGCTTAAGTTCGAGTAGCGCATAGCGTTGGTCGCCGCGTTCAAAAGGAGAGACCGTGACATCAACAGCGATGTGGATGCCATCTTGTTTAACCATTGAGACGTCGCTGTCTGTAAAGCTATTGCCAAGGGTCAGTGTCTCGTTGATCAGCTGGATATCGAGAGAGAGGTGTTCAAATAGCTTAGGTAGCGGTTCGCCAATCAGCCGACGCGAACTTTGTTCAAGTAATTGTTCGCCCGCCGAATTGATGTAACGAATGACCAAGTGGTGATCGAGAAGAATAATAGCGGTGCTGAGAACATCTAGCAGGGTGGTTGTCACCCCTGACAAGGCGTTCTGATGTGATCCGTTCTGCTGTGAGAGCACGGTGCGTCTTCCCCATGTGTCGCACCAATTTGGTGCGAATGCACCTGCACTCTAGCACTTTACTCAGCTTGCTGCACTTTCCTTGTGCTTAGCGAGCTTGTAATACCGAGGCGCGGTGCAGATAAATGATCCGTACCGGGGAGGATGCAATAACCTTGCCTCTTTGATCTAGCAGTTCTAACTTTAATTTATGTTCGCCGCGATTAACATTCATCAAATGAAATACTGGTTCATCTTCAGATGTGCCTAGTACTTGATCATTGACTTTAAGACGATAGCTGTAGCCGTCTTGGATCTCAGGTTCGACCTGACCAACGACAGAAAGCCGGCCCATGTTGTCACGGACTGTAGCTTCATTGTGGGGCGAACGAATAGATACCTTGAACGAAGTTTTGCCTTCCGGGCCTTTATTCGTTTCGATAACACCATCATTCAATCGAGGGATCACATTAGTGCCAACCTTAGGTTGCACCTGCTGTGCTTTGTTCCCTTGCACTGGTTTATCTGAGTAGTGGACGACACCGTTAGCGTCTTTCCATGTGTAGAGTTTACCCGCGTGAGCGGTTGCTGCACCTAACAGACACAAGAGCAAGGCGATGCGTTTTACGACCATAACTTTTCACCTTTTTCCTACATATCTCTTACTATATTTGGGATCGACTAGTTTGTCACCATCAAAAAGCGCTGTCGAAAAAAAAGCCCACTTTTCAGTGGGCTTTTGTGAGGATGGTCAACTTACTTACACGCTGTAGTACATGTCGAATTCTACAGGGTGAGTCGTTGAGTTCAGCAACTCAACTTCGTCTTGCTTCAACGCGATGTATGCGTCAATGCTGTCATCACTCATTACGCCGCCAGCAGTCAAGAACTCACGGTCAGCATCGAGTGCCGCCAGAGCTTCTTCCAGTGAAGCTGCAACAGTTGGGATGGCCAACGCTTCTTCTTTTGGCAGGTCGTATAGATCTTTGTCCATTGCTTCGCCTGGATCGATCTGGTTCTTAATTCCGTCTAGGCCAGCCATCAACATCGCTGTGAATGACAGGTAAGGGTTACCAGTTGGATCAGGGAAACGAACTTCGATGCGACGTGCTTTCGGGCTCGGTACCACAGGGATACGGATAGAAGCAGAACGGTTACGTGCAGAGTATGCCAGCATAACAGGAGCTTCGAAGCCTGGAACCAAACGCTTATAAGAGTTAGTTGAAGCGTTCGCGAATGCGTTGATCGCGCGAGCGTGCTTAATGATACCACCGATGTACCACAGCGCTTCTTGCGACAGACCGCCGTACTTGTCACCAGCAAAGATGTTTTCTCCGCCTTTGCTCAAAGACTGGTGAACGTGCATGCCTGAACCGTTGTCACCAACGATTGGCTTAGGCATGAAGGTCGCAGTCTTACCATACAGGTGCGCCACGTTGTGTACGACATACTTGTAGATCTGAACTTCATCAGCTTTTTCAACCAAGCTGTTGAACTTACATGCGATTTCGTTCTGACCAGCGGTAGCAACTTCATGGTGGTGAGCTTCAACAACCAAGCCCATATCTTCCATCACGATACACATTGCTGAGCGGATGTTGTGACCTGAATCTACAGGAGGTACAGGGAAGTAACCGCCTTTTACGCCTGGGCGGTGACCCAGGTTGCCGTCTGCATATTCTTTACCGCTGTTCCACTTAGATTCTTCTGAATCTAACTTATAGAAGCTACCGCTCATGTCGGTGTGGAAGCGAACATCATCAAACATGAAGAACTCTGGCTCAGGACCGATGAACACATCGTCGGCAATGCCAGTTGACTTCAGGTATTCAACACCACGTTTGGCAACAGAGCGTGGATCACGGTCGTAGCCAGCCAATGTATCTGGTTCTAAGATGTCGCAACGGACGATTAACGTAGACTCTTCTGAGAATGGGTCTAATACCGCAGTTGATACGTCAGGCATCAGTACCATGTCTGATTCGTTAATGCCTTTCCAGCCAGAGATCGATGAGCCATCGAACATCTTGCCCTCTTCGAAGAACTCTTCGTCGATTTGGCTTACTGGGATACTCACGTGCTGCTCTTTACCTTTTGTGTCGGTAAAACGCAGATCAATGAATCTTACTTCTTCTGATTTAATCAGTTCGAGAACATTTGCGACTGACATCCTAGTTCATCCTCCGGTGTCAATGTTTAGATATATTGAAGCTTGCGCTTCAAAAGCGAAATTCGTGCCACTATATTATGTGGCTGTTTTAAAACAATTAATTTACTTTTCTGGGATCTAAAGGTGATAGATCTTGCACTGTAATTGTGCATCACTGCACCACTGTGATGCATAGTGCCAATCTGGTGCTATATCCCATAACGTAAAGAGGGGTATACAGATATCACACTTTTGGTTAGTGAGAAATCTAACTTCTTTCAAGTTGATTGCCGTTTATAAAAATAAATATCAAAGGTGATTTTTAACCCTTTGTTTATAAAGGAAATATTGATTATAGATGCAAAATATCCATTTTTGACTATCTTTTGCACGATTAAAAAATGGGATTTAAGTCACGTCGCCTATACAATAGGCGCCCTTTGTAAAGACCACCCTTATTAGATGGAAGGCCTCAGGTGATCGAGAAGCTACGTAATATCGCCATTATTGCCCACGTAGACCATGGTAAAACTACCTTGGTTGATAAGCTGTTAGCGCAGTCGGGTACCCTTAACGAACGTGCCAATCATGGTGAGCGTGTGATGGACTCCAACGAGTTGGAGCAGGAGCGTGGGATCACGATCCTGGCTAAGAACACCGCCATCCATTGGAACGACTATCATATTAATATCATCGATACTCCTGGACACGCTGACTTCGGTGGTGAGGTTGAGCGCGTATTGTCAATGGCAGATTCTGTACTGCTATTGGTTGATGCTGTTGATGGCCCCATGCCGCAAACCCGCTTTGTAACGCAAAAAGCGTTTGCTCAGGGACTCAAGCCCATTGTCGTTGTTAACAAAATTGACCGCCCAGGTGCTCGTCCTGACTGGGTTATCGATCAGGTATTTGACCTGTTTGATAACTTAGGTGCCACTGATGAGCAGCTAGATTTCCCGATTGTCTATGCTTCAGCTCTTAATGGTTTTGCCACGTTAGAAGTGGACGACGCCAGTGATGATATGACGCCGCTGTTTGAAACTATCGTCGAAAAGGTTGCCCCCCCAGAAGCGACTCAGGATGCGCCGTTCCAGATGCAGATTTCACAGCTGGACTATTCTAGCTATGTTGGTGTTATCGGTGTTGGTCGCATAACCAAAGGCCGCGTTAAGACAAATCAACAGGTAACTATCGTTGGTGCTGACGGTAAGCAGCGCAATGGTAAAGTGGGCCAGGTACTGGGCTATCTTGGATTAGAGCGACATGAAGTCGAAGATGCTGCTGCTGGTGACATCATCGCTATCACAGGTCTTGGTGAACTTAAGATCTCTGACACTCTGTGCGATCCGAGTGCGATTGAAGCATTACCACCGCTCAGTGTTGATGAACCAACAGTGACCATGACTTTCCAGGTAAACACCTCTCCGTTTGCTGGCTTGGATGGTAAATATGTCACGTCACGTAACATCCTTGACCGGCTGGAAGAAGAGCTGGTTCATAACGTTGCACTGCGTGTAGAGCAGATGCCGGATCCGGATAAGTTTCGTGTGTCTGGTCGTGGTGAGCTTCACTTGGCGATCCTTATTGAAAACATGCGCCGAGAAGGTTACGAGCTGGCCGTATCGCGTCCAGAAGTTATCTTGCGTGAAGTCGATGGTCAGTTAGAAGAACCGTTTGAAACTATGACGGTTGATGTTGAGGAGCCTCATCAGGGTTCAGTGATGGAGCAACTTGGCTTGCGTAAAGCTGAGATGACCAACATGCAGCCTGATGGTAAGGGGCGCGTGCGTTTGGACTTCATCATCCCTAGTCGCGGCTTGATTGGCTTCCAGACCGAGTTTATGACTCTGACCTCTGGTTCAGGTTTGCTGTATCACACCTTTGATCACTATGGTCCACATAAAGGTGGCACTATTGGTCAGCGGATGAATGGCGTCTTGATCTCCAATGCGACAGGTAAAGCGTTGACCTATTCACTGTTTAACCTGCAGGAGCGTGGACGCTTATTTACTGAGCATGCGGCCGAAGTGTATGAAGGCCAATTAGTCGGTATTCATAACCGTTCTAACGACCTGACGGTGAATGTGTTGAAAGGTAAGCAGCTGACCAACGTTCGTGCGTCTGGTACGGATGAAGCGCAGGTATTGAGTCCGCCAATTAAGATGACACTTGAGCAAGCGTTGGAGTTTATCGACAACGATGAGCTGGTTGAAGTGACGCCTAATCACATCCGCTTGCGGAAGAAGCTGTTAACAGAAAATGAACGTAAGCGTGCTGCACGCAACGTTGCTGAATAAGTAGCAGCGTTGGTGGAGTTAGAAGGGTAGCCGAATGGTTACCCTTTTTTTTGCTTTCATGCCTATTTTAGCGTGGCGATGAATGCTTCAGATTCAGAGATCGCTTTGTTCATCTCTAATATCAAAAGATCGGTGTCTTTCTTTATTCGTTGATACTCACCCTTCAGTGAACCCACAGCCTGCGCGTTAAGGTTATGCTTCAAATAAAGCGTGTTGTCTTTAAGTGCAGCGAGCACCGGCGCCATTTTACTTTCGGCACGACGCATGGATTTGAGTAACTTAGTGTATTGGCGTTTGGTTGCTTTAAGTTTTTGCGCGCTTTGTTGTTTGAGATTGGCGTTAGTATATTGTGTTAACTCGTCATCCCACTCATCAAATAAAGCGTCTGCAACTGTCTCTATGCCATCAATACGCTCTGTGACTTCTGCTGCTGCATCGGCACTGCTTTCGTAGGCGTCTTCTGTCTGCTCGTACATATCCTGCAGCTCACCACCATCAAAATTGACCAGCACGGAGAACTGCTCTAACGCATCTTTGAACTCCTGTTGCGCTTCACCTTGCGCCTCTTTAGCTTCTTCGACACGGTCTTTAAGTATGTCGCGTTTGTGCACACCCACCTGCTCCATGGTGGCGTAATAGGTTGATTCACACCCACAGACAAAAAGCAGGGAACAACAAGTTAGACAAAGGGCTTTAAATATCGTCATCTGCTTACTCGCCACTGGCTTTGAACATGGCGGCGTCAACGATGCACCAGATGTGCAGGACTAATGCGATGATGCCCGGCACAATCAACCACGCGGTTGCATAACCGGCAAAGATAAAGACACAGAACAGCAGTGCGGCCAGAATGCGTCCTTGAACCAATTGGCCTAATCCGGGAATAAAAAAACTACAGATAGCGGCAAGTACATTGCCTCCTGATCCTTGACCTGACATAAAAGCTCCTTACGTTCTGTGACCGTTAAGTAGATTATTAACCGTCTGAATTTGCTATTGTATATGACTAACAGCTAAGACTTTAGACTCCTACGATAGGAGATGGCAAGGGTATGCAACCGATTAATCGTAAAGAATTGATCCAATCGCTGCGAGCGTATGTCGACAAGGCAGTCACTCTGTTGTTACATATTCGAAAGCGGATCCAGCAAGATGAGATCACTATGGTGGCGGGCTATCTTGCGTACGTTACCTTGTTGTCTCTGGTTCCTCTGGTTGCTGTGACCTTCTCTGTGTTTTCTGCGTTTCCGGTGTTTCAGTCGGTGCAGGGGCAAATTGAAGACTTTGTATTTAATAACTTTGTCCCCGCGTCTGGTGACGCGGTACGTCAGCATCTGACCGGTTTCGCAGAGAATGCCAAGCGAATGACCGCGATCGGGATAGGCTTTTTGGTCGCTGCGGCGCTGCTATTGATATCCGCTATCGATAAGACACTGAATCGTATCTGGCGGATATCTGGGGGGCGCAGGACGATTATCTCCTTCTCTATCTACTGGATGGTGCTGACCTTAGGGCCTGTTCTCATCGGCTCTAGTATTGCCGTGACCTCCTATTTAGTTTCCTTAAAAATATTTAGTGATAGTGCGATTGGCGGCATGTTACCAACGGTGTTGCGCTTTCTTCCTTTTCTGTTGTCCGTTTGTGCTTTTATTATTCTTTATACGCTCGTGCCGAACACCTTTGTTCGTTTTCGCAATGCCCTCGCAGGTGCCGTATTGGCCGCTGTGTTATTTGAATTGACCAAGAAAGGTTTCGCTCTGTATGTCACTCACTTCCCCTCTTATGAGGCGATATACGGTGCACTTGCTGCGATTCCTTTGCTGTTTATCTGGATTTACTTAGCGTGGAGCGTTGTGTTGCTTGGCGCTGAGTTGACTGCAGCGCTTGGCGAGTTGGAAGCCGAATCAGAACAAAAGGATGATGAAGCAGAATGATAGCGCTGATCCAGCGGGTTAAGTTCGCTCGCGTTGAAGTTAATGGTGCAACGGTTGGGGCGATTAATTCTGGGCTACTGCTGTTTTTAGGTGTTGAAAAAGGTGATACAGATAGTGGTTGTGACAAGCTTGCGCGTCGGGTGATCGACTATCGGGTGTTTGAGGATGATGCTGGGAAGATGAACCTCAGCCTATTGCAAAGCGGTGGAGAGATACTTGTCGTCTCTCAGTTTACTCTTGCCGCTGATACGCGAAAAGGCCTGCGACCGAGCTTTAGCTCCGCTGCGATACCTGCCGAAGGGGAACGACTCTATCAGCGTTTCGTTACCCAGTTGCGACAGCTCGGTGTAACGACTGCGACAGGCCAGTTCGGTGCAGATATGCAAGTCAGCCTACAAAACGATGGTCCTGTTACCTTCTCACTGCAACTTTAACTTTGTCGACCGTGCCGTGCACCTTCCAGCATGGTGTGGATCAGATCGTTGGCATTGAACTTGGTTAAAGCTTTGTCTGCACCACAATCTTTTGCCTGATCCATACTGATGGTGCTGGAGAGGGAGGTATGCAGAATGACATAGGCTTTACTCAAACGTGGGTCTCGTCTAATTTCTCGGGTCAGTTCGTAACCATCCATGAGTGGCATTTCGATATCACTGACAACAATGTCTACCGCGCCACCCTCATCTGCCATCTCCTGTAAGAAAGCCAACGCTTCGTGGCCATTGTTGGTAACAAAATAGGAGGCACCCACATCATCCAATGCATGAGAAATCTGCTTTCTGGCGACGAGGGAATCATCTACTAGCAGTATGCTCTTATCTGCTAAAGGAGCTAGATCTTCTGTGCCGTAATCGGTTGAGACTGAACCGCTTTCTGGTGGCTCAATCTCTTCTAAAATCTTTTCAACATCAATGATTTGAACAAGTCCAGCATCGCTTCTGATTACGCCGGTGATATAGGTTTGTGCACCTAAACTGGCGGGCGGCGCAGCAATTTTTTGCCACTCAGCCTCGATGATTTTGTCGATCCCTCGCACCAGAAAGCCGGTTTGTTTACGGCTGAATTCCGTCACGATAATACTGCAGCTCTTTAAGTCTTCCTCTGCGACCGGCGGATAACCGATGGCCATCGCCATATCTATGATAGAGATGGTTTCATCGCGTAATGTTGTTGCACCAAGAATGGCTGGGTGACTGTGGGGCAACTGGGTCAGAGTTTGAAAGTTAACGATCTCTCTTACTTTCAATGTCGCTATGGCAAAAGGCTGTTTGTTCGAAAGAAAAAACTGCAGTAAACCTTGGTTCGATCGATCTTGCGGGTTGTTCATAACATCTGCTCTAACGTTGCCATATGATACCGAGCATAGTCCTGAGATAAGGCCTTACCAAGCCTTATCCATTGAAAGCGTGGCATGGCTCTCGATTACTATGTCGCATTGCTGTGTGATCTGCAGAGAAAACAAATTGATTGACTCCTTCGGCAAAAGCACGGATAAAAAGTGCTCAAATATAACTGTGCATCAGTGTCGGTGTGCAAAACGAGTTCAAGGATGCGGGGCCATGTTTACCTTAATTGAGCCAAAGACAGATGAAGAGCTTGAACGCTATTTTGAGTTTCGCTGGCAAGTAATGAGGGCACCGTTTCAGCTGCCGAAGGGCTCGGAAAAGGATGAATTTGATCCTTACGCCCATCATCGCATGTTAGTTGACGAACAGGGGCTCCCCCGTGCCGTTGGACGGCTTTACCAAAGTAGTGCAGATGAAGGGCAGTTACGCCATATGGCGGTGGATCCCGATATGCGAGGCAGTGGTCTGGGTTCTCAGGTGATATTCGCGCTGGAACAGTTAGCGCGTGAATTGGGACTGAAACGTATCGTGCTCAACGCAAGGCAGCAAGCATTGCCATTTTACGAGAAGCAGGGGTATCAAGCTGTTGGCGAGGGGCCAACCCATTTTGGCCAGATCCATCACCAGCAAATGCTGAAGGAACTCCCTGCACTGAATGATCGTACCCGCCACGCTGATTGGTGTGAGGAACTACAAAAAATATGGCGTGATGGCATTCCAATCAGTCAAGCATTGGGGATCCGGATCATTGAGTATAGCGGTGAGCGCTTTGAAACTCGTGCCGCGTTTAATGCCAACATTAATCTGCACGGCACGTTGTTTGCCGGTAGTGCATATTCTCAAGCTTGTTTAACTGGCTGGGGGATGATCTACATGATGCTTAAAGAGCAAGGGCTTTCCGGTAGTATCGCTTTAAGCCACGGTGAAATTCGCCATTTGCGTCCGCTGACGGAGGAGCCTACCGCTTACGTAAGTCGAGCGGAAGTTGAGGGCAGTGTGCACCCGCTGCGACGCGGCGAGCAGGCGCATCTGTCTGTGACGGTGACGCTGGAAGATAGCAAGCAGCCCTTAGCAGCACAGTTTAAAGGAGAATATTTGGTGCTATCCGCTGGTATCAGTTGATTGATCTTTTGCCTGCTGGATAATCTCAAACATGGCTTTCTGCATCTCCTCTTCGGCACGTTGGGCTGCTGCAGGTAGTGTCTTTAAAAGGTCATTTTCTTGCTGTACTAATTTTTCTGCATTCGCTTCGAAATCGAATGGCTTTGGTGATTTTACAGGGCCGCTGTAGACCGGCTCACAACCATCGCCAAAGTATTTCTCTGTGCCCGAGAATGCGCCACTGAATAGACCGGTTACCGTCCCCGTGATAGCACTGGCGACCTGCACATCTGGGTTATTGAAGGGGCCATCGATACTTCGCGCAAGCCGCACACAGGCTTCATCATCCAATATGGTGGTGCGCAATAGGTCAAAACGTTGCTTTGGTAGATCGATATCGCCAAAAAGGGCAACGCGGTGTTTCTCTGTGGCGATGGCCGAGGGGCCAAAGTCGATTACTCCGCTGTTAAAATTGATATTGATGTCCGTTTCGGCTATCTGCGTTTCTCCACCTGCCAGTGCGCCAGCGGCGGCACTGCTGACAGCGCTAGCTTTGCTCACCGCGAGTCCGATGGGGCCAAGTAACGCAAATGCGCCTACATCGGTAAGTGTGAGCTCTTGACTGTCGAGAAAGCCCTGTAAAGTCATATCAACGTCGATGTTGTACATGGTGGCTCGGCCAGTGCTCAGATGCACAGGGCCGGTGAGAGAGTTTAATATAGCATCGCTGGAAACTGCCGAGCCGGTGAGCGAGGCATCCAGCTGTGCTTTGCCGCTCAGAGGGTAACCAGTATCGAGAGGATCAAGCAGCGTAAGATCCAGCTGCTTTCCTGCCAATGTCAGTTCAAATGGTAACGTACTGTCCTGCGTTTCAATGGTCCCATGACCTGCCACTGTGCCTTGCTTACTCTCAATATTAAACTTCGAAATTTCAAACGGTTGACCCCCTTTGACGGCGATGGTTGTAGCATCTATCTCCCTATCAGCGGATGAAATGTTGGCACCTGTAAGCGTTAGTGCAAATGGCAAAGCTAACAGGTCGGGGTAAGTTGCCAGCGTAAAATCTTCGATGAGAGCCAAATTACTTAAGCTCATATTGAGGGAATCTGCAGCTACCTGGGGCTCCATCTGAGTTAAGCTTAATTGCAGGCGCTCAACTTCGACTTGTTTGATGTATAGGCCCTTCAATGGCATTGCCGTTGGTTCATCGTCTACCGTCGCTGTTGGTTCATCCGTTTCATCTGCTGGCGGCGTTGTTTGAGCCCACAAGGTGTCGCTAATCTGCAGATCTTTTAATTGTAATAAGGTGATTTCTGTTTGCAGGTGGTCGGCGAGTTGGGTTTTTGCCACAAGGCTTAACGAACCATTCAGCAGCTCCGCTTCAAGCTTGTTCAACAGCAGGGTACCGTTGGATAAACCTAGCTCGGCCATAAGATTATCGAGTTGATGTTGCTGCGATATCAGCCGATCAAATGTTGCTTCGACAGTACCGCTGATCACTGCGGGATCGAATTTATAATCATTGACCAGAACCATATCTCCCGCGTCGAGAGAAAAGTTGTCGAGTGCTAATCCTTGTCCAAGGATCTCACTATTTAGACCTAATTCGCTGATCTCAAGGTTTTCAATATTGAACGTGGATATGGGGAGTGAAATCGTGGCTAATAGATCTTTGTCTTGGCGCTCAGGTATTGGCTCTGCATTGCTCGTGTCCTGCTCTAATGACAGTAAAGGGCCAAACAGGGCGTCATCTAAGGTTATCTGCTTAAGGGTAGCACTGTGTATTGTGGTAGCAAATCCTGCATCTAATACCGTGCTGGAAGCGAGAGTCGCTTGTCCGGAAAAGATCTGCACACTGGCATCTGTGATGCGAAATTTGTGTTCATCCATGAGTGCGTGCAGCGTTAGATCTTCAGCTGAAACATGTTGCCAGGTAACCTCCTCTGCAAACAGGTAGACCGCTAGCTGCCAATTTGTGGGTAACAGTTTAGCTTCTTGGATTACCTGCCAGTTGGTGATCGCGAGAGTGAGCTCTTTAAGTCGAATAGGTTGCTTAAGATCTTCCCAACGTAGTGATAGGCCATCAATATTTAGTTGTTTCAGGGACAAACTTGATAAGGGGAGCAATAACTCCTCTTTGGGTTGGCCTTGTGGCTCAGCCTCTTTCCCTTCTGCAAATGCTGCAAGCAGCTCTTCTAACTGCTCTGGACTCATATCCAAGGCGGGTCTGTCTACGCTGATCCCTTCAATAACAACTGCTCGTTTTAATAGGGAAAGTTCGTCAATCCGCAGGGCAAAACGATCAAGCGTTAAAATCGGCTTTGAGTTGAAGCTAAATTCAAGGGCGCGCAAAGTGATCAGATAGGGATCTGTGAGAGAGTATTCGACGGGGGCATTAATTGTTAGAGCAATCGGTGTGTTGTCTGTCACCAGGCGTTCTAAATGACCGCGATAATAATCCCCTTTAAACCAAAGCAAGAAAGCCACGATAGCTAACATCGGCACGGCTATGAGGGTGGCTGCAGTCCATTTAAGTAAACGACGAATATTCATGGCAAGACTATCTTTGGATATATTGAGTCAGTATAGCGTTAAAAACTAGGTGGCTCGCCAATAAACAAAGCAAACTATATGGTTTTAAAAGAGAAATAGGCAATCGCAGGGAAAGGTATGCTTAGCCTATTTCGATTTTTATCCAAGGGTCTCGCAGGCTTCACGCCAAACTGATGTTATTGGCTAGCGATTCACCTTCAGCTTTTGACCGCAACATCGTTTTCTCACTGGACTCGATTCGAAACGAAAGCTGCTGTAGTAAATCTTCACATTCGGCTAAAGGTAACCCTTCTAAAGAGAGTCGACGCGGACTGTCCGTATTTGATAAGTACAAGGTCAGCTGTGGAGTGACCTTTCCTTCCAGTTTTGCCATGCGTATCTGGCTAGGCAGAAATATCTGTGACTGGCCATAACGGTCGTATTGAAGTTGCGCCCCATTCCATATAAGTCTTAGTTCCTGGCCATAGTTGTTGCTGATCAGTGCTAAGCCGATATACACCAATGCCAGCAGTGCGCAGGGGATAACAAAATTGAGAGTAAAAGATAGGTCCGACAGGCTAATTGCGCCGTCGATGGCTTCACCAAATAAAGAAAATAAAGTGACTAAGGCAAGCCAAAATAGGCAGCGATAGGCGGTATGTTGTATCAGTGAGAGAGTTTTTTGCTCGATTACGCACATATCCATTGTGCACTCCTTACTTCCGTGTGTGGTACTTCCTGTACAGCGTTGATAATACCTTAGCTTAATAGCTTGGTCAAAAAACAAACATGGCCGCGATAGCGGCCATGTTTATTGTTTAGAACGATTACCGCTTCACGGCGATTTCACGTGCGTTGAAGTATAGGAATCTGATTAGCTCATATTCGAACGCAGATCCTGAACCATAATAACGGAATGGAATATTCTTCCGTGTATCAATGGCCCGCATCAGAGTGAGTGCTAACTCCTCTTCACTTTTCATGTCGAGTTCGCTAATGATGGCATTGAACACCAAGGTGTCGACCAATAGACCTGACGCATCACGTGCGCTTGATGGCCCAAGTAAAGGGATAACAAAGTAAGGTCCAGCACCTACGCCCCAATGTCCCAGCGTTTGGCCGAAATCTTCTCTTTCTTTGTAAACGCCCATCTTTGTTGCCGGATCCCAAACACCGAGCAAGCCGATGGTGGTGTTAGTCACAAAGCGAAACGCAGTTGTCGCTGACCGCTCACCTTTTAACTGTAATACCGAGTTCATAAAGGTGGTCAGTTCACCCAAGTTACTGAAGAAGTTGCTTACGCCTGTTTCCACAATATCAGGAGTGATCCACTGATAACCATTGACGATGGGTAAGATCACATACTCATCGGCTTTGGCATTGAAGTAGTAGGAGCGACGGTTAAAGCCTTCCCAAGGATCGTTACTGTAAGAAATTCCTTTCTCATCTGGATCTGCAGGCGGAGCTGGCATCGGCAACATCGGCTCGACCGCATCAGCTTCTAGTTCTGGAGTGGCGCTACACGCCCCCAGTAACAGAGCAACAGAAACGAGCAATGCATTACGTATATGGTTCATATTATTCATCATTATTTGCTCCCTGCTCACTTCTCAGCCGCGAAAAAGGCCAGCATATGCTCAACCCAGACTTTTTCGTCCATGTTGCCGCAGTGGCCACCGTAGGGATATATTTTCGCTCGGTCACCAAAGGTTTTGGTGAGAAACGCAAGGTCAGGGCTTGCTAGGATAATGTCATCAGCGTTGGTGACTACAGAAATTTTATCTGCTGACATCAGATAGCCAGCCAGGCTGGTCAAACTGAGACGGTTGATCATTTGGGTGCGATCCATGCTGGGATCTTTCTCTTCAGCTATCGGTACCATGGCTTGTTCAAAGTAGGTCAAAAAACCCACTTGTGCGCCGCGAGCAAATGAGTGGCTGATACTCTCATGTTTAGATATTTCGTGGTTTTTATAGGTAATCGCGCCCCAGTTTTGCATCACATCAATCGCAAAAATCATATCGGTTGAGCTGAGGCGAAAGGCTAGGCCGATAAGTTGTGCCAGCTCTGCATCATTAACGCCTGCAGCGACAAACATTTTATAAATGAAATCGGGGGTTAATTCGACACGGTCAGCATGAGATACGTTTTCGCCGAGGCGTCTAAAAATGCTGTCTATGGTTTGCTTGACGGCAGCGGTGCCGACCGACTCAACATAGCCGTCAAGAATGATGACGGAGTTGTAGAGGCTAACAGGGGGGTTAACGAGAAAGACTTTCTTAAAGTCGAACACTTTTTTCTCTTCATCTAACTTGCTTATAAAAGCGGAATGGGCACCGCCCAAGCTATAACCTGTTAGATAGAAGTCAGTGACCTGCAGCTTGTCTCCTAGCTCATCTTTTGCATGAGCCAGTGTTTTTTGCATCACACCGTAGATCTCTTCCGCGTCATTAGCCAAATCGCCAGGGAGTTGTGATTCTGATGCGGCAACAATAAAGCTGGCGTGGGTTGGTGAGGTGATAGAGATAACGTTGTAGCCAGCTTTGAAAAACGCTTTCTCCAGCGCTTTCATCTTGCCGCCATTATATTTACCGCCAGTACCAGCGATGGAGAAAACTAATGGCGCGGGCTTCTCTTGATATACAACCGAATACTCAAATTCTTCTTGATACCAAAAAACTTCAGGAACTTCGCGTTCCGGAAAAATATCCAGCGAGAGAACTTCACGATTGATCTCATCATCTTTCGGAAGATCAGCCTTATAAGCTGCCGGAGTACCAAATACGGTGGCTTTGAAGGGGTCGGTGAATGGGAAATCGTAGTTTTCGGCGGCGTATGAAGCGCCAGACAGCAGCAACATCGCTCCGACGAGCAGTATCCTTTTCATATTTTTATTCCGCATGCATTGGAAAGAGGAGCTATTTCTTCTGAATAGCTTCTCTTAGTATGTAGATTTTTCGGAATAAAAACAGGTAAATGTAACGAAAAATTTAATTTATTGTTTAAATGTTAAACTGCACCATAATCCAACTCTTGTTGTAACCAACGCTGCGTCAGTGGTGATAGATAGGCTGGGTATCGCGAATGGAGCTGCTCGGCTATCCGTTGTGCCATAGGGATCAGCCCCTGGTCCCGTAACAGATCGGCTATTTTAAGTTGTGCCAGTCCGGTTTGCCGGGTGCCTAGCAGTTCCCCTGGTCCGCGGATCTCTAAATCGTGTTGGGCGATTTGAAAGCCATCATTGGTTTGTCGTAGTACACCTAAACGTTTAGTGGCTGTTTTTGACAACGGTGCATGGTAAAGCAAAACACAATGGCTGCTGACACTACCTCGGCCAACGCGGCCACGTAGTTGATGTAGCTGCGCCAACCCTAAGCGTTCTGGATTCTCTATGATCATTAAGCTGGCATTCGGTACATCCACGCCTACTTCTATGACGGTGGTAGCGACAAGTAATTGCAGCTGACCAGACTTAAACTGCGCCATCACTTGCTGCTTTTCATCAGCCTTCATCCGCCCATGTACTAGGCCAATATTTAAGTGGGGAAGCAGCTCTTGCAGTGCAGTAGATGATTCTTCGGCCGCTTGGCACTGTAACACTTCAGACTCATCTATCAGGGTGCATACCCAATAGGCCTGCTTGCCTTCGCTACATGCCATACTGACCCGTGAGATAACTTCCTCTCTGCGATTATCAGGTATAGCGACAGTCGTAACTGGTGTGCGCCCTGGTGGCAGCTCGTCGATGATCGAGGTATCAAGATCGGCATAGGCAGTCATCGCTAAGGTGCGAGGTATAGGCGTGGCGGTCATGATTAATTGATGGGGGTAGCCAGATGATTTGTTGCCCTTTTCTCGTAACGCTAAGCGTTGATGCACACCGAATCTATGCTGCTCATCGATGATCACTAATATCAGATCGTGGAAAATCACCTGCTCTTGAAAAATGGCATGGGTGCCGACCACTAATTGTGCCTCGCCGTTGGCGATAGCATCGAGTGACGCTTGTCGGGCTTTACCTTTCAGTTTGCCAGCTAGCCAAGCGAGTTTTATCCCTAGTGGTTCGAACCAGGCCGCCAAGGTCAGTGCGTGTTGTTCTGCAAGCAGTTCCGTTGGCGCCATCAGTGCGACTTGTCCACCTTGTTGTAGCGCCAATGCTGCTGTCATCGCTGCTACCAGGGTTTTGCCTGAGCCCACATCGCCTTGCACCAGCCGCATCATTGGGTGAGCTTTAGCTAAGTCTGCAGTAATTTCCCTCACCACCCGCTGCTGTGCATTGGTTGGGCTGAATGGTAGCTGAGCCAGCAGCTGCTGTTGCAGCCGACCATCAACTACGATCGCTTGCGCCTTATGTAGATCACTTTTCTGTCTTAGCTGGCGTACAGATACTTGATGAGCGGTCAGCTCTTCCAAGGCTAAGCGTTGTTGTGCCGGATGCTGCCCCAACTCCAGCTGCTCCAATGAAATATCGGGCGGCGGTCTGTGGAGTTGCTGGAGAGCATCGTTCAGGGTAATAGGATGAGCCATCAAGTCTGCTGGGATCAATTCCGGCAGGCCGTGACGGCTGAGCATGGCTAAGGCTTGATCTGAAAGCTTACGCAGGCTGATCTGTTTTAATCCCTCGGTGGTGGGATATACAGGTGTAAGCGCCTGTTCCATGGTGTGCAGCGTGGTTTGCTCGCCGACGGAGTACTCGGGGTGAATGATCTCAAAACCGTGCTGACCACGTTTTATTTCACCAAAGCAACGCACCCACTTACCGTTAACAAAACTGTTTTTTTGCGCGGCACTGAAAGTAAAAAAACGTAGGGTGAGTGCACCTCCCCCGTCGTTGATCCTTACCCTAAGCATACGTTTGCGACCGAAGGTGACATCGCTACTGATGATCTCACCACAGACGCTACCGTGGATCCCGGGCATTAGGGCTGCGATAGGGTAGATACGGGTCCTGTCTTCGTAACGATAGGGCAGGTGAAACAGCAGATCTTGGATCACCACCAACCCTAGCTTCGCCAATTTTTCCGCAACTTTGGGGCCGACACCGTTAAGCTCGGTCACTTTCAGCTGTGCTAATGCGTTGCTTTGGCGGAGGTCGCTCATCTGCTATCCATTGCTTTTTGTTCGCATCTGCTGCCACCAGTCATCTGTAGCGATAATCTCACCGTCGTCATCCAGCTCGGCGTAGGGTAGGCCTTTTTTCTTACACAGCTTGGCAAATATCGGATGGCAGGATTCAAACAACATGCGGTGACGTACCCTGCTGTCTAGTGGCTTAGGTTGTTGATACATGCCGGCCATCTCTCGTTGTCGCTGTGCTTCATAGAGTACCACCGCGGTTGCAGCAGAGACATTAAGTGATTGGACTGCGCCAAGCATAGGGATCACTATGGTTTGATCGGCGCAGGCCAAAGCCGTTTCTGATGCGCCAAACTTTTCATGACCAACCAGGATCGCAGTTGGTCGCGTATAGTCGACCTCGCGAAAGTCCACTGCAGCCGCATTCAAGTGAGTGACCACAAGCTGCATCCCTTCACTTTTTAATTTACTCAAGCAACTTTCGGCATCTTGATAAACAGCAACGTCGACCCACTGCTGACTACCTGAGGCGGTATTGCCAGAGATCCGCATCGATTTTTCAGGCCAGATGGCATGGACTTTAGGAATACCGACCGCATCGCAGCTACGAATAATGGCTGCCATATTCATCGGTTTATGCACCTCATCCATGACCACGGTAAGATCGGGCTGGCGTCGGTCAAGCAGGGCGGATATGCGGGAGAATCGAGAATGGCTCATGGATCAATCTACAAAAGAAAAGGCCGCATCTGCGGCCTTGCGAAAAAGGATTATTCGGTGACTAAGATGCCATCCATTTCGACCTGTGCTGCTTTTGGTAATGCGGCAACACCGATGGCTGCTCGCGCAGGGTAGGGCTGTTGGAAATACTCGGCCATTATCTCGTTAACCGTGGCGAAGTGGCTTAGGTCGAGTAAGAAGATATTGAGCTTTACGATATCGTTCAGTGAACCACCAGAGGCTTCGCAGACGGCGGTCAAATTATCGAATACCTGCCTGACCTGAGCACTGAAGTCTTCACTGATCAGTTCCATGGTGCTTGGTACTAAAGGGATTTGGCCTGATAGATAAACGGTATTGTCTACTTTAACTGCCTGTGAGTAGGTGCCGATAGCCTTTGGTGCTTTGTCTGTTGCAATGATGGTCTTTGCCATTTTTTTTGCCTTCGTAAGATTGTTATTTTAGTTTCGGTTACGACTGATTTTTAGTACATCAGGCATCACGCGGATCCGGCGCATGACACCGGCCAGATGAACACGATCCCTGATGGTGAGTACCAGATGGATGAGATAAATTCGGCCATCTTTCTCTTCAGTACTCAGACTATGGATATTGGCATCAGTATTGGCAATGAGCGCGGTCAATTTTGCCAGTGCTCCCTGATGGTTAACAATATCTATGCGAAGTGCCGCAAGAAATTGCTCTTCATCGAGCCTTGCTTCATCCCAGTCGACAGCAAAATAGCGCTCAGGCTCTTTATCATATCCACGAATATTTTTGCAGGATTCATGGTGGATCACTAAGCCTTTTCCGGGGCTGACATGGGCGATAATCGGGTCACCAGGGATCGGATGACAACATTTTGCGTAACTAAGCAGCAGGCCTTCGACACCACGGATCGGGAAGTGGTTTCTGTCTGTGCCTGACGCATCGTCTAATTCACCTAACAAACGTCGAGCGACCACGGCGCTCATCGCATTACCCAAACCTACTTCACTGAGCAGGTCTTCGAGGGATGGCTGACGCAGCGCTTCGAGTGCGCGCTCAATCTGGGCTTCAGGAATATCTTCGAGGCGCTTAGCGCCCAATGCATGATTGATTAAACGTCTACCTAGTGCCGTCGATTCTTCACTGCGCAACCGTTTAAGTAGCTGACGGATCTTGGCTCGCGCCTTCGAGGTGATGACGAAATTCAACCATGCTGCATTCGGTCGGGCGCCTGGAGAGGTAATAATCTCGACCGTTTGACCACTCTTCAGCTTTTGTGACAGCGGAAAGGCTTTGCGATCAACGCGGGCACCGACACAGGTGTTACCGACATCTGAGTGCACGGCATAGGCAAAATCGACCGGTGTCGCACCGTCTGGCAGTTCAATAATGCGACCATCTGGGGTGAATACGTAAATCTCTTCTGGGAATAGGTCAGTTTTTACGTTTTCAATAAATTCGAAACTGGAGCCAGCACTTTGTTGTAACTCCAGCAGGCTTTGCATCCACTGGCGTGCGCGAACTTGTGCCGTGGTGCCAGAGCGATCGCCATCTTGCTTATAAACCCAGTGTGCCGCTACCCCTTTGTCTGCCATCTGGTCCATATCGTCGGTACGGATCTGGATCTCGACGGGCACACCATGGGGACCAACTAATGAGGTATGTAACGATTGATAACCGTTGGCTTTGGGAATAGCGATATAGTCTTTAAAGCGCCCCGGTCTGGGCTTATACAAACGGTGCATGACGCCCAGAACGCGATAACAGTCATCAATTGAGTGGACGATGACTCGAAACGCGTAGATATCCATCACCTCATGCAACTGCAGCTCTTTGCTGACCATTTTGCGATAGATGCTGTACAGGTGTTTTTCGCGTCCGACGGCTTTGCCAGGAACATCTGCATCCTGCAGGCGTCCTTCGATCTCTTCTTTGATGCTACGCATCAGCTCTTTGCGGTTACCTGCTGCTTTACGTACCGCTTCTTTAATTACCCGATAGCGGGCTGGATACATGGCATGAAAGCCTAAATCTTCCAGCTCGTTTTTAATATTATGAATACCCAGCCGGTTTGCCAATGGCGCATAAACTTCGAGTGTTTCCCGGGCGATGCGGCGACGCTTATCAGGGCGCAGGACGAAGATAGTCCGCATATTATGGGTACGGTCGGCTAGTTTGATCAGAATGACGCGGATGTCGACCACCATCGCCATGATCATTTTGCGGAAGTTTTCTGCTTGGGCTTCCTCTTTCGAGTCGAACTGGATCTTATCGAGTTTGGAAACGCCCTCGACTAAGTCCGCCACCGTAGAGCCAAACAGTTCGGCCAGATCTTCACGATTAAGCTCGGTATCTTCGATGACATCGTGAAGTAGCGCTGCCATCAGCGTCTCGTGATCGAGGCGCATATCAGCAAGGAAACGAGCCACGGCGACCGGATGGGTAATATACGGATCGCCGCTTGTTCGCATCTGCCCTTGGTGGGCATCGCGGGAGACAATATAGGCTTGCTGAACCTGGCTCACTTGAGCAGGTTCGAGATATCCAGAGATCTGCTCCTTCAATCCTTCGAATAGGTACACGCGTGGCCGCCTGCCCTACCGTTCGCCTAGCCTAACCGGCCTTCGGCGATTGCGGCAACAGCGGCTAATTCGGCTGCTTCCTGCTCACGCACGGCTTGGATATCTTCTTGATCCATCGTTGATGAGGTCACCAGACCTTCTTCGATTTCACGTAGTGCCAATACGGTTGGCTTATCATTTTCTTCGTCGACCAGCACTTCTTTGCCTTCAACAGCAATTTGGCGGGCACGGCGAGCCGCAACCAAAACCAGGTCAAAACGGTTACCGACCTTATCTACGGCGTCTTCAACGGTTACGCGAGCCATCTGTCTCTCCAGTCATGAGGAAGTTTTATCAAAAGGGCGCGAATTCTAGCCGATCCAGGCCTATTCTGCCAGTAATTGCTTGAGCATATCGTTATGTCGAATCGCTTGTCCAGTTCGGCGCAGTCCATGACAGCGTACGATCGCGTCTAAATCGTCCAGCGCTTTCTCAAATTCATCATTAATAATGAGGAAATCATATTCCGGATAGTGACTCATTTCTGCGCGCGCTTTGGTCATACGTTGGGCAATCACTTCTGCGCTGTCTTGTCCTCGGTGACTCAAACGTTGTTCAAGGATCGCTTGCGAGGGTGGCAGAATGAAAATGCTTTTCGCTTCCGGCATCTGCTGGCGAACTTGTTCCGCCCCTTGCCAATCAATATCCAGGAAAATATCCACCCCAGCCTGCAGTCGCTGTTGAATGTTCACTTTTGAGGTGCCGTAGAAGTTGCCAAATACTTCGGCATGTTCGAAAAAGGCATCTGCGGTGATCAGTGATTTGAATTCAGCTACTGAAACGAAATGGTAGTGCTTGCCATTTTCTTCGCCCGGACGCGCCTGTCGGGTGGTATGGGAGATACTGACTTCCATGGTGGCCTGCTGGTGCCGCGCAAGTAGTGCAGCAATCAGGCTAGATTTACCAGCTCCAGAGGGAGCTGAAACAATAAAGAGAGTTCCGGGCGCGTTCATCGGATTTCCTGGCGCGAGCGCTTTCGTCTGTTTTGAAAGGCGACATAGCCTAACATGGCAGAAAAAAATTACAATTTCCCACCTATGCACTGATGTCACAGTGATGGGTTGGATTATTATTTTTGGAACGGCTCGCAATATAGTGGATTTAATGCGATCTGCTTCACACTATTTGGCGTTTTGAAATATTTTGAAATATTTTCTGAACTTTCTTTGTACAGCTCACTCTTACCTAGTGAAGAAAGTGCTTTGGTTTTAGTCAAAAACCGTTTCTTTAAAAACATTCCCTTATTTTAGTCCCCGGCCTGTCCGGGGATTTTTTTATGCCAAAAACGCTGCTCGGGGCACACTGTGTGCAGGATGTATGGTCGAAAAGTGCTCCCTGCTATTTCGACATTTCCGCCATCCTTGGCGGTCGTACACCCACTGTGCTCGGCGGCGTGAAGCTTTCTGCGGATATGGGTGTTTCTGCTACTCAACTAATTGTTATGCCTTTAAGCAGTTTCGGCCCGCTTGCTTCGCTCTATATAAGGCTTTATCTGCGGCTTTTAGTACCTGCATAGGTTGGTCGACACCGGGCTCACGTTCGGCAACGCCAATACTAATGGTCACTGAAACTCGCCGCCCGCGGATCGCCTGGCCTCGTTGCTGCTTGCCTGCTTTAGCGTCTTTTGGGCGTGTCTCTTTGTCGCGGATCACCAAGGAGTAGTCGGCGATGGCTTCACGTACGGCCTCCAGATGTTCAATGCAATCATCTAAGGTTTTACGTTTAAACAGCACGGTAAACTCTTCGCCACCATAGCGGTAAGCGGTGCCACCTCCGGTGACCTGCGCGATATGAGCTGCCACCATCTTCAGCACATCATCACCTACATCGTGGCCATAGGTGTCATTAAATTTTTTAAAGTGGTCAACATCCATCATGGCGACGACGTAGCGCCGTCCAACCCCTTTAAATGCATTTTCTAACGAGCGCCGTGCAGGTAAACCGGTTAATTGATCACGAAATGCCAAATAGTGGCCTTGAAATAGCACGGACAAAATTAGCACCACCGCAGCGGTACAAAACATCAGGCTAGAGATAAGTGTCTTATCGAACATCGCCCATGTCAGTGATGTTGCAACTAAACAGCCGAGCAACGTGCCTTGCCAAGGGCACTGCAGCAATGTTTGTCGAAATAGCAGGATTAACGCGATGACCACCGCAAGCAACAGGCTAAATATCGGCGCAAACACCGCTGGGGCTGGTCGTAGACTAAATAGCGTTTGCCACTCACTGGGAGCTGTTGCCGACGGCTGCCAAAAAATAGCAGCGATACCGGTGAGTGCGGCAGTGGGCAGTAACAGCAGAACAAAGCGACGGTTGAGCGAGCCAGATTCCGGTAGAAAAGAGAGCGTAAGCAGCGAGCAAGGCAGCAACAGAGTGAGTAGTACAAATAGCTGATGCGTGGGTATCACCGACAGGTTGCTTTGCAGCGGCCCCTGCAGCACTAAGTAGCTGGCGGTCAGAATTAAAGCGAGGGCGACTGGTCTGCCCAAGCTATACATGTGACCAAGCCCCGCAGCCATGATAAACAGCGGATAAGGTAACCACTTTAAGAGTTGCTGATAGTCCAAGCTTAATCCTGATAGCGGTGCGATCAGGAATAGAGCCAACAGTGGCAACAGTGTAGGTAGTGCTAATGATGTGACTACAGGCATGAATCGAATATAGCGGCCTAGGATTAGGCTGAGCATACCATCAAGTGCTGTAAATTTTTATGACACAGCTCCAGTAAAAATATCCCAACCTAAAACGCCAACTTACCGCAGCAAGAGAGCTTGCTGCATTTTTTCGGACTATTTGTCGGCTGTCGTTGTTAGACGCCGGTGATGTTTATTTCCGTGTTGCGGGCATTTGTCATTGACGGGTGAGGTATCCATAACTAACATATGGAATATCGAATATATGGAAATCCATATGTAACTTGAAGGTTTAATTAGTCCCATGCCCGTTAATCAATGTCAGCGTCAGCGAGCCAAAGTACTGTTTCTCTGTACCGGCAATTCAGCCCGTTCCCAGCTGGCTGAAGCTTGGCTGCGCCATATTGGCGCTGAACAATTTGAGGTGGCCAGCGCCGGAACGGCGCCAGAGCCGATCGATCCCAGAGCGCTGACGTTATTGCAGGCTGAGGGCGTTGACGTTAATCGCTTGCGCAGCCAACCGCTAACGGACTATTGCCTCGATGATTTTGACCTGATTATTACCCTGTGCAATGAAGCGAATCAGGAGTGTGGTGCATTGCCAGTAGCGGTAGCGCAGTTGCACTGGGATATCAGCGACCCAAAAATTGGCAGCGATAGTCTGGCATTTGCCAACGCCTTTGCCGATATTCAGCAGCGAGTGGCCGTGTTGTTGCACAGCTATACAGCGCCCCTGCGTGGCAATCGGGGGGGGCACACTGATGCAAACGAACCACAGCCGCAATCCCCCGATCTGTCAGCCGACCAATTCTTTAAGGCGCTGACGGACTCTACTCGTTTGTCGATATTGATGTTGCTGCAGGATGAAGGCGAGCTGTGTGTTTGCGAGCTGGTCACGGCATTGCAGCTTTCACAACCGAAAATATCTCGCCATCTGGCTCAGCTGCGTAAGCAGGGCGTGTTGCAGGATAAGCGTCAGGGGCAATGGGTCTTTTATCGCTTGAGTGATGCCTTGCCGCCATGGGCTGTGCATGTACTGGCAACCACACGGATCGGTAATCCTGCACTGATTAATAATGAAAAAGCACGGCTGAAAGCGATGGGTGACCGCCCTGAACGGGTTCAGCAGTGCTGCAACTAAGAGGCTATTAACGTGGGTATATTTGAACGTTACTTAACGCTTTGGGTGGGACTAGCGATTGTTGCCGGTGTGGTTGCGGGCGTTGTCATGCCTGATCTGTTTGCCACTTTGGCAGGTTGGGAGTATGCCCATGTTAACTGGCTGGTGGCGGTGCTTATTTGGATCATGATCTATCCGATGATGGTACAAGTGGATCTGTCCGCCATTAAAGATGTCGGCAAGCGCCCGAAAGGACTGGTACTGACACTGGTGATTAACTGGCTGATTAAGCCTTTTACCATGGTGGCATTGGGTTGGTTATTTTTCCGAGTGTTTTTTGCCAGCTTAGTACCAGAGGCTGATGCGACGGCCTACATCGCCGGCATGGTGTTACTGGGCGTTGCGCCTTGTACCGCCATGGTGTTTGTCTGGAGTCAGCTGACTAAAGGCGACGCCAATTACACGCTAGTGCAGGTGTCGGTGAATGATCTGATCATGGTGTTTGCATTTGCACCCATTGCCGGTTTTCTGCTGGGCGTAACAGATATTCATGTGCCCTGGGAAACGCTGCTGTTATCAGTGTTGATGTATGTGGTGATCCCGCTGGTGGCGGGCGTGGTGACGCGGAAATTGCTGCACTGCGATCAACAACCGCAGCGTTTGCAGCAATTTAGTGGGATGTTGAAGCCTTGGTCGATAGTTGGTTTGCTAGCAACCGTGGTTCTGCTATTTGGTTTTCAGGCGGAAACCATTTTGACCAAGCCGCAGGTGATTGTGTTAATCGCCATCCCATTGATGCTGCAAACCTATGGCATTTTTGCCATCGCTTACTACCTTGCTAAACGGTTAAAGCTGCCCCACAACATTGCCGCACCAGCGTGCATGATCGGAACCTCAAATTTCTTTGAATTGGCAGTCGCCGTGGCGATTTCGCTGTTTGGCCTGCATTCTGGGGCGGCGTTGGCGACGGTGGTAGGGGTGCTGGTGGAAGTACCGGTAATGCTTTCACTGGTGGCATTTGCCAACCGCACAAGGCACTGGTTTCGCACCGACGCCACGAACTAAATGACACGAATCTGTTTTGATAAAGGATGACAGCATGACGATTAAGGTAGGCATTAACGGATTTGGCCGTATTGGCCGTTTGGCCTTGCGCGCGGCTTATGATTGGCCTGAGTTAGAGTTTGTGCAGATCAATGATGTGGCAGGTGATACCGCCACCTTGGCGCATCTGCTGGAGTTTGATTCAGTGCAGGGGCGCTGGGATCATCTGATGGCTAGCGATGGCGACAATATGATCATCGATGGTAAGCCGATCAGATGCACGCAGCAGCGTGATATTGCTGATGTGGATTGGTCTGGTTGTGATGTGGTGCTGGAAGCCACCGGCGTGCATCGCAGTACTGAAATTTTACAGCAATATCTGGCCCAAGGCGTGAAGCGGGTTGTGGTGTCTGCGCCGGTAAAAGAGCCGGGTATCGCCAACATCGTGGTGGGTGTGAACGAGCATATTTTCGATCCTGAGCAGCACCCTATCGTGACCGCCGCTAGCTGCACGACGAACTGCCTAGCGCCCGTGATCAAGGTTATTCATGAAAAGCTCGGTATTGAGCGCTGCATGATGACCACGATCCATGACCTTACCAACACCCAGACTATATTGGATGCGCCGCACAAAGATCTGCGTCGAGCGCGTGCTTGCGGTATGTCGTTGATCCCAACTACCACCGGCTCAGCGACCGCCATTGTTGAAATTTTCCCTGAGTTAAAAGGTAAAATTAATGGTCATGCTGTGCGCGTGCCGTTGGCTAACGCGTCGCTGACCGACATGGTGTTTGATGTGGCGCGGGATACGTCAGTGGCAGAGGTTAATGCCTTGCTGAAAGAGGCCAGCGAGAATGAGTTGGCGGGTATCTTGGGTTATGAAGAGCGGCCATTGGTGTCGATCGATTACAAAGGCGACCAGCGTTCGACCATTATCGATGCGCTCTCCACTATGGTGGTCGAAAATCGCATGGTAAAAATTTATGCCTGGTATGACAACGAGATGGGGTATGCCACGCGTACCGCTGAGCTAGTGCGCAAAGTCGGCTTGGCGGGCTAACGGGCAGTCTCAGATGATAAAGCAGCTATCTAGCGAAGTGCGGCAGTACTTGGTTGTCACTTTCAACTATTGGAATTTCACCTTGACCGACGGCGCGTTGCGTATGTTGGTGGTATTGTATTTCCATGGGTTGGGTTACACGCCGCTGCAGGTGGCGATGCTGTTCCTGTTTTACGAGATCTTTGGTGTGGTGACCAACCTTGTCGGTGGTTGGTTGGGGGCGCGGTTAGGGTTAAATCGCACCATGAATGTCGGTTTGGCATTGCAGGTGCTGGCGTTAATGATGTTAACCGTGCCAGACAGTTGGCTAACGGTGCCCTTGGTGATGCTGGCGCAGGCCTTTTCTGGTATTGCCAAAGATCTCAATAAAATGAGCGCCAAAAGCAGCATTAAACTGTTAGTGCCTAATGGCCAGCAGGGGACGCTCTATAAATGGGTGGCTATCCTGACTGGCTCGAAAAATGCGCTGAAAGGGATCGGCTTCTTTATCGGTGGTGCATTGCTGGCATGGATCGGTTTTCGTGGCTCGATGTTTTTGATGGCTGGCGTATTGTGTTTGGTGCTGATAGCCAGCCTGATGCTGTTGCAAAAAGATTTAGGCAAAACTAAGCGCAAACCCAAATTCACCGAGATTTTTTCGAAAAGCCGCAGCGTCAATATCTTATCCGCCGCCCGGCTCTGTTTGTTTGCTGCGCGAGACGTCTGGTTTGTGGTGGCGTTACCGGTTTATCTGGGTAGCGTGTTTGGTTGGAGCCACCTCTGGGTCGGTGGCTTTATGGCCAGTTGGGTCATCGCTTATGGTCTGGTGCAAAGTGTGGCACCTAAGCTAACGGGCAAGGCGCAAAGCCGGGTGCCCGATGGCCACTCAGCCCTAGTCTGGGCTGGCTTATTAGCGATAGTAACCACTGGGGTGGCTGTCTCGGTACAAGCGGGCTGGCAGCCGCAGTGGGTGATTGTTATCGGCCTGCTGGCCTTTGGTGGGGTCTTTGCGGTGAACTCGTCTCTGCACTCCTACCTGATCGTTAGCTATGCTGGCGAAGATGGTGTGTCGCTGGATGTTGGTTTTTACTACATGGCCAATGCCATGGGACGACTGCTAGGGACCGTTTTATCCGGCGTTATCTACCAATATTGGGGGTTAGCGGCGTGCCTCTGGTTCTCGGTGGGGCTCTTGCTGATGACTGCAGCCATCTCCGTTGCACTGCCCAAACATAAGCCACTGCCGGTAACTCGATGAGTTTGTTAAGCTGTGTCTGATCTGTTCGCCGTATAAATCACCGGAATAGTTATGTCGTCAGCCTTACCGCCTTTACCACCACACGATGCCTATGCGGCAAGCCCCGCTGCCAAGCTGGTAGATTGCAATATGAGTGAGCATGGTGCAGTGATCAGAGAGATCTTCAATGATGCGATCCTCAACTCCACCGCGCTGTACGAATATCAGCCGCGCAGTGAAGGGGATATCGCGCAATGGTTTCAGCACAAGCTAACAGCCGGACATCCTGTTATTGGTGCCGTTGATGAGCAAGGTTACCTACAGGGCTTTGCCAGTTACGGCCTGTTTCGTGACAAACCCGCAGCCAATCAGACCATGGAACATTCCGTGTATATCCACCCGCAGCATCGTGGGTTGGGATTAGGGGAGTTGCTCCTGCGGGCTTTGATCAAGCGCGCAGAGCAGCAGTCGGTGCATGTGTTGGTTGGCGCCATTGATGCCGACAATTCCGCCAGTATTCGTTTGCACGAAAAGCTCGGTTTCGTCCACGCTGGCACTCTGACCGAATCGGCGTTTAAATTTGACCGCTGGTTGGATTTAGCACTGTATCAAAAAGTACTTTAACCCCGCGATCCTTCATTGGCCCACAGCAGGCAAATCGAGCGTGAGGCTGATTTACCTGCTGGGTGGCTTTGCCGTTTTCATTCTGACTAGTTACCTGCAGTTAATCAGCCCTTGTTCAGTAGCAGCACCACACCGGATTGTGCTGGCAAATAGCCGTCGTTAAGCTCTCCGTAGACGATGTTGGCATCATCAATCTGTAGCGGTTGCGCTGTATTGCTACGGTTTATTGCCACCTGTAGGGTCTGGTGTTGTGAGCTTCGCTGGTAGCGGAGCACGTTGTCGTCACTCTGTTGAAAACAGAAATCACCCGTTGCCAAGGTCGGATATTGTTTACGCAGTTGGATCAATGTCGTTAGCTGAGCCGCCATGTTGTTATCCTGCTGCTCCGGGGCGTGCCACGGATAGGCCTCTCTGCAATATGGATCGTCTGCAGATGACATGCCTATTTCATCACCGTAGTAAATACAGGGCGCTCCTGGCATGGTCATCATAAACAGCCAGCATAGTTTTAGTGCCGCTTTGTCCTCCGATAAGATCCACAACGGTCTAGCCATATCATGACTGCCCAACAAGTTGAGCTGGGCGAAGTTTATCTGCCAGTCATACCAGCCATGCATTTGGTTAATAACCTGCTGAAAGCCCTTGCTGTCGAGTGGTTCCAGGGTGAGGTGGTTGCGCTGGTAGCCATTGAGGGTATGAGCACCAAAGTAGCTTAAACTTGCCCAGCAAAAGGTGTAGTTCATGGTGGCGTCAAACATGTCACCTTGCAGCCACCGTTGTGCTTTTTCCCACACCTCGCCACAAATGTAAGCGTCAGGATTAGCGGTTTTAACCACATCCCTGAATCCGCGCCAGAATTCGTCATCGTCGATCTCGTAAGGAACATCAAGACGCCAGCCATCAATGCCAAACTCTAGCCAGAATTTGGCTACGTCATAGATATACTGACGCACGCCGGGATTACTGTGGTTGAACTGAGGCAGGGCAGGCAGATCCCACCAAGCGGCATAATTGGTGGGCTCATCAGCATTGCTTGGATAGGGATTGAGGGGCCAATCTTGGATTTTAAACCAATCAATGTAAGGGGAGTCACCACCGCATTCTAAAATATGATGGAATGGCCAAAAGCCGCGACTGGCATGGTTGAAGACCCCATCTAGCACGACTTTCATGTCGCGCCGATGTGCTTCGTCCAGCAGTTCTCGTAACCCTTGATTACCGCCCAACAGAGGATCAACCTGCATAAAGTCAAAGGTGTGATACCTGTGATTGCTGGCGGATCTGAATATTGGACAGAGGTAGATCGCGGTAATGCCTAACTGCTGCAAATAATCTAACTTGTCGATAACGCCATACAGATCACCCCCCTGAAAGCCTTGCTGCTCTGCGGGTGTCCCCCAGGGTTTGAATTTAACCCCCAATGGAGCAGGCGCTTCACGCCGGGCAAAGCGATCAGGATATATCTGATAAAAAACGGCTTGTTTGACCCAGTCAGGAGTCGCGATATCAGCGGATTGAGATGGCTTAATGGTCGTCATAGTAAGCCCTCCTGTTGATAGGGTGACAGTAATTGCTCTAGGGCTTGGCGATCATAGTCGGTTAATTCCCATGTCATGGCGTTGAGGTTGGCTTCCACCTGTTCGGCGTTGAGCGCCCCGGCAATAACCGAGGTGACCGCAGGCTGATCTGCTAACCAATTAATGGCCAACTCATTGAGCGGTTTGCCCAATGCTCCGGCGAACTCCTGCAGTACGTTAATGATCTGCATGTATTTAGGTAGCAGCTCACCTTGGAGCTTGGGGTTGTGACGGCGTACATCATTTTCATGCAGAGGCGCGTCGACATCGAAGTGACCACTGAGTAAGCCCTGCATTAATGGGCTGTAGGGAAAGAACGCGAGTCCCTGCTGTGTGCAGTAGGGAAGGATCTGTTGCTCAGTGCGATAGCTCAAAGCAATGAAGTGATAGTACTCAGGGTTACGTTCGAGCATGTTGTACAGCCCTTGATAGCTGCAAATTGGCGCCAGCGTATCGGCTTGTTCGAGCTCAGCTAGTGAAAAGTTGCTCACCCCTAGATGGCGCACCTTGCCACTGGCTTGGATCGCTTGCAGTGTTTCTAGAGTTTGCGGCAACGGCTGATCGGCTGACGGCCAATGGATCTGATAGATATCCAGATAGTCAGTGCCAATTCTGGTCAAACTGTCATCGATCTCTTTTAGCAAGCTGGCGGCTGACAAGTCATTGCTGACGTTGTTGTTTTTGTCCCAAACTAGGCCGCACTTACTGGCAATGATCAGGTCTTGGCGTGCCTTTCCTTGCAGGGCTTTACCTAAAATGGTTTCCGCGTGCCCTAAGCCATAGACAGGTGCGACATCAAAAAAGTTTATGCCGCCAGCGATTGCTGCGTGAATGGCTTGAATAGCATTTTTGTCACTGCCGCCGGTCCAGCTGTCGCCACCGGAGATGCCCCAGCAGCCATAACCCAGTGCAGAGACTGCGCGATTAAGGCGTTTAGGTTGTTTGAATTTCATAACATGATGTCTCTGTAAGTGATGAAAAATAGTGCCGCAAATGGTGCTCGTTGCTTAGCGTACAATACGTTTGGCCGCGGCATTGAGGGCTGATTCTGGTGATTGCCGCCCGGTGGTGATATTGGACAGTGCTGCATTCATCGCCGACCAAAACTGGCCCATTTTGTTGACATTCGGCATCAGCTCGCCGAGTTCAGCACTGCGATAGGTTGCTGCCAGGCGGGAGTCTTTGAGCATGACCTGCCTTAATTGTTTATTGGCAGAAACACCCAGTTCATTACTGCTGTGGTAGAGCGTCAAATTATCTTGGGTGAGCAGATAGTTTTCAATAAACTCGACAGCGAGATCTTTATTTGGGGTGTTGCCGTTAATCGTTGCACCATAGACACCAACAAATGCCTTACTGTGATGACCATTGACTCTGGGCAGTGGCACGACGCCGAAGTCGATACCCGTTTTATCCAGATCATCCCAATACCATGGGCCACTGATCACCATCGCCACTTCACCTTTCGAGAATTTCATATCCATGACGGAGTAATCGATATGCTTTTCCATCAGTCCTTCATCAATCATGCGTTTAAGTAATTGCGCACCATAGATGGCACCTTCGCTGTTGGCACCGGTTTCACTGGTGTCATAACCTTTGGCGGTTTTGGCAAATGGTCTGGCACCATGGGCAGCCAGTATTGGCCAGGTAAAATAGGTATTGTTGTAGTCCCATGCGATGGCGGCGACCTTACTTTCAGACATGAGTGATTTATGTAACTCAAACATCGCTTCAAAGCTTGCCGGTGTTTGGTCGATGAGGGCTTTATTGTAGATCAGACTTACCGCCTCAATGGCGATGGGATAAGCGAAGATATCGCCATTCACCGTGACGGCATCCCAAGCGTAATCAAGAGTATTTTCCAGAATATGTCGACTGGGCTTCAGCGGTTGGATCAAGCCGCCAGTGCCCCAATCACCGTATCTGTCATGAGCCCACAACATAATGTCAGGGCCTTCGCCACCGCCAGCGGCGATGCCAAACATCCCGGGAGCATCGCCCTGTTTAACCACGGTGACAGGGATACCAGTATCCTCGGTAAACTTGGCTGCAACGGCTTGCATCTGCACCGTGCCCTTATCTGCCCAAATTTCTAATGCACCCTGCTTCATCCCTGCATTCGCCGATCCCAGTAGCGCCGCCGTGAATACGATGCTGGTTTGCAGTAGCCGCGTTGTAGTAAATCTGATTTTGTTCATGTTCACCTCTGTTATGGCAAGATTTTGAATCTAAAGCTTGCGCTCTTGTTTTCTTTGGTGAAAAATAATTTCGTATATAAAATTGCAGAGGGTTGACTGATTGTGAACCTAAAAATTGAAAAAACGAGATCAACATCACTTATCGATGAGTTTCATTGGCAGGATGTTAAGTCGGTGGCGGTGGTCGGTGAGGCGATGCTGGAACAGCGTGCGCATGCCTGTTTAGAGGAGTCGTCGGCCGATCATTCAGCGACCGTTTATGGTGGCGATGCCATTAACTTTGCCATCTACTTAAAACGATTGGTCGGGGATGCGCAGCAGGTTTGCTTTATTTCAGCATTAGGAGACAGCGACAGCAGTCGCGAACTGCTTACGTCTTGGCGACAGGAGGGGCTGGATTGCTCCGGTGTCCCCCTGTTGTCTGAGCAAGCCACCGGACGTTATCAGATCCATCTCGACCAAAACGGTGAACGTAGCTTTCGTTATCAACGGGCAGGCTCCGCTGCATCACAATATTTGTCTCGCCTACCTTCGGGGTGGTCAGAGCCCTACGATGCCATCTATCTGACCGGTGTTACCCTCGCCATTCTCGATGACCAAGGGCGTGAGCAGCTGATGGCGGAATTGGTACGCTTTGTTGAAAGGCAGGGGCGGCTCATTTTCGACAGTAATTTTCGACCAGAGCTGTGGCGCAATCATCAGCACGCGATGCATTGGATGCAGCAAGCGAAGCAGATGGCTTGTTTGAACTTACTGACGCTGGAAGACGAATCTGCACTGCACGGCCGAGACCTCGTGGCTGATGCTATTTTGCCCAACGGCTGTGAAGGGGTAATTAAGTGTGGGCAAGCCCCGGCTCATGTTCAGGCCGATGGCCTATGTGTTGCCGTGTCTAGCGTGCCAGCTGAGGTGCAAGACACTACGGCAGCGGGTGATTCATTTAATGCCGGTTATCTTGCTGCCCGTTTCACGGGCGCTGGTGGCGAGGCTGCTGCGCGTTGTGGCCACATACTGGCGGCCAGCGTCATCTCACAATTTGGCGCAATTGTTCCCGTCGCCATGATGCCTGCGTTAAAGTATTGAGCTGTTTTCGTTGTGCCTGTTTTTATATCAGTTTGGGAGTCTTGTTTTGGCAACAAAACCACAGTCAGAAAAATCATCCTATACGGCCCCCGCATTAGAGAAAGGGCTGGACATTTTAGAGCTGCTGGCACAGCAGTCTGGGCCATTGAGTAAGAACCAAATTGCCGAAAAATTAGAAAGAAGTATCAACGAGATCTTTCGGATGCTTTCGATCCTCGAAGCCCGCGGTTATCTGCGGATTGATGACGCGGGTGGTATTCAACTCAGTATGCGTCTTTGGCAAATGGCTCATCGTTACCCACCGCAAGACCGGCTGCGTGCAATGGCGCTGCCGGTGATGCAGCAACTTAGCCAAGAGCTGGTGCAATCGTGCCATCTAGTGGTACCCGAAGAAGAGAATTTAGTGGTCGCAGCGCGACAGGAAAGCCCAGGAAAAATGGGCTTTACTGTACGTTTAGGGACACAAGTGGATGTGTTTGAGTCAACCTCTGGCTGGTTGTTGCTGGCTTTAGCGGGTGATTCGATGCAGCAGCGCCTATGGAACAGTCAGGCGGTTAACCCAAAATTAAGACAACAGCTAGCACCGCAATTAGAGAGTATTCGTCGGGATCGCCGCTTGGTACGAGAAAGCATGCAGATCAAAGGCATTCTTAACATCAGCTTTCCGATCTGTAATGAACAGGGTGAAGCATTTGCGGTACTGACCGTGCCCTATTTGGGTGCTTACAGCGACAACCTGAATGAACCCAGTGTTTCGCAAGAGCGGGCGATCACTGCTTGCATGAAAGCGGCGCAGGCGATCCAACGTCAATTGGGTTTTCAGCCAGACAAACTGGCATAAGCTAAAGGTTTACAACGGGATATGAGGATCTGACATGGACAAGATGCAACAACTGATTGAACGCACCTATCCGGTATTGCCGGTCATGGTCATTAAGCGTTTAGCTGACGCAGTGCCGTTGGCAACGGCACTGGCGAAGGGCGGCATCGATGTTTTCGAAGTGACACTGCGCACAGCGTGTGCGCTCGATGCGATTAAGGCGATTAAACAAGATGTGCCGGATGCGCTGGTAGGTGCCGGTACTGTGTGTAGCGCGGAACAGTTGCTGCAAGTGCAAGCTGCAGGGGCTGATTTTGCGGTATCACCGGGGCTGACTGAGCAGTTAGCCGAGGCCGCCGTTGCCAATAATTTCATTTTAATACCCGGTGTCAGTACGCCCAGCGAAGTGATGCGAGCGCAGCAGTATGGCTTTAATTTGCTCAAGTTCTTCCCCGCAGCGCAAGCCGGTGGCGTGGGTATGTTGAAAGCATTTGCCGGCCCGTTTGGCAATCTCAAATTTTGTCCAACGGGTGGCATCAGCGAGGCCAATGCGGCTGATTATCTAGCCCTCGACAATGTGGTGTGTGTGGGTGGTTCGTGGGTTTGCCCTAATGCCATGGTTGAAGCCGGTGATTGGCAAGGGATCACGGATTTAGCTAAGGCCACCAGCCAGCTGGGTTAGTCAGTCCTCGCCGGGGTTGTCCTTAACAAAGAAAATCACGTGTTGCAGATCCAGCCGGATCCCTATCGCTTCTCCCACTCCATGATCATGGTGGCTTGAAGCGATACATAGCGCCCGTTCGCCGCAAGGCAGTTCAATTTCGTACTGGAAGGAGGTGCCACGGAACTGTTTACTGATGATGGTGCCGGTGAGCTCACTGTCGTCGTCATGTTCCAGATCATCAGGACGGATCAGTAGCTCTATTGGGGTCTCAACGTCGAAGCCATGTTCAAATTGCAGTGATGCATTGACGAAGTTGGTTTTGATCTCGCAGTGATTAAACGCCAATGCCGGAACAAAATGCCCCTGACCGATGAAGTCGGCCACAAAGCGGGTTTTCGGTGCATGGTAGATCTCGTATGGCGTATCAAACTGGTGGATTTCTCCCTGCTGCATAATGGCCACGCGATCGGCGATGGCAAAGGCTTCCATCTGATCGTGGGTCACCATCAGCGCGGTGATATTCTCTTTTTGCAGTATCTGTCTAACTTCCGGCACCAGCGTCTCTTTCAGTGTCGCATCTAATCCTGAAAATGGCTCATCCAGCAGCAGCAGATCCGGTTTAGGAGCCAGCGCTCTGGCCAAGGCCACCCGCTGTTGTTGCCCGCCAGACAATGAACTGGGATAGCGCTCTTCGGTATCCGGCAAACCGATCAGTTTGAGCAGTTCGGAGACCCGCTGTTGGATCTGTTGCTTGGTCTGCTGGCGTAATCCGAAAGCGATGTTTTGTGCCACTGTCAGGTGAGGGAACAGCGCAATATCCTGAAACACCATGCCGATCTTGCGTTGCTCTGGGGGGAGCTGATGTTGTGGCTCAGCCAGTTGCACGCCGTGCATCGTAATGCGCCCCTGTTGCAGGGTTTCAAAGCCAGCGATGGTGCGTAACAAAGTGGATTTGCCACAACCACTGGGGCCCAACAAGCAGCCGATTTCCCCTTGGTGCAGCTGTAAATTGACCGACTTTACGGCGCTAACATCACCGTAGTTGACGCTCAATTGTTGCAGATCTAGCTGCACCGGCTGCGCAGTCGAAGCGGCGACATAACCTGATACGGGTGCTGACGGTGTCGCTGAACAAGGCATACTAATGACTCTTCGCAATAGAACGGTTTAACAGTAGCACGGGCAGTAGTCCCACCAGCACAATCATCAAGGATGCTGGCGCGGCATCGACCAAGCGTTCGTCTGACGCCAGTTCATAGGCGCGTACCGCCAAGGTATTGAAATTGAAAGGCCGCAACATCAAGGTTGCTGGTAACTCTTTCAAAACATCAACAAACACAATTAATAGGGCGGTGAGTACGCTGCCTTTCAGCAAAGGTAAGTGTACTTTTTTCAGCACCTGCACCGGCGTATGCCCCAGCGTTCGCGCGGATTGGTCGAGGCTAGGCTTAATTGCTTGCAGGCCGCTTTGTACGGCGCCCAGCGAGATCGCCAAAAAGCGTACGGTATAGGCAAATAGCAACGCCACCAGAGTACCGGAGAACAGCAAGCCAAAATCGATATCGGCACCGGCGTGATTCAGTGCGGTTTCGACCCTTGCCACCAGTTGATGGTCAACCCAGGTTAAGGCCACCAGCACGCCAATGGCGATAATAGTACCGGGTAGGGCGTAGCCCATTGAAACGAACTGCACCGCGGCTCGAGTGACGGTATTTTTATGGATCCGCAGGGCGTAAGCCATGATCAGCGCCAGTAGCACCGAGATCAGTGCGGCCATACCCGCGAGGGAAAAAGAGTTCCATGCGATCGTCAGAAACGCCGCGCTGGCCAGCTCTTCACTGCCCAGACTCCAGTAGAGCAACATGGCGGCAGGTAGAACAAAGCCAAACAGCGATGGGATGGCGCAAGCGAGGGTGGCAAGTGCCCCCCAACCACCGCGTAACTCATGCCTGTTGTTGCTGGTTGTGTGCTCGGCGGCGCTGAAATAGATAATTTTTCGCCGGGAATACTTTTCAGTTACCAGCAGAACCAGCACAAAAGAGAGCAGTAACATCGCCAGTTGTGCTGCTGCGGCGGTATCACCAAAGCCGTAAAACGTTCGAAAAATGCCGGTGGTAAAGGTGGCAATACCGAAATACTCCACCGTGCCATAGTCCGCCAAAGTCTCCATCAGTGCCAGAGACAAACCGGCGACAATAGCTGGCCGCGCCATTGGCAGGGCCACTTTAAAGAATCCCTGGATCGGCGACAGGCCAAGGCTGCGGCTGGCATCTAAGATATTACCGGGCTGCGATATAAAGGCGGCCCGGCTCATTAAAAACACGTAAGGATAGAGGACCAGCGCCAGCATCATGATGGCGCCGGGGCGTGAGCGAATCTCGAAGAACCAATATTCGCCATACCCGAGTCCGCTTAGATCGCGGAGCAGAGTTTGAACGGGCCCGGCAAAGTCAAAAATACCGGTATAGGTGTACGCGATGATGTAGGCGGGCATCGCCATAGGTAACAGCAGTAAAACCGTCAGCAGCCGCCGAAATGGAAATTCGCAACAGGCGACGAGCCATGCCGCGGGCACACCAAGCAGTAACACACAGACGCCGACGCCAACCACCAGCCACAAAGAGTTGCTGACATAATCGAACAGTACTGTGTCCCACAGATGGCGCCATACCTCTTCCGTGCCAAGGGTGCTTTGTACTAACACGACCAGGATCGGCGTGGCTAGCAGCAATGCCACCAGCAAGGCGATAGAAGTTAGTCTGTTGGCTCGAAGTCTGAGCAAGTTATCTCTCTACTGCTAATAAAAACCACTTACTTCCAACCGGCGCGATCCATCACCTCGACAGCACGTCGATTGAGCTCACCGAGCTTGGTTAAGTTGGTGGCATCAGCCTTGAATTCACCCCAACTGGTAAGTGTGGCTGAGGGAGCAACGCCAGTGACCACTGGATATTCATTATTAACCTCGGCATACCAGGTCTGTGCTTGTTGGGTGAGCATAAACTCAATGAGTTGGGTTGCCGCCGGTACATTTTTGGCTGCTTGGGTGATGCCGATACCACTGACATTCACATGGGTGCCGCGACCTTGTTGGTTGGGCCAGAACACACCCAGTTTATTCACTACCTGCTGATCTTGCGCTTTATTACTGGTAGCAAGGCGTCCAAAGTAATAGGTGTTGGCGATGGCGATGTCACACATACCTGCTGCCGCGGCTTTTAGTTGGTCGGTGTCGCCACCCGCTGGTGGGCGCGCGAAGTTCTTTACCAAGCCAGCCACGAACGCTTCGGCGGCGGTTTCACCGTCTGCGGCAATCACTGAAGCAATAAGGGACTGGTTATAGATATTACTGGAGGAACGGATACAGATGCGACCTGCCCACTTCGACGCAGTTAATGCTTCATAGGTCGACAATTCACTGGCTTGCACCTTCTCTTTAACATAGAAAATCGGGCGGGCACGCATCGTCAGCCCTACCCAGTAGTTCTCTGCATCACGCAAATGCGCTGGCACGTTGCTATTGACTGCATCGCTGTTGATGACCTGCAGCAGGTTGGCTTGTTTGGCGCGATACAAGCGGCCTGCGTCTGCGGTGATCAGTAGATCTGCCGGTGAGCGTTTACCCTCTTTTTGCAGGCGAGTGATCAGCGCATCATCCTTGCCTGTCACCAGGTTCACTTTGATGCCGGTTTCAGCAGTGAACTCATCGAGTAAGGGTTTGACCAGGGCTTCTTTGCGTGAGGAGTAGACATTCACTTCGCTAGAAGCGGCTTGAGCTAAGCCAGAAAAGAGCAGAAAAAGGGTGATCGTGGTGGTCAATAGTGCCTTGTTCATTTGTATTCCTATTGCTCTGGATGGCTGGTAAGCAGTGGTATTAACAGGTTTATGATAGCGATTCGTATTTGCACTTAAAAGCATATTTCTTTGCTTAGTCCATTTAGTTAACCGTCGCATTCGCTGACTGTAACAAGCTTTAGCTCTTGCTCTATTCTAGGTCGTGCTCTGCAATTCTGCGTGATACTTTCCTATCGCTTAGTTTTATGGCTATAGTTTTTTAACTATATGAAAAAATGACTAAATAACTATTGATGTCATACATCAGGGAGCATAGTTGATGGATATTGTCTTATTAGTTGCCGGTATCTTAATGGCAGTCTACGGAGCTCAGTTTCTGGTGGATGGTGGTACAGCCATCGCTAAGCGCTTTAACATACCCACATTGGTCATCGGCAGCACCATTGTTGCATTTGGCACGTCGATGCCTGAATTTACGGTGAATATTAATGCAGCCTTGAATGGCAATACGGATCTAGCTTTCGGCAATGTATTAGGTAGTAATCTGTTTAATATCTGCGCCATTGTCGGCGTGGTGGCGTTAATTGCACCACTTGCCATTGCCAAGGATGTGGCGAGTAAAGATCTGTTCCTCTGCCTATTGTCTGCTGCCGCCGTCGGCATTGCGGGTAACCAGATCTATATTGACCAGATCCGGTATCACGAACTGTTTGCCTCGAGTGGCCTGCTATTCCTGATGTTTTTTGCCATCTTTATGCGCTATGTCTACGGTGCCGCAGTCACTGGTGCTGGTGCTTCCCACCAAGCGATTGCCGAAGAGCAAGGGATGACCAGCGGCGGCGATGATGAAAAGAAATCTCCTCACCCCATGCTAAAGGCAACTATTTACGTCATTTTAGGATTGGCGGGCTTAGTATTTGGCGGTGAGTTTATTGTTGAAGGTGCGAGCAGCCTGGCGCGCACCATCGGCCTTTCAGATAAGGCGATCGGTTTAGCCATTGTCGGCCCCGGTACTTCATTTCCTGAGTTAATTGCATGCATTGCTGCCGCCCGTCGGAGAGATGTTGGCATGGTGATGGGGAATGTCCTCGGCTCAAATATTTTTAATATATTTTTCACCTTAGGTGCCACCTCGTTAATCATGCCGATCCCGCTGGATCTGGCATTGAACAATGTCATTTTGATTAACTTCGCGGTGACAGCATTGTTGTTTGTGCTGGGACTGGCTCTGAAAGGGCGTCCACTAGGCAAGCCCGTCGGTGCCTTGCTGGTGGTCACCTATATTTCTTACATCACCTATGCCTTGATGGCGCAGTAGCTATCTCTCTATGCATGTTAGCGTGCCGCGTGATGATGGAAGCTTAGTCCTTGCGCATTACATGTTCCCGTTAGCGTAATTGGGATTAGCGATAAGGTATTATTAATACACGTCTTAATACACGTCTTAATGCGCGCATACGCCTGTTGTGTGAAGCCTGCTCACTGGAGATAATTTGGGGCTGTTGAGGGATGGATGTCACTGTCCTCGGCTTTTGATCGCATCGGTTTTGGATTCGGCGGTATAAGTTTTGCGGGTAGTTTTAGATGTCATTGTTCACCTCGTTAGGCAATTTTACTCGCTTAGCGTGGTGCCTAGAAATACCAGATCAAATCACCGCTTCAAATGCCGACTAATAGCATATTCACTGTAGTAGAGCGGCAACACAATGTTGTGCCGTTCTACTGGGGATGATCCCTGTGTTCCTGTCAGTTTTATTGTTTTATTTGGCGCGCATTTGTTGATGTAGGACTGTAGGGATTTAGCTCTGGTGCGTTTGCCGCTTTTCACCTCGATGGGGATGATGTTGCCTTGGTCATCCGCGACGATGAATTCGATTTCTGCGCGGGCATCGCCCCAAGAGAAAGTGGGGTCGATACCTTGTGCTGCAAACTCTTGCTGCACGAAGCTTTCCGCGATGAATCCCTTATATTCATAGCCCTGTTGTTTGATTTCTCTGTAGCTGACACCCAGCATATGGTTAAGCAGCCCAACATCAAACATGAATAATTTAACCATGTTTTGTTTTTGATATGCAGCGAGCGGGTTTCGTGGTGTGCCATCAATAGGGTAATTTTTTAGTACTAAGCGGCATTTATCCAGCCATGTGATGGCACTTTCCAGCTCACTGTAGCGTGATTTTCGTTCATGGATCCCTTTGAACTTAAACCGTTTCACCGATTCGTCGATGACGGAAGAGAGTTGCGATGGCACATTGCTAAATACGGCTTCGATCAAGCCTGCGTCTACTTTGCCGGAATATTTACCAAAGTCTCGTTGGTAACCGGAAACCAAATCGCTATGGAGGTTTGAAACGGCCTGCACTCGTTCAATAATGCTGTGCTCTTTCATATCAAACCAGATCCGCACCGCTTCAGGCATGCCGCCGGTAAAATAGTAGTCAGTGAGTTTGTCGAACAGTTTACTGTGGGCGGCGGCTGAGTTTGCTTGGCTTGCAAATGCTTTGCTAAGCGTTGTTTCACCAGAGGCGATTAGAAACTCGCGGAAGGTAAGTGGACGCAGGTTGTGTTGCTCGACTTTGCCTACCGGGAAAGCATTCAGTAGCCCAATGTTGGAGCCGCTGGCGGCCACATACATTTGTGGTGCTTTTTCGGCAAAGTATTTGAGCGCCGTGACGGCACGTGGGCATTCGCCGATTTCATCGAGGATCAGTAGGTCTGTGATGGGATTAAATTGTTCGCCAGTGAGTAGCTCAAGGTTGACTATTACCTCTTCTGGCGTCAATGAACCAGCAAAGGCCTCGGCCATTTCGGGTGATTCAAGAAAGTCAACGCGTAGGACATGCTCGAAGCTATCTCCCAGCAGGGATTGCAGCAGGTAGGTTTTTCCTGTCTGGCGGGCACCATCAATCAGCAGGGGTTTACGCGCTGGTTTGGCTTTCCAGAGCAGTAGTTTTTCGAGCAATAATCTCTGCATCGTCTTCCCATGAGCATGTTTTACTCTATTTATTACACTTTAATGCGCATAAAAAAGCAACTTTACGCATTTTTATGCGCATTAAAGTGTGGATTGTCTCTTTTTAATGCGCATAAAACCGAGTGGGATACATGTTGGGTATTGGCTGGCGCATGATGTTGCGCAAGCGTAGAGAGGGCATATTCGCTATTCTTATTGGGTGTGAAAACAAAAAAACGCCACTGGTATCAGCGACGTTTCAATTGTTGCGCGCGTTCTGGCGCGAAATAGGTTCAGCGCACTGGGCTGGCGTTTCTCACCTCTGCCGCCGTTTCCAGTGTGAGTGCGTGTTGCGCCAGTGATTGGCAATCACTTAACGAACGCTCACGCACCTGTGCTTTTATCGCTGGCAGGGTGGGGACGCTCACTGAAAGCTCATCAACGCCGAGGCCAATCAATAGGGGAACGGCTTGGGTGTCGGATGCTATCCCGCCGCACACGCCTACCCATTTACCGTGTTTATGAGCGCCTTTGCAGGTCAATTCTGGGTCATTGAGCAGTTCTCGGTGCGCATCGAAGATTGCCGCTTGCTCGCTACTACCGTGGGAGATGACATCGGCTTTTAATGTTTGCTGCTGTTGCTTGGCTTTCTCTATCGCATCACTTAACTGCTGTTGTTCAGTTGTGACGTCAGTGCCTTGCTCTGCAAACTCAAAGGTTTCTTCTACCAACTGAAAAACTTGGCCAATGGCTAAGCCTGGCGATGCGGCTACGCCACTGAGCGTATTCGGATCGTCGTTGGTTTGGCCTAAAAGTGGTTGTTCTTCTGGTAGAGGAGTTGCGTTAGTTGCTGCACAACTTTGTGCTTTGCCACACGCTTCGCCAAGGCCATTGCGGATAGCTTGGCTTAGTTGGATGATCGCCTCCTCGGCATCCGGCCCTGAAGCCTGCACGCGGATCTCGTCGCCGAGTCGACTTCCCAAACCAAGAAGAGAAACCAGCGAGCGTAGGCGGTTGTCAGCTATTTTAGGCAAAAAAATAGCCGGGCATGGCCCGGCTGTTCATCTGTGTCGGCGGACAATAAAGTTTGATCAAAAATACGCGCCATCATGTCTTTTTAGCTGGGTTTACCAAGCAATAGTTTGATCATTTTAAGATGGCTATCACGAATTCAATAGCAGAAGTCATACAATAAAGTTTGATCATTTTATTAGATCCATACAAAGTTGCTTAGTAATGATTAGGTTTTCGGGCAACCTCGACCTCGATACACAACTCTTTTCATACTAACCGTTGGGGAATTAGCCCCGAACAGTTCACAGACTTCGCCACTCACTTCTTTGAGGCTGGCTTTTTCACTGGACCTGCCATCACTGTTAACGACTCAGGCATACGAACCTGACACATTTTCCTGAACGAGCCCTTCCTTTGCTCAGCCCTTTGCTTTAATCGAGTTGTAGCAGCCTCAAGACCAAAGTCTAGCTCTGAATGCTCTAATGTTTCTGAAGTGTCCGCAGTCATACTATCTGCAACCTGATTAACATGTATTTCAGACTATCAATTGTTTACTCTCCATTCCATGACCGAGCTATTTGATTGCGATAACTTATCTGCCAAATTATCAGGGCCTTGTTGCACTGGTATACAGCTCTGGCATTTAGCTGACAGCGTTTACCATGGCCGCTTCAGGGCTGGGAAATCCATCCGGTCATCGCCTGCTTAATTGATGTGACTGTCGGAAAGTAATGAAGTCTCAGACAGCCCTCGCCGGTAAGCCCTTTCCAACAGCTACCCAGAGCCTGAGCTGAAAGACAAAGTTTCACACTGAACCATAAAACGTGCGTATCGGCACAACGGCGTTGAGCAATAAAGATTCATACTCACCAGCCGATACCACATGTCCGCTGCTTAGCTGTTTAAGGACCAGAGTGTGCTAAAAGTGCTCGCTCGTTGAACTCGTTTTTACCGCAAAGCTTGCCAGGTATTCGGTTCGAATTAGGTATTTTTTATATAGTATGCCCCAGGGTGTTGGTCTTTATGTTTCAGGGGCAACAGCCATAGGCCTGAAGTTAATTGAGGGATCGAGCTGAGTGCTTTTAATTCTCTGATTAGCTTGCCGAAGGGGTATGGCTTTGATAGATTTACGGCTCTTGTTTGATGCTTACGGATTTGTAGCCTAGTGCTTCTTAAGTATTCTATATCACTGCTTGCTCTACTGATTGCTCTGCAATCAGGGGTGGCTATAGCTTATGCTTACAAACCGCATCAATCAGGCTTAGAACACTTTCAAACGAACCATGCTCATCAACAAGTTTCAAATCAAGCGTTGTCAGATGGGCACGCTGCCCCCCACTCCTATGTTGAAAACTCCGAGCAACCACCGAACGATTGCCATCAATGTGGTCATTGCCACGGCCATAGTTCTGTTGCGTTTGTAGTTCTTGACCCAACTATTTCCTTGCAGCTTATCGTAGACGAGGAAATAGGCTTTTTACCCAGCCAAACGAAATATCTCCCGATCTCTTTGTTTCGCCCTCCGATAGCGTAATTCGATCTTTCAATTTGCTTTGAGCTCGCAGTGACAATTAGTCGCTGTGTATCTATCGATATTCAATGTTTGGTCGAAACCATGACAAATATTTTTTTTCGGCGCCTCTATGGCGCAATACGGTGTTTTCCTCTCGGCGTGCTGTGCGCGCTCTTTCTTAATTCACAGGCGCTAGGCAGCGATTGGAACAACTGGTTAGCCATTCAAATTAGTCAACACCCAGACGTGCGGGCAGCAAAGGAGCGCTGGCAGGGAACCAATGCCAATGCAGATGCAATGAAGCAGCCTATCTACAACCCTGAACTGTCTGCTGGAGCAGATCGCAACGGCGACGACAACAACTATGCAGTGGGGTTGCAGCAGACCATAGACCTTTGGGATAGAAGGACAGTAAATGTTAAGCAAGCTGCACACTTAAAAACGGCGGCCATGCACACCTATAAGCAGCAAGTGCTC